>SPVA01000015.1 GCA_013530545.1 Acinetobacter lwoffii
TCTTTATCAGACATAGTGATCAGCATCTATATTTTATATCCAGTCCATGGTGATAAAAACCATCATAAACCAGACATTTTTATTGGTGAGAATATAGACACTTTAAATGGGTTCTAACAAATTTATTTCATATAATGCCCATTATGTTAAATGGGGCGGATTATTCTCATTAATGATCCCAAAAGCTTTTCTCCATGCTTGAGGGCTGGTACCATATTTTTCACGAAAATTTTTTCTAAATGACACGGTATTATTAAAACCTGAAAGCTCGGTTATCTTTTCGATAGACAAGTTTGTTGTTTCTAAGAGTTCACAACTTAATCTGATTCTTTCAGTATTCAGCCAATCGACTAAGGTCATACCTGTCGCTTTCTTAAAATGCCGTGTGAACGTCCTACGTGTCATATGTGTCCGTTCAGCTAGGCTTTCAATATTATGTTGTAAAGCTAAATTCTTTCTTAAAAAATCAAGTAATAGGTTAATTTGTGCATCCTGGCTCGACTCTGCTACTGGCTGTTCAATAAACTGAGCTTGCCCACCTTCACGGTGAGGCGGAATTACCATTACTCTAGAAACTTTATTTGCAATTTGTGCACTATAGATTTCACGTACCAAGTACAAGCAGCAGTCTAACGCTGCGCCTGTTCCTGCAGAGGTTACGATCCTTTGGTCTTCTACATACAAGGCATCATGATCAAGCTGAACCTGTGGAAATCGCTCACTAAAATCTTGTTCAGCCATCCAGTGCGTAGCTGCTTTTTTATGATCAAGTAAACCAGCATATGCCAATGCATAAGTTCCATAGCATAACCCTACAATTCTAATTCCAGTCTGATATGCACAATTTAGGGCATCGATAAGTACTTGTTCAGGCTCATGATTAAAATCATCCCATCCAGGAATAATAATAAGATCCGACTCTTTAATGAGTTCAATCCCACCATCAGGGATAATCATCATAGACTGTTCTGTTTTTACGGGTTGGCCATCTATAGAAAAAATTTTCAGATCAAATAAGCGTTTATCTTCAATCTTGATATTGAAAATGATATGGGGGATAGAGAAGTGAAATGGATTTATATTGGGATAAACGAATAATCCAATCACTGGTATGGCCATTCGATCTACCTCTCTAAAATAACAAATATAGCATGTTGTCCCAATAGTTTCGATGATTGTCCTTAAGGACAATTTTATTATTTGATTTTTCCTATCATGATTCGAGTATGACTCAATGATTGGATCTGGAACATGAATAAAATTTTAAGTAGCTCTGTTATTGCACTCTCTCTGGCAATGGCTTCAGTCCATTTATATGCGAATGATAAGGTGGTTCAGCGAGATACTTCTAAAGTTACGCATATACAAGAAATTCGCAATGCAACGATTAAAGTAACCTATGCTGATACGACTTTTTTAATTGACCCAATGTTTGCTAAAAAAGGGTTCTATGAAGGTTTCCCTGATACTCATCGTAGCTATTTACGGAACCCATTAGTCGATTTACCTATCAAGCCCGAAACGATTTTAGAAGGTGTAGATGCGGTAATCGTGACCCATACCCATTTAGATCATTGGGATGATGCAGCACAAGCGACTATTCCGAACAACATGCCAGTGTTTGTACAAAATAAAGAAGACCAGAAAGTCATTCAGTCACAAGGCTTCAAAGATGTTCGTGTATTAACGCAAGCGACCTTTGAAGGGATTAAGCTCACTAAAACTGGTGGTCAACATGGTACTGATGCGATGTACCGTATTCCTAAGCTTAAAGCTGGATTAGGTGAAGCAATGGGTGTGATATTTGAAGCTGCTGGCCATGAAACTGTTTATGTGGCAGGAGATACCATCTGGCGTTCTGAAGTTGATCAAGCGATTCAAACATTTAAACCTGATGTGATTGTCTTGAATACAGGTAACGCCTTGGTTGATGGCTTTAAAGAATCTATTATTATGGGCAAAGAAGATACTTATCGTGCAACCCAAAAAGCACCTAATGCTAAAATTGTCGCGGTTCATATGGATGCCATTAACCACATGTCGGTAACACGTGCTCAACTTGCAGAATATGTAGAAGACAAAGGGATTCAAGATAAGGTGTTAATTCCTATCGATGGTGAAACGCTTTCTTTCTAGAGTAACTTAAAGAAGTGGAATGCTTCCACTTCTTTAAAATCCTAAGCAGAACAAAACAAATATTAGTTAAGTAAAGGAATAGATATGTCAAAATCAGCTTTATTAGTTATTGACTTACAAAATGAATATCTACCTACAGGTAAATTACCATTGGTAAATATTGAACACGCTGCTGCTAATGCAGTGAAAGTAATTGCGAAGGCCCGTCAACAGGGTACTCAAGTGATTCATGTTCAACATATTGCTAATGCTGAATCGCCTATATTTGAACCTAGCTCAAATGATATTGAATTTCAGGACACAGTTAAGCCGCAAGAAGATGAATCTGTAATCATTAAAAATCACATCAATGCGTTCTTAAATACGAATCTCAAAGAAATTTTAGATAGCAATCAAGTGACTGAGTTAGTCGTGATTGGTGCTATGAGCCATATGTGTGTTGATGCTGCTGTTCGTGCTGCTTCTGATTTTGGTTATAAGGTAAAAGTTATTCATGATGCTTGTGCAACACTAGACCTTGAATTTAATGGCGTTAAAGTACCTGCGGGCCATGTTCATGCAACATTAATGGCCGCTTTTGAATTTGCATATGCTCAAGTGATATCAACTGATGATTATGTTAGCTAAAGATTAAGATTTTCTAAAATTAACATAATACACGTTATTCGAAATTAAGAACTTTTTATTTTAATAACAATATCTTATATTGACTTAAAAAGCCCAAGCATCTGTGCCTGGGCTTTTTTAATGATCTATCACGTTCCACGCTCAATATTTAAATAATATTCCACGGTTTTGTTCAATTTTTATAAACATTGTCCTATTTTTCATAAGTCATTATTACATGTGATAGAACCGAAATTGGTACATAAAAAATAGGGAAGTTGGTAATCATAAGGAAAGAAAAATAATACTCTATATGTCGTAAAGGACAAATAATGAGTCGTCTGATAGAGTTTTACCATTTAAATGACAATCTTCTTTTTGAGCAGAGTTGCTTTAAAAAAAAGCGTACATATTGCAGGTTAATTTCATTTTTATTGAAGTAAATCACATAAAAACTTTAAAATATTTTCTTTATAAATCAAATGTGTTTGAGGCTTTTTAAAAAACGCTTCACAATGAAATCAAAATATTTTGGCATAAATCTAAGATTGAGATTTGTGCAGTTGTGCATTTCTGGGGGGAAAAGATGTTCTCGGCAGAATTATTGGACGAAGCAAAAAAATTCATGCATCACATGCTGACCAAGGTGGTGGAATATGGCGGTTCGGATTTATTTATTACGGCTGATTTTCCACCGAGTATTAAACATCAAGGCTTAATGAAACCTTTTGGACAGCAGGAACTCACGGCTGAAAAAACCAAGCTGTTTGCCTACAGCCTGATGAATGATAAACAGCGTAAAGAATTTGAAACTGACCTTGAGTGTAACTTTGCCATCACTGTGCCGGGCGTTTCCCGTTTCCGGATCAATGTGTTCCAGCAACAACTCAATGTTGGTATGGTGATTCGTACCATTACTGCAGAAATTCCAAATTTCCAGAAGCTGAAACTGCCTGAATCCCTGAAACATGTGATTATGGAAAAACGCGGACTGGTGCTGGTGGTCGGTGGAACGGGTTCAGGTAAATCAACTTCACTCGCGGCGATGATTGACTACCGTAATGAAAATTCGGCCGGGCATATCATCACTGTAGAAGATCCAGTGGAATATGTGCACAAGCATAAAAAATCCATGATTACTCATCGTGAAGTCGGAGTGGACTGCCATTCTTGGCACAACGCGCTGAAAAATACCTTGCGTCAGGCGCCAGATGTAATTCTGATCGGGGAAATTCGCGATACTGAAACCATGGAACACGCGATTGCCTTTGCGGAAACTGGTCATTTGTGTTTGGGAACATTGCATTCTAATAATGCCAACCAGACTTTGGACCGGATTATTAACTTCTTCCCGGAAGAACGCCGGAATCAGTTATTGATGGATTTGTCCTCCAATATGAAGGCAATTATTTCACAGCGTTTAATCCGTACTCAGGATGGTAAGGGCCGTCGTGCAGCGATTGAAATCATGTTAAATACACCACTTATTTCAGACTTGATTCTGAAAGGTGAATTCCATGAGCTGAAAGCAATTATGGCGAAATCCCGTGAACTGGGCATGCAGACCTTTGACCAGGCTTTATTTGATCTGTATAACCAGGGTGAAATTTCTTATGAAGAAGCTTTGCGTAATGCCGATTCTACCAATGAGTTACGCCTGCAGATCAAGCTGAAAAGCAATCGTCAGGACAGTACTGCACCAGCTAGTGAAGCAACCCAATTCACCATGATGCAAGATCCAAAAGCGGATGAGAAAGAAGCAGAGAATACTTCGGTGTCAGAATAAACATTTACTCAAAAAATCACAGGCAGAATTTTCTGTCTGTTCTTATTGATCTTATTTATTATTCAATTCAATCCATAAAATTAGACGGTTTTGCGTTGTACCATCAGCTTAAAATAAACAATACTGCTTAAGGTTAAAATACCACACAGTAGAAAAGCAAACTGATAACTATAAGCTGCAATGATCGCACCAATCAGCAATGAACCGATGGCAATACCCAGATCATAAAAAGTATAAAAAGTTGAGGTTGCATAGCCAATTCGATGCTTGGGCGCACGTTGAATTGCCAAAGTTTGAATACACGGCTGCACACTGCCAAAGCCCACGCCAACCATGACTGCAGCTAGCATAAATCCCCATAGGGTCTGAATCTGGCTGAGTAAAAACAGGCCCAGACTAAAAGCCACCAATGCCGGATAAATCACATATTGCGGGCCTTTACGATCATAAATTTTTCCGGTGATCGGCCGTAAGCTCATCATGGAACTCGCAAAAACCACAAAGAATAAACCGGCATAGGCCATTAAATTCTTGCTGGCTGCGAAGGGGGCGATAAAAGACATGATGCTCGCATAAGAAAAAGAAATCAGCATGGCCAATACCGCGACAGGTAATACCGTTTTTTCTACAAAATCTGTCAACTCAAGCGATGTTTTCTTGTTGGAATTTTCAATTATTTTTTCAGGTTCTTTGACCGGAATCAGAAAACAGAAGGTAAATCCGATAAAAACTAAGGCGATTAATAGCGTACTGACCTGAAAATAAGACCAGTATTCCATCAGGCTCAGACCAATCAATGGCCCCAAGACAATTCCCAGATTTACAGACATGACAAAATAGCCCATGCCTTCGCCTTTACGCTGCTCCGGAATAAACTGGTTCACGACAGGTACGCAAACTGTGGTCAAAATACTGAACCAGATGCCATGTAAGAAACGGATGATAAACAGAATCGTGAGCTGATCTGCCAGCAGATAAGTAAGTGAAAATAGGCTAAAGAACACTTCTGAAATAATCAGAGTCTTGCGTACCCCGAATTTTTCGATAATTAAACCGCTAAAAGGTCGCACTGCAATGGCAGAGACCATAAACAAGGTCATGGCCAGACCTGCCTGGGTCAGGTTGCCGCCTAATTCTTTTAAGATGTATATTGGCAAAATTGTGGTTTGCGCAAAATAGAAAATAAATAAAAACAGGTTGTTGGCCAGACAAAGGATAAATGACTTGGTCCATAATGGCGCTGCATTGGCGTTCATGATTTTCCTAAAATGATATGCTGTGAGACGCTGGGCTCAGCATGGGAAATTATTGTTATAAATAAGCGCGACCTATTCAGGAGCGAAGTGAATATGATCAAGACTTTAGGAAAAATACAATGATATTTCATGATAAACACATGAAATTTAATTTGAACTGGAAAATGCGACGATTGATCTTTAATAAAAAAATCAGCCCGGAGGCTGATTTTTTTAAAGTTAAAATGGCTTATAGGCCAGCTTCATATTCTGTATTTGAAAGCAGCTTTTCGACATCTGCCATATTGTCTGGCTTGATTTTATAGATCCAGCCTTTGCCATATGGGTCGTCATTAATGAAATCAGGATCATCTTCAAGATCAGGATTAATTTCAACCACTATACCAGACACCGGTGCATGAATATCGGAAGCAGTTTTGACAGATTCAACTACACCGGCTTGCTGACCTGCAGTGATATGTGAATCAAGATCTGGTGCTTCGACATAGACCAGATCGCCTAATGCATCCTGTGCATGGTCGGAAATACCGGTCACAACAAGATCACCCTCAATGCGCACCCATTCATGTGTACTTGCGTACTTTAATTCTGCAGGATGATTCATTGATAACTCCTTAAAAATCTTAAGATCATTTTTGACATGTTTTATACATTCTTTTTAAGCAAAACAAAAGGCTTATGCTCCCTTATAAATAAGGATCTTTGCGCCAGTTGCTCGGGCTGCGACCACTCCAGCGTTTAAACGCCCGGCTAAAATTGGCCACATCACTATAACCCAGTTCATCGGCAATCTGTTCCACGGTAACGCACTTCATCAACAAGGGTAGAAAATGAGGTGCCTTCAGCCGCCAGTTGACGTTTTAAGGTGCGGTCAGACATATGTAAGCGATCCGCCACACTTTCAATACTCAGATAATGTTGCTCGGCATGGGTCAAGATATCACGGACACGCATGGCAATCCGGTGCCGCTCACCCAAGGCAGAAAGTTCCGTTTCACACTGGTTAATTGCAATCTGACTGGCAATCGGATCGGCATGCACCAGCTTGTTCATCAGGTAATTTTTATCAAAACTCAAGATTAAATGCGGCTGTTCAAAACGGAACTGATGGGTGGGAAACTTCGCCATAAAGCGTTCAAAACTTTCCGGTTTTTTAAAATCGAAGTCGATTTCTCCTGTCGCATCAGTAACGCCTGTAATGGCCTTGGCCATACTGATCAGACCGATCATCAAGGCAATTGAAATTTCGGTACGCAGAGGTTCAAGTTGAATATCGGTTTGCAACTGTACCGTGGCTTTAGCACCAAAGGTCGAGAAAAATAGTTGCAGGAAGGGTAAACGAAGTTGAATAAAACGATTTGCCAGTACCAGTGCATCAGTAATGTTATTCGCTGTCATAATGGCATAGCCAATAAAGCCATGAATCGAGATCCGCATCTGTGTGCCGAGATGATAGCCCAAGGTCGGTTCGCCGGTCAGTTTCAGGGCATATTTGACCAGTTCATTGGCGACAGGGGTCGGAATACGAAAATCAGGATCTGCCAACTGTTCACTGGTCAGGCCAAAAGATTTGAAAAGCGACTCATTATTATAACCCCAGCGGGAAATGACATCGAGAAGCAGGAGACCGTAAACACCTGGAATTCCTTGGTCTTGGCGTGGAGCAATTGTTTTCATGCGCGATCCGTTGCACTCATTCAAATTTTTATTTTTCATTAAAATTGTTGGACAAAATTTTGGCGATTGTGACTCTGCCACTGGCAGATTAGCCTGAATTCAGCATTAAAATCAATTTAAACCGCATAATTTTATTGATGAAATTAAAATTATTTTATTGAACAAGTCGCATCCCAGCATCTGTTTGCTCAGGACAGGACGATTGGTCTAGTTTTATTAAGAATTGAACAGGACTTTATCAGAGCGCTTTCAGAACTAGAGAATTATGTCATTTCATTAAAATGCCAGATAGATGGCAACTTAAGGTTCATCTGTATAGAAGATTTTAAAAAGAAAGGTCTGGGCAAAGTTTTCCTTTTTCCCAGACCTTTTCAGTATTGAAGACAATCAAATCATCAACGGTTTAATCCTCTTGCTGATTTTGTATTAATCAAGATTTTTCGATGCTTTAACCTGTTGCTGAATCAGCCTGCCGCCAGTTTGACGCTGCCAAAGTTGGGCATAGATGCCATTTAATGCCACCAGTTCATCATGGGTACCTTGTTCGGCAATTCGGCCTTGATCCAGTACAATCAGACGATCCATCTGGGCAATGGTAGACAGGCGATGCGCAATTGCAATCACGGTTTTACCTTGCATCAAGTCGTCCAGACTGTTCTGAATGGCTGCTTCGACTTCAGAATCCAGCGCACTGGTCGCTTCATCCAGAATCAGAATCGGGGCATCTTTCAGGAACACACGTGCAATTGCAATTCGCTGACGCTGTCCGCCGGAAAGTTTCACGCCACGTTCACCGACATAGGCTTCATAGCCTTTTTTACCACGCAAATCGGTCAGATTGGGAATAAACTCTTCCGCTTTGGCTTTACGTACGGCTTCAAACATTTCTTCATCAGTCGCATCCGGACGACCATATTTAATGTTTTCAGCGACAGTGCGATGTAGCAGTGAAGTATCTTGAGTCACTAATGCAATGTTCTTGCGCAAACTGTCCTGAGTCACATCGTCAATATCCTGACCATCGATCAAGATACGACCCTGGTTAATATGATAAAAGTGCAACAACAGTTGAATCAGGGTAGATTTCCCGGCACCTGAACGGCCGACAATACCAATTTTTTCACCTGGACGAATGGTCAGATTAAACTGATCAATCACGTTTTTATCATTATAGGCAAAGCTGACATTTTCAAATTTAATTTCACCGTGATTGAGCTGTAGCTCTTTGGCACCCGGTTTATCTTCAATGGCAATTTTGCGGCCTAACGTTTTCATACCATCCTGAATGGTACCGACATTTTCAAACAGGGCTGAGGTCTGCCACATCATAAATTCGGCGATACTGTTCAGTTTCAGTACCATTGCCGTAGTTGCGGCAATAATGCCTAGCTCGGCTTGACCTTCCATCCACAGCCAGATCGCGGTACCCAGTACGCCGCCATATAACACTACACTCAGCAGTAAAATACTGATTTCGTATTGAGCACCCAGACGCATCTGTTTATATACCGTTACCATAAATTCCTGCATTGAGGTCTTGGCATACTGACTTTCACGGCCGGCATGAGCAAACAGCTTCACGGTCTGAATATTGGTATAGGCATCCGTAATACGCCCGGTCATGACGGCACGGGCATCCGCTTGAGCATTGGAAATTTTGCTCAAACGTGGAATGAAATAACACGCTGCACAGATAAACAAGGCTAGCCAGACCATCAATGGAATGATCAGCAAGGGTGAAATTGCACCCAAAACAATATTGATGGTGATGAAATAAATCAGCACATAAGCCAGCATGTCACCCAGAATGACCCAGAATTCGCGTACTGCCAGAGCGGTTTGCATAACTTTGGCCGATAATCGTCCGGCAAAATCATTGTGGAAAAAATCCAGGCTTTGTTTCATGAGCAGATTATGAAAGCGCCAGCGTAAACGCATCGGGAAATTGCTATACAAAATCTGATGCTTAATTAGGGATTGGGCGCTAGCGAAAAAAATATTGGCCAGAAGAACAATACTCAGTAAGGTTAAATTGCTAGCATGCTGTTCCAGAAAAGTATCGGGCTGGCTTTTACTGAGCCAGTTCACCAGCTCACCAATTTTTGAATACAGAAAAGCTTCGAAGCTGGCAGCACCGGCAGTACACAGTACCAGAATCAGCAAATAACGGCGGACTCCATAGGCTGCCTGCCAGACAAATGGAAAAAACTTGGTCGGTAAAGGTTGGTTCAGATTTTTGGTGGGATAGGGGTCAACCAGTCTTTCAAGCCATCGAAACATTATCGTACTCTTATCATGCATTTTGCTTTTCGGGAATTATAAAGGATTCTGTTTTTTTAAGCCCGTAATTGGGTGAAATTGCCACAAAATGATTCACTCAATTAAAACTTGGATTATAAAAATTAAACTAAAGCCAGATTTATGCCAGTCAGGTTTTAAATAGATGAGGAAATAAAAAAGCCTGAAATGCAGCAGCACCTCAGGCTTGAGATTGGATGACTTGTGTTTAAGTAATAATAGAAGACGGTTGAGTAAATGCTTCCTTTAAATCAAGACCTGAAGGCGCTTGATACACTTTTAAACCAAATTCCGGAATAATCGCCAGCAGATGATCCATGATATCAGACTGGATATTTTCATACTCCACCCAGGCGGTGGTATTGGTAAAGGCATAAATCTCTAGCGGTAAACCCTCACTGGTTGGCTGCAATTGGCGCACCATCAGGGAATGATTTTTACTAATGCCCGAATGCTGTTGCAGATAAAACTCTACATAAGCACGAAAGGTTCCTAAATTGGTAAGACGGCGCTGGTTATATTGCGAATGATGGCTCAGTTGCAGGTTAAATTGTTCCAGTTCCTCTGATTTGGTATTCAGGTATTGATCCAGCAAAATAAAATTTTTCAGCTTATTCTGTTCTTCAGCCGACATAAAATGTACGCTGCTTTGATCAATATGAATCGAGCGCTTGATCCGGCGCGCACCGGCTTCCTGCATACCACGCCAGTTTTTAAAGGTATCCGTCACCAGTTTATTGGTCGGAATCGTGGTCACTGTTTTATCAAAGTTCTGTACCGTAATGGTATGTAATGACATATCAATGACATCGCCATCCGCGTTCAGCGAGGGCATTTCGATCCAGTCGCCAATACGCACCATGTCATAGGATGAAATCTGAACCGACGCCACCAGCGACAAAATGGTATTTTGAAAGACCAGCATCAACACCGCGGCCATGGCACCGAAGCCAGCCAGCAAGGTAAAGACATCCTTTTTCAGGAAAGTGCCGAGAATCATCAGGCCACAGACAATAAAGATAATCAGCTTGACCAGCTGCAAATAACCTTTAATCGGTTTGTTACGTGACTTGGGATTACGCTGATAGACCAGGTTAAAAATATTCAGTAATTCACCAAGAGCTAAGGCAATCGTCAGGAAAATAAAAGCCTGTGCCCCCATTTGCACAAAGGACTCAACCTTGTCAGATAAATGCGGTACCGTGGTAATCCCGTTCATGATCACGACTGCGGGAACAATATTGGCAATCCGGCGAATCACGCTATGCTCAGCAAAAATCTGATTATTGGCAAAAGGCATTCTGGAAATCAGTTGACGTATTCCGCGTACCACAATCTGTTTGGCAAATAGATTGGCAAGAATCGCCAGTAAGATCACAATACTCAGTGAAGATAGCATTTCCAGCCATGGGTACTGATCTGCCCATTCTTGAATATTCCGAATAAAATTAAACTGTTCCAAACGATCTTTCTCTTCAATCAAAAATTTAGATCAAGTTTATAGTTTTGGATCAGATTTTTTAATATTGGATAACTTTTTAAAACATTTCTGTTGATGTGAATTATTAAATAGCAATGTATACAAATAAAAAACCGGCGAATTCGCCGGTTTCTGATCTTCGATATTTCAGTAATGATATCGCGATGCTTACCACATCAAATCATCAGGAATGACATAAGCTGCATATGGATCTTCTTCATCAGTGGTTTCTTCATTTTTCTCTGAATTATTCACAATGATAAAGCCCTGCATTTTCGCATTGATACGATCTGCCAGAGCTTTAGGCAAAAACGCATAGCTATCATTTTCACGTGCAATGACCAAACTGCCTGCGACCAGTGCATTATAGATTTGCTGGTTTAAATAGACTTTTTTGACTTTACTGTCATCAATAAACTGATAGACCGCATCGCCGTCAGTATCACGGATTTTGTGCTGATTAATCATTTGCATGATTGCGGCTTTCAGTTCTTTTTCCTGCAAAGCTGCTTTTTTCTCTTGCTCAATCGCCTGATCTCTAGCCATTTTTTGCTGTTTGTCTTGTTCAATCTTGGCCTTGATTTCAGCCTCGTTACCGTCACCGGTGCGTTTTTCATGCACAGCCTGTTTAGACAGTTTTTTGGCTTTTTTATTATCGACCAATCCTGCCTTTAACAATTGTGCCTGCAATGCATTTTTAACCATGAGAATGTCCAGATATTAGTCGTGTTGATGTCGATAACGTAAATAAATCACCCAATACGTGAGACTGAGAATCAGACTCAGCACTGCCGGGATCAGGAATGCATTTAATTTTAAATAAGGATATAGCCAGCTGGCAAGAATGCCACCGCTTAAAAAACCGAGCAAAATAAGCAGATGCAAAACCACGCGTCGTGATTCTACTTCTAAACCGCGTAACCGGTAGCCCATTGCCAAGCCGAGGTCGGTCAGTACGCCAGATAAATGTGTGGTGCGAATGATGGCGCCTTTATAATGGCTGACCATGGCATTTTGCACACCCATGGCAACGCAGGCCCATAACAAGGCATAGCGCGGGAAATAGGGCAATAATAACCAGCAGATCAAAATAAAAATAGCCACCAGGCTTAAAGGGTAACCATAAAGCTGCCCCAGGCGAAAGTGACTATTTCCAAGAATCAGCCCGCTATAGGATGAGCCAATGACATAGCAGAGTGTGACCAGAAAGAGATACAACATCTGTTCTGGTTGCCAGTTCAGCAGGGCCATGGCCAGCATGCTGACATTACCGGTCATATGTGAAACAGACTGGTGCAGTACCGTCACCAGACCCAGGACGTTAATCATGCCGGCATTGACCGCAAGAAAAAACGCCCCTAATTGTACCCAGGTAGGTAAACGCTGTAATGGCATAACAATATCATTGGCTAAACATATTGATTAATCAATATAAAATCAATTTGATGCGCGGTCTACTGCTGTAGTAAATAAAACATCGGTCGATGAGTTTAGCGCAGTTTCAGTAGAATCCTGCAATACGCTGATCACCATACCAATCGCAACGACTTGCATGGCAATATCCGAAGAAATACCAAACAGACCACATGCAACTGGAATCAGTAACAATGAACCGCCTGCAACACCTGAAGCACCACATGCCGAAACGGTTGCCACCACAGAAAGAATGAGCATAGTGGTGAAATCGACGCTGATCCCCAAAGTATTTACAGCCGCCAATGACAAGACGGTAATGGTGACAGAAGCGCCAGCCATGTTGATCGCAGCACCCAGAGGAATCGCAATACTTGAAGTCGATTCCTTGACGCCCAGACGTTTTGCCAGATCCAGATTGACTGGAATATTGGCTGCCGAACTACGGGTAAAGAAAGCGGTAATCCCGCTTTCGCGCAAACAGGTGAACACCAGTGGATACGGGTTGTTACGCGTCATTAAGGCAACCAGAAGCGGATTAATCACCAGTGCCACAAAAGCCATCGTTCCAAGTAGCACAGCAAGTAAATGCGCATAACTGGTCAGCGTATCCAGACCAGATTCAGCAAAAGTTACTGCAACCAGACCAAAAATACCCACAGGCGCAAAACTGATAACAAGACGAATCACATAGTTCACTGCAAAGGCTGCATCATTTAAAAGCGTCTTGGTGCTATCCGATGCATGACGGAAGGCGATGCCTAATGCCACTGACCAGGCCAGAATACCAATAAAGTTTGCTTCAGCAATCGCAACAACCGGGTTGGCGACAAAGCTCAGCAGCAAATTCTTCAGGATTTCTACCAGACTGCCAGGCGGCTGCAAATCAGCTTGCGCAGCAATATCCAGGAACAGCGTACTTGGAAATAAGATACTTGAAACCACAGCGCTCAGTGCAGCAAGGAACATACCGACCGCATACATCAGCATAATCGGCTTGATGGCGGCGTTGGACTGGCCCACTTTAAAATTCGCGATAGAAGCTAAAACTAAAATGAAAACCAGAATCGGTGCAACAGACTTCAAGGCTTTAATAAACAGGTCGCCCAATAGGCTTAATGAGGGAGTAGCTTCGGGAAATACCACAGCCACACCCACACCTAAAATAATGGCGATGATGATTCGAGAGACTAAGCTCATGCGCATAAGGGCAGAAAACATAAGGTTGCCTTGTGAAAATTACGAGGGCTAAATTTGGGAAAAAGTTGCGCTATTTTATACTTAATTTAAACAAGGCTTAAAATATATTTTCATATAAAAACCAAGGTATTGATATTATTGGTGTATTCTAAAATTAACGGGTTTAAAACATTGCTTATATTGAAGAAAAACTTCTTAAAATGATGAATAAATCACCACTTTTAAAATTGTATTCATGAAATAAATATCAAAGTTAAATAGATAAATTCAAATTATATTTGAAAATTTAAAAAAGTTGGAACTTATGACCGGTTGGAATCTCCGGCCATAAGTTCAAGTATCTGCTGTTCTAAATCGTATAATCTTTATGCTGTTCAAAGATCTCTGGTGCCAGGTCCTGAATCGCCTGAAAATGGGTCAGATAAATGCGCCCGCTCAGATGCGTCATCAATTTAGAAGCTTGCAGCTTGTCCATGACCGGACCTTTGACTTCGGCAAAATGCAGGCGAATATCCAGTTTGGCCAGTTCCGCATTTAAATCTTCCAGCATTTCCAAGGCACTCAGATCAATCGCACTGATGCTGGAACAGTTGATAATCACATGTTGTAGCTGGTCATTCAGGCTGATCTCATTGATCAGATAACCTTTGAAGCTATTGGCATTCAGAAACGTCAGATTCTCATCAATCCGCAGTGACAGCACCCGATCGGAGGTACTGACCTGATGTCGCTGAATATTGCGAAAATGCTGGGTTCCTTCGACAAGACCGACAACCGCAATATGCGGCCGGCTGATTCGCCATAGCATCAGCACAAAGGTCGAGACGATCCCAATAATCAAACCAGTGGAAATATCAATCAGGACCACGCCGAGAAAAGTAATCCACATGGCAAGGCCATCTGCCTTGGAATAGCGCCAAGCGTCAAAAAATGGCTGGAAATTAACCAGCTTCCAGATGGAAACAATAATCGTCGCGGCCAGAATGGTCAGCGGCAGATCTTCAAAAAATCCGGTAAAGAACAGGCTCACGAAAATAATCAGAATCGAGGATAAAACACCGGCCATAGGTGATTTAGCACCGGCATCGGCCACAGGAAAAGCTGAACTCACGCCCGCACTGATATTGGCCAGACCGAGTGCGATCAGCTCCTGATTACTGTTTAAATGACTGCGTTGCTGTAAGGCTGTCGCTTGAGCAATCGACAAGGATTCCACAAAACTGATCATGGCGATCATGCTGGCACCCGGTAATAAGGTCATGACCAGTTCCCAGTTCCAGTGTGGAAAAGATAAGGGTGGAAAACCGGAAGGAATTGCACCGACCGTTTTAATGCCCTGAAGCTTTAAATCCAGAAAGACAATCGCCGCAATGCCGAGACACACCAGAATCAGCGGCACCGCACGGACTAAAAAATCTGTAGAGCCAAGTCGGCTTTGGACAGCCTGAGATTTTAATAACTTGGGCAGATAGATCAGCAGACCGATAGAGAGCAGGCCGAAAATCAGGCTGGGCACGTGCAGCAGCGGGAAATATTGCAGCAGACTGCTGGCAAACTCCGGAATGTTATTGGCTTTTAAGGAAAGATCAACCAAAAACTTTAACTGTCCAAAAGCAATCAATAAGGCAGAGGCAATAATAAAGCTTTGGATCACTGGATGACTGATCAACTGGATCAGAAAACCAAAACGGAATAATCCCAAAAGTAGGGAAATAATGCCGACCATCAGTGCCAATAAGGTCGCAGCTTCGATATAGACCGGTGAGCCGACTTCAAAAAGTGGATTAAGCGTGGCAAAGGTCATCATTGAAATGATCGCCACCGGGCCAATCGATAAAGTCGAACTCCCACCGAGCAGGGCATAAATGATCATCGGCAGGATGCTGGCATATAAGCCCATGATCGGCGGCAATCCTGCCAGCATGGCATAGGCCATCCCTTGAGGCACCAGCATTGCCACTACAATCAGGGCAGCCAGCACATCGGACTTAAATTTGACTGGCGTGTAGTGGCTTAACCATGCCCAGGCAGGCAGTCTATGCAGAAGTTTAGACTTGGAATTTGGCATAAAAAGGTCTAAATCACAAATATAGATATATTATGCACAAATTCTGCTAAGAAGTCTTAGCTGATCTGAATTCTTGATGAATCATGTTTAAAATGAAACATCTGGGTCAGTCACATATCATTTGAAAAACTCTATTTTAAAGTTCTATGATCGTGATCTTAATGATGTAAAACGACCTCAATAAGAGTTTAAAGAAACTCATTATGCTGACTGAGGAAATGAAATATCCGTTATTTAGCTGGATTGCTGCAATACAATTGATAAAGGGTGTTTAAGACCACAATCAAATTCTGATCTTTAATTGAATAATAAATCTGTTTGCCGTCGCGTCGGGTATCTACCACATCGCTTTTGCGCAGCATCATGAGCTGCTGGGAAAGTGTCGGTTGTTTAATCTCAGTCATTTCCTCAATTTCTGAAACATTCAGTTCCGCTTGAGACAGATGACATAAAATGAGAAGACGGTCGGTATTGGCCAGAGATTTTAAAATGCCAACGACCTGTTCTGCTGAATCGCGCATAGTCGTGATTTCAAAATCGGTTTTCATTCAATATGTCCATTATAAAGTTACAGCCCGTTAATTATACGGGTCTTAGCTCGTAATACCTTGCTAAAAACAGTTAAGTTTTATGGTTTTTAATGAATTGAATTATCAATTAAAATTATATTTTAAATATTGATAGATAAGATAAATTTATTGCATAGTGCAGAAAGTATTTTAGTTCACATTCGTGCAATCAAGTGCAAGTTTCATCAAACATCTACAAAGCAAAAAAATGCTTGTATGATATTTATGTGACTTGAACCAATAACATCAGGGATATCATCATGAGTACAGATTCAGCTTTTCCAACACCGAATAATTTAGGTATAGCGGTGTATAGTAATAATGCAGACGCGATTGGAAATACACCGCTTGTTCGTATTAATCGTGTGATTTCCGGTCCGGCCACTGTACTTGCGAAAATTGAAAGCCGTAATCCGGCATTTTCAGTCAAGTGCCGTATTGGTGCAGCATTGATTAATGATGCTGAAAAATCTGGCAAACTCAAACCTGGCATGCATATTGTCGAGCCGACTAGTGGCAATACCGGTATTGCATTGGCTTTTGTTGCGGCAGCCAAAGGCTATGATATTACTTTGACCATGCCTTCAAGCATGAGTATTGAACGCCGTAAGGTGGTGAAAGCATTGGGCGCTAATCTGGTATTGACTGATCCGGCCAAAGGCATGAAGGGCGCGATTGAAGAAGCTGAGCGTTTACTCAATGAGAACCCTGAGCAATATTTCCTGCCACAACAGTTTGAAAATCCGGCTAACCCAAAAATTCATGAAGAAACCACGGGCCCAGAAATCTGGGAAGCGACTGCGGGAAATGTCGATATTCTGGTCGCAGGTGTCGGAACGGGTGGAACCATTACCGGTATTTCACGCTACTTTGAAAAGGTAAAAAATAAGCCTTTATATTCAGTGGCGGTGGAACCCGCTGAGTCTGCAATTATTGGTCAGGCCAAACGCGGTGAAGACATTACACCTGGACCACACAAAATTCAGGGGATTGGTGCCAACTTCATTCCGGGCAATTTGGATTTAGACCTTGTTGATGAAGTGATTGCCATTAATAGTGCAGATGCAGTCGAATGGGCGCGTAAGACTGCGGCTCAGGAAGGTATCCTGGTCGGTATTTCAAGTGGGGCGGCTATGGCAGCAGCAGCCCAATTGGCGGCTCGCCCTGAAAATGCCGGTAAAAATATTGTGGTGATTTTGCCAGATGGTGGTGAACGTTACCTGTCTTCGATCTTGTTTGAAGATATTTCTGCCGAATAACATTGATGCAATTTATATTTTAAATACTGCCATACAAGCCCGAAGTCATCTTCGGGCTTTTTTATCTTTTTTATTTGGTTGTATTTGCTGGCAGCAGGACGCTGCATTATTTTTAAAATAGTCAGATGAAAGACTTGACCTTACCATGATGGAAATGTTTAAGCTATAAGCTCAACAGTGAGTTGAGGCATGGAGATGGGCATGGCAGTACAAGACAGCAACCGGTTATATGAACAGCAGGTGCAGATTGGCGGTATGACCTGTGCCTCCTGTGTCGCTCGCGTGGAAAAAGCCTTGAAAAAAATTGAAGGCGTGGTCGAGGCATCTGTCAATCTATCGACTGAAAAAGCATTTATTAAAAGCCAGAAACCGATTGCTGCCGCTGCGCTGGTTCAAGCAATTGAAAAATCCGGTTTCGATGTACCGATGCAGCAGTTTGATTTGAACATTGAAGG
The DNA here is from genome assembly GCA_013530545.1 of Acinetobacter lwoffii. Taxonomy (GTDB): domain Bacteria; phylum Pseudomonadota; class Gammaproteobacteria; order Pseudomonadales; family Moraxellaceae; genus Acinetobacter; species Acinetobacter lwoffii_G. Next base: position 18,204 of record SPVA01000015.1, read on the forward strand.
CATGACCTGTGCATCCTGTGTGGCTCGCGTAGAAAAAGCCCTAAAAAAAGTGGAGGGTGTGCTGAATGCACACGTGAATCTGGCCACTGAAAAAGCGCATGTGAGTGCGATCAATTCTGTGCCATTGTCCAAACTAACTCAGGCCGTACAAAAAGCCGGTTTTGATATTCAGACTGACCGGATTGAGTTGGCAATTGAAGGTATGACTTGCGCTTCATGTGTGGCACGGGTTGAAAAAGCTTTATTGAAAGTAGAAGGTGTCAGCGAAGCACAGGTCAATCTAGCCACCGAAACTGCCTGGTTGAAAGCTTCGCATGCCCAGCTTCCGGCCTTGATTGCTGCTGTGGAGAAAGCCGGTTATAAAGCCACCCTAAAATCCGGTACCGATCTCTCAGCAGAGAATCATGTTGCTTTTCAGGAAAAGAAAGCCAATGAAACGGCACAGCTGAAACGCGATTTATGGCTTGCAGTCATTCTGACAGCGCCTGTATTTATTCTGGAAATGGGCTCGCACCTGATTCCGGCGTTTCATCATTTTATTTCCCATACGCTGGGAACCCAGAACAGCTGGTATCTGCAGTTTGTGCTGACCACTTTGGTGCTGATTATTCCGGGGCGGCGTTTTTATCAGCATGGTATTCCAGCTTTATTGCGTCTGGCACCAGATATGAACTCGCTGGTGGCCGTTGGGACCATTGCCGCCTATGGCTTTTCCTGTATTGCGACCTTTTTTCCGCAGTTGTTACCCCAGTCCACTGTACATGTGTACTTTGAAGCGGCCGCCGTTATTGTCGCGCTGATTTTACTGGGGCGTTATCTGGAAGCCAAAGCCAAAGGTAAAACCTCGGAAGCGATTCAGTATCTGGTCGGCTTGCAACCGAAAACAGCTCGAGTACAACAGAATGATCACTGGATTGATCTGGCAATTGCCGATGTACAACAAGGCATGCTGATTGAAATCCGTCCGGGTGAAAAAGTCGCCGTCGATGGTGAAGTCGTTGCCGGACAAAGTTATATTGATGAAGCGATGATTAGCGGTGAGCCTTTACCTGTTGCTAAACAGGCTGGTGATCAGGTTGTCGGCGGTACGGTAAACCAGAACGGAACCTTGCAAATCAAGGCCACTGCGGTCGGACAGGATTCGGTACTGGCGCAGATTATTCAGATGGTGGAACAGGCACAAGGTTCAAAATTACCGATTCAGGCCGTGGTCGATAAAGTGACTTTATGGTTTGTACCGGCTGTTATGGCGCTAGCGGCCTTGACCTTTATGGTCTGGTTCCTGTTTGGGCCTGAGCCGAATCTGACCTACGCATTGGTAAATGCAGTCGCCGTACTGATTATTGCCTGTCCATGTGCGATGGGGCTGGCGACTCCTACTTCAATTATGGTCGGCACTGGCCGTGCAGCAGAACTGGGCGTGCTGTTTCGTAAGGGTGAAGCTTTACAGTTACTGCAACAAACCAAAGTCGTCGCGCTGGATAAAACCGGAACCTTAACTGAGGGAAAACCGCTGCTGACCGACTTTGAAGTCACTGCAGATTTTAATCAGCAGACCGTATTACAGCTGGTGGCTTCAGTGGAGGCTAAATCTGAACATCCGATTGCTCATGCCATCGTTCAGGCTGCCCGTGAGCAAGAGCTGGAACTGAGTGAAGTGACCGATTTTGATTCGATCACTGGTGCAGGGGTAAAAGCACAGGTTGCCGGTCAGCAGCTGCATATCGGTGCAGAACGTTTGATGCAGGACTTGGGCTTAAATGTCGATCTGTTTAGAGCCACTGCACAAAAGCTCGGTGATCAGGGCCGAAGTCCTTTATATGTAGCGATTAATCAAAAGCTGGCTGCGATTATTGCCGTAGCCGATCCGATTAAACCGACTACTTATAGCGCGATTCAGGCCTTGCATGACCAAGGCCTTAAAGTGGCGATGATTACCGGGGATCATCAGCATACTGCGCAGGCCATTGCCAGACAGCTAAAAATTGATCAGGTGATTGCGCAAGTTTTGCCACATGAAAAAGTCGATGCAGTACGACAACTCCAGCAGCAATACGGTGTGCTTACTTTTGTTGGGGATGGAATCAATGATGCACCAGCACTAGCACAGGCCGATGTCGGTATGGCCATTGGAACCGGTACCGATGTCGCGATTGAAGCAGCCGATGTGGTGTTGATGGCAGGCAATTTACAGCATGTGGCTACAGGCATCGGCTTGAGTCAGGCCACTATGCGCAATATCCGGCAGAACCTGTTCTGGGCCTTTGTCTATAATATTGCTTTAATCCCGATTGCTGCCGGGGTGCTCTATCCATTCTGGGGCATCTTGTTATCACCAATGTTTGCCGCAGGCGCGATGGCACTATCCTCTGTGTTTGTGGTTAGTAATGCCTTGAGATTAAAAGCTTATCAACCCGTGCAGTTTAAGGAGTCAGTATGATGAATATTGGTCAGGCGGCAAAACGGTCCGGCATCTCTGCAAAAATGATCCGTTATTATGAAGAAATCGGCTTGTTGCCCGCTCCGAAACGCAGTGATACAGGTTATCGGGTTTATAGTGACGCGGACATTAGAACCTTAAGTTTTATCCAGCATGCACGTGAACTGGGCTTTTCTTCAGAGCAGATGAAAGAATTACTCGGCCTGTGGCTGAACAGCTCACGCCAGAGTAGTGAGGTCAAACAGCTGGCACAAAAACATATCCAGTTTTTACAACAGAAAATTGCTGATATGCAGCATATGCTGGTGATATTACAGCAATCCGTAGAACAATGTGCCGGCAATGAACAGTCCGATTGCCAGATTTTAAAACAGATTGAACAGGGTATCGTCCCTGAGCAGCACTGACCTGATCTGCGATTAAATTAGGTTAAATATAGTCTGCTGAATCCCATAAACTTTAAACCGATCCTAGGGAGCTAAACATGAAATTCCGTATTGAAAATATGACTTGTGGTGGCTGCGCGCGCAGTGTCACGGCTACGATTAAAGATCTGGATGAAAATGCCACTGTGAATATTGATGTGGCGACTAAGCTAGTTGAAGTTGAATCGACAGTCAGTGAGTCTGAGATTGTTGCAGCTTTAACCGAAGATGGTTTCCCGCCTGTGGCAGCCTGATCATTGTCGAGTTAGATTGCGAAAGTGATCTTATGCACTCATACAGCCAAATAAAAAAATGCCTGATTTGATCAGGCATTTTTTTATTTGTCATTATACCGATGAGATTTTATCTGGCGTCATGAGTGCCTGATTAATATACAGCTTGATCAGACGTTCACGTGAGCCAATCGCTTTTTGGTAATTGGTCGAATTTAATAACAGCGAAGCGCCATAGGTGACTGTCCAGATATAAGACAAATAATCGCGAATCGACATGGCACTTTCTAAAGCCACCAGATAATCATGGGTGATGTCTTTAATCCGGATAATCCGTTCTTCACGAATACGATAAAGCTCCTGAAATAACTCTTTCAGATTTTTTTCGTTATTGGTTAAACGCTCTTCAATGACATGCAACAGGATGGTTCGGTTTGAATTGAGCATGTGATAGAGCATATATTGTGAAACATAATTTTTAATATCGTTATTATGCTTTTTTGATATTTCTAGAATTCTTTTTTCATTCAGAATAATCAGTTCTAAATATAACTGGTTCTTGCTTTTAAAATGTTTGTAGATGGTTCCTTTTGCGATGTCCAGTTCACTGGCCAGCTCACTCAGGGTAATGTCCTGATTATTATCCAGTAGCAGGCTTTCCGCCATGCTCAGGATCTTCTCTTTACGAAGAAGGAAGTTCTGCTGTCTTACAGTCGTCATCTTCTTGGTCCATACTTTTCGAAAAAGAACCTTTCAAGAATATGCAATTTTGCACGCGATGGCTATAAAACTAAGGTCGTGATATTTATCTCATTTTGTATATTTATGCAGCAACTGCTGACAAATAAAAATAGCGATGCTAAGCAGACAGAAATATTGTCAAGAAAACTGAACCCTAGAGATCAACTTTGCTAAATAAAATTCCATTTTCAGTATAATTATTTTATTGTTTCAGCGCATCAAGCTAAATCCTTTGACTGTTTTAAGCCTATATTCATCAGGGTTTAGTACGGAAAGTAGATCAATATTAAGCTGGCGTATTCAGTCACTCATACTGAATATGAAGACGTGATTTTCAATGCAACTTTATGAATCTAGATATAGATTTAATACTGCAAGAATTGGATATCACGATTTTAAAATCGCCCGCCTGGATTCTAATGAAAATTAGACAATATTTGGCAACAGGATTGAGTATCACCCTTTAAGGAATTTAAAAATGCCGATTTATAATGCGCCGTTAAAAGACATGGAATTTATTTTAAATGACGTATTCCATGCTGAACAATTTTGGCAAGGTAATGAAAATCTTGCACATTTAGATATGGCGACTGCAAATGCGGTTCTGGAAGAAATGGCAAAATTTTCAAAAAATGTCATTCTTGATCTGAATCGTCCTGCAGATGAAGAGGGTGGTGCTCAGTTTAACAATGGTGTGGTGACGACACCCAAAGGTTTTAAAGAAGCGTTCAGACAGTTTGCCGAAGGTGGCTGGGTGGGCTTGGGTGCTCCTGAAGAATGGGGCGGACAAAACATGCCGAAAATGTTGACCGTACTTGCCGATGAAATGATCTGGAGCACCAATCCATCTTTCATGCTTTATCCACTGTTAACGGTGGGTGCAGGTATGGCGATCAATGACCGCGCCTCACAGGAACAGAAAGAAACCTATTTACCAAAATTCTATACGGGTGAATGGTCAGGCACCATGTGTCTGACTGAACCACATTCCGGCACAGATCTTGGCATTATCAAGACCAAAGCTGAACCGAATGAAGATGGTTCATACAATATTACCGGCACCAAAATTTTTATTACCAGCGGTGAGCATGATCTGAGTGAAAATATCATTCATCTGGTGCTGGCAAAAACTCCGAATGCACCAGCAGGTTCACGTGGTATTTCCCTGTTTATTGTGCCGAAATTCCTGGTCAATGCAGATGGATCACTGGGTGAGCGTAATGCAGTATCTGCCGGTTCAATCGAACATAAAATGGGAATTAAAGGCTCGGCGACCTGCGTCATGAACTTTGACGGCGCCAAGGGCTATATGGTTGGCAATGAAAATGAAGGTCTGGCCGGCATGTTCGTGATGATGAACTACGAACGTTTGTCTATGGGAATTCAGGGCATTGGTGCAGCAGAATTTGCCTACCAGAATGCGGCACAATATGCGACGGACCGTTTACAGGGCCGTGCATCAACTGGTGCAAAATCTCCAGAAAAACCAGCCGATTCAATTCTAGTCCATGGCGATGTACGCCGTATGCTGCTCAATGTACGTGCTAACAATGAAGCTTCACGTGCGTTTGCGGTGTATGTAGGTCAACAACTGGATATTACCAAATACTCAACCGACCCTGAAGCGGTGCGTAAAGCGACTGACCGTGTGGCGCTGTTAACGCCAATCGCCAAAGCTTATTTGACCGACAAGGCACTGGATTCTGCACTGGAAGCGCAAATGTGCTTCGGTGGTCATGGCTATATCCGTGAATGGGGCATGGAACAGTGTAT
>SPVA01000043.1 GCA_013530545.1 Acinetobacter lwoffii
TAAGGAGATCACTGATGACTGAAAATACTCAACTGAATCAAAAACAGTACGGTCGCCCGGAAGACGAACGCATTATTCCGTTTATGAAGATTGCGATGCCTGCGGCATTGTTTTCAATCCTCTTAACCGTTGCGAGTATCTTCTTTATTGCTACTAAAGGCCTGAACCTCGGTTTGGACTTTACCGGTGGTGTGGCAGCCGAGCTGAACTATACCAATCCGGTCAAACCTGAAGATGTCTCCAAGGCATTGAACCAGGCAGGCTTTAATGATGCTGTGGTTCAGACTTTAGGTTCTGAACGTGATCTGATGGTGCGTATGCCGGTTCAGGAAGATATCGAAGCTGAAGACTTGACCAAGGCTGTTACAGCAGCGGTTCAACTGCCAAATAATGCGGCAGAAGTACCCAAGGTCGATGTCGTCGGTGGACAGGTCGGTAACGAGCTCTATGTCCGTTCTGGTGGTGCTGTGGCATTGGCACTCCTGCTGATGCTGGTCTATGTCACTATCCGCTTTGAGTTCAAGCTGGCCATGGGTGCCGTGTTGTCACTATTCCATGACATTATCGTCACCCTCGGGATTTTTGCGATGATGCAGTGGCCATTTGACCTCACTGTACTTGCGGCACTCCTTGCAATCATCGGTTTCTCACTGAACGATAATATCGTGGTCTCTGACCGTATCCGTGAGAACTTCCGTAAGATTCGTGGTGCAGAACCGGTCGAGATTATCAACATTGCCCTGACTGAAACCTTGCGTCGTACCATTCATACTTCCATGACTTTATTACTGGTTGTGGTTGCGATGATGGTTATGGGCGGTGATGGCCTGAAATGGTTCTCGATCGCGATGTTTGTCGGTGTTTTTGTTGGTACCTATTCTTCAATTTATATCGGTACAGCCTTTGCCTTGTGGCGTGGTCTGAACCGTCAGGACTTTATTGTTCAGGTGAAGCCAGAATTTGAAGATGAGAACCAGATTCCATAATCTGTTCTGTTTCATGTTCATCGTTCAGCCCGTCTTATGATGGGCTGAATTATTTCTGCCGTTTGAATATATGGCAGTGGGAATAATCGCAATGACTGGATGGATTTTCTCAATATCGGTTTTTTGGAAAATCACCTGTCGATGTTCATCTAGGCTTTGGAATTCATAATGATCTTGAGCTTCGCTCACCAACTGCAAAATGAGCTGCAGGCCATTAACCAGATACACACAGAGTATGCCTGCAGTGGATAACTCGGCCTGTTTGTCACAGATCAGCCACCAGCCCGGTTTTAAGCTGGGAAAATAATACGGCCCTGCTACCTGAATTGCATAATGCTGTGCTTGCAGATGAAAAATATCCTGATTGAATGAAAATGCAGAATCTATAGGAATAAGTGCAAATGCCTGCTGTTGCACCACCTGCATCTGAAATAATACGCCTTGCTCTGGAATTGGAGCTAATTCAACTTTTGGCTCAGCCGACTGATCTAAAATAAGAGTATCCAGACCCAGTTGTTGTTCCAGTTCCCTTGCTGCCTTCTCCCCGATCTGGCGTTTGCTATTCAGCAATTGCGCAATATATGAAGCAGATAAGCCAAAATGTTCACAGATCTCTTTGCCGGTTTTAAATTGCTGCGTCTCGATCAGCAGATCAATCACCTTGGCCAGATTATTCCGTCTACGTTCAAATATTTCGGTCGCACTCATCTTGGGTTTCTGGTCTATTTTTTATGCATGTGATTCAAATACCTTACAATAAAAAAGCCCGCAATTAAATTACAGGCTTTTTAAACTTACATAAGGGGAATTAAGTACCCTGCACCAGACGGCGTGCACTGATAATTCCCGGTTGCTGCTCAAGACGGGCCAGCAGTTTGGAAAGTTGTGCCAGACCTTTGACTTCAATCAGCAGCTTCATATTGGCAATACCGTCTGCTTCCGAAATGGTATTCACCTGACGGATATTGATCTGATCCGAGAAAATTACCTGGGTCAGATCTTTGAGCAACCCACGTCGATCATAAGCTTCCACTACAATCTGTACGCTCTGACCGCGAGTCGGCTGCATTTCCCAATCAGCTTCTACAGCACGTTCAGGCTCTTGAGTGATCATGCGAACATAGTCCGGACAAGCGACCTTATGAATGCTCACTCCACGATTCAGAGTGATATAGCCAGCGATCGACTCACCATGCACCGGTTGGCAACACTGCGCGACATGCAGCTCTACGTTATCCAGACCGTCGATCAGAATCCCGTGCGCTGACAGTGTATGACTGGCACGCGGATTCAAGGCAGGTTTTAGCACCAGTTCAGGTTCATCCTGATCCAGATGCATGTGACGGTTCACCTGATTAATCAGGGCATGCAGGCTGATATCGCCATTGACCAGATTGACCAGAATGTCATCACCGGTTTTGACATTGAAGTGGTTGCAATAATCACTCAGATCAATCGATTTCGGGTGAATTGCCAGACGTGACAATTCTTTGTTCAGTACTTCACGGCCGACTTCCAGGTTCTTGCTACGATCCTGCTGACGGAACCAGTGACGCAACTTATCTCTTGCCCGGGCTGTCTTGATATAACCCAGTGAATTAACCAGCCAGTCCCGATTCGGTTCCCGGTCTTTTTTGGTCAGAATTTCAACCTGTTCACCGGTTTTCAGGGTGTAGGTCAGCGGCACATAGCGCTGATTTACCCGGGCGGCATAGCACTTGTTACCGACTTCGGTATGCACATGATAAGCAAAGTCGAGCACGGTCGAATCACGTGGTAGCTCTTTGATATCGCCATCACGACTAAACACATAGATCTTTTCGAAGCCTTCAAAATCTTGAATATGCTCAAAATTCTCTATTTCATCTTCAGATTCTTTATGTGCACTGCTTTCATTACGTTCTTGATAATGCTCAAGTACCGCACGTAAGGAATGCAGACGAGCGATCTGTGGTTTTCGCGCCTTCTTTATAATTAAAGTGTGAACACACCCCAAGTTCAGCTTCGTCATGCATTGCATGAGTACGAATCTGCACTTCAAGTGACTTATTCTCGGCAATCACCGCAGTATGTAAAGAACGATAACCATTGGCTTTCGGATTGGTAATATAGTCATCAAACTGATGCGGAATGTGGCGCCAGATCTGATGCACAATACCTAAAGTGTGGTAACACTCCGGTACACTTTTCACCAGTACCCGTAGCGCACGAATATCATAGAGCTGGTCAAAGCTCAGGTTCTTGCTTTTCATTTTTCGATAAATCGAATAAATGTGTTTCACCCGGCCATTAATTTCAGCTTCGATGCCATGCTCAGCCAATTCATTGCGTAATTTATCAATCACAAACTGAATATACTGTTCACGCTCCAGACGCTTTTCATTCAGTAAGGAAGCAATTTCTTTATAACGTTCCGGCGCAAGATAACGGAAAGCCAGATCTTCCAGCTCCCACTTCAACTGAGCAATGCCCAAGCGGTGTGCCAGTGGCGAGTAAATGGTCAGAATTTCTCGGGCCACCCGTTCCTGACGCTCACGCGAGGAATTGGCCAGTTCACGCAAGGCATAGGTACGTTCGGCCAGCTTGACCAGAACGACACGTACATCTTCGGTGACCGAGATCAGCATTTTGTAAATGCCAGACAGATGTTCACGCTGGTTATTATTGAAATGATCTTCCAGGCGTTTATTTTTTTCGATCAGCTCAGACAGCTTACCCATGGCAAGCGTACCTTTGACCAGGCTATGCACCTGTTCGCCGAACTGTTCCAATACTTCACTGAGTGGCATGACGCCTTCACGAACAGCACGATACAGCATGGCTGCGGACAAAGTATCTTCATCGACATGCAGATGCGCCAGAATATCCGCCATCTCAATACCAGTATAAAAGGTATTGGAGCGGTGCTGAACCGTACTTTGCAGCTCTCTTTCTAATGTTAAGTGGGCGACTTCTTCGAGCTGCGTTAAAGGTGCGCCATCTAATATGCCACGAACCCGATCCAACCACTCAGTCAGATCCTGGTGTGCTTGTTCGGCATGTTCTACAGTCGTCTCCTGTGACAACTCATTGAGTCGTCCAGGGAGTTGCTCACGTACTGTGACCATACCCGTCTCCTACTTTTAAAAACATCATTTCTTTAATCGTTTATTTGATTTTCTTTTTCGAACAATGCGATTGATTCAACATGTCCAGTATGTGTAAACATATCCATCACGCCCGCTTGGGTGAGACGATAGCCCTGTTGTACCAAGAGTCCTGCATCTCTGGCGAGTGTCGCAGGATTACATGACACATAAACGATTCTTTTTGCTCCAAACTGAGGGATATAATGCATCACTTCTTCTGCCCCGGCACGTGGCGGGTCGATTAATAATGCATCAAAACCTTGATTTGCCCAAGTGTGGTGCGAGAAATCTTTGGTTAAATCTTGTGAATAGAACGCTATTTGTGCAATACCATTGTTTTTGGCATTTTCCGCACCACGTCGAACCATTTCATCACTTCCCTCGACCGCAATCACCTGACCCGACGCACCAACACAGCGCGCCAGCGGCAAAGAAAAGTTTCCTAATCCACAAAACAGATCCAGAACCCGTTCACCCTGTTGTAGCTGAAGCAAATCACATGCCAATCGTACCATTTGCGGATTGATGCTTGAATTTACCTGGGTAAAGTCCAGAGGATTAAAGCCGAATTTCACATCAAAGTCATCAAGACCATAGTGTAAGCGTGCAGATGCTTCTGGAGCATCTATTCGCGAGAGCGTTTCTTTGCCGGCAAGCTGCAGATACAGTTGCCAGCCTTTCTGTAACGTAAATTCGCGCAATTGGTTGACATCATCGGCAGATAATTTTGCAGTTTCACGCACCAGCAGTGCAATGTCCTGATCGCCCATGGCCAATTCTATATGACCGATGTCGGCCTTACCATTGAGACCTTGCAGCAATTGTTTAAGACGTGTAACCGAGCCAAACTCATGATCCAAGATCATACAGCGATCAATCGGCGTGAGTTTGTTGGACTGATTTTCACGAAAGCCCACCACCAGCTGATCCTTGGAAGGCAGATAACGCACACCAATCCGGGCTTTACGGCGATAATCTTCACGTTGTGAACGTAAAGGTGGTAGCCATTGATCCGGCTGGATTCCAGCAAAATGCTGAAGATGTGACTTTAAGACATTCTGTTTCAAATCAATCTGGGCATCTGGCACGATATGCTGCATATTGCAGCCGCCACAAGACCCAAAATGCGGGCAGATGGGTTCCACGCGAATTTCAGAAGCATCGCTCAACAATTCAAGACTGTCGGCTTCTTCGAGTTTCTTAACTTCGCGGGTAATGCGGGCACGCACGGTTTCACCCGGCAAGGCATAACGGATAAAGACTTTCTTGCCATGTTTATGCTGCGGATGATCCGGATGTGAACCATAATGAGCGATGCCACGTCCCTCATGCGATAGTGACTCAACCTGAAAAATATACTCGGGTTGCTGGGTAGGACGTGCTTGTGCTCGATGTTTCATGAAAACCTAGGGTGTGGAGATGGGAAAATCAAATTGGGTAAATTCAGTTCGTTGCGAAGTCTCACGCCAAACTGATAAAAAGTCCGCATGCTGCGGTTGAGTATGCAAATATTGAATCGTGCTTTGCAGCAGATGCTGATAATCTGGCAGTAACAGTTGGCCTTTTAACAGCAACCAGCGGATATACACCAGCCAGGTATTCAGGACATCACCTTCACAATAAGACGTCAATTCGGTCCATTGCTGATTGCGGACATATTCCGGAACCCGATAAGCTCCGTCACCGCGCTTGCCTGGATAGCCCAACAAATGTGCAACATCGTCCAGCTTCTGGAAATGACGAGCATGAAACATGGCCATCACATCCATCAGGTCGACATGACGATGATGGTAACGATTCTGGTAGTTATTATAACGCTTTTGCGTATCAATTTCGCCCTGATCGAACAGACTCGGTGCAGAGAGCCCATGATACATGGCGCGGTATAAAATTACTGGTAAATCAAACTGTGAGCCATTCCAACTCACTAGAGTCGGATGTCGCTTGTCAAAAATGGACAAGAATTTTTTCAAAATTTCTGCTTCAGAATGCTGTTCCTGGCTAAACGAAAACAGCTTCATGCCCTGCTCATCCATCCATAAACCGGAAATACAGACGATTTCATGCAGTGGTAAACGCTGAAAATCCGAGCCTGAATCCTGACGGCGTAATTTGGTCAGGGCCTGATCCAGATCTGCCTCGGGCAGGTCCAGACCAAACAGATGCGCGCCTGATTTGAGATCGGTTTGGGTTTCAATATCGAAAGTTAAAACAGGCAGGCGCATAAAACAGTGCTCAAATAATTATTCAGAATCTTGTACAGAGAATAACCCTGTAGACAAGTAACGGTCACCACGGTCACAGATAATACACACAATCACTGCATCCGGATGTTCTTCCGCCAGTTTAATCGACGCCCACACTGCCCCACCAGAAGAGGTTCCGGCACTGATGCCTTCTTTCTGTGCCAGCTTGCGCATGATTTTTTCAGCTTCGATTTGTGGAATATCAATAATGCGATCCACGCGACTGCGGTCGAAAATGGTTGGCAGATATTCTTCTGGCCAGCGACGGATTCCGGCAATGCTTGAACCATCAGATGGCTGTAAACCAACGATCTGAATATCAGGATTCATTTCTTTCAGATATTTTGACACCCCCATGATGGTGCCGGTGGTCCCCATTGAGCTGACAAAATGGGTAATCTTGCCACCGGTTTGCTGCCAGATTTCTGGACCCGTGGTCAGGTAATGCGCTTCAACATTGTCCGGATTTCCAAACTGATTCAGCACCAGCCCCACGCCATCATTCTGCATTTGAGCAGCAAGATCACGTGCACCTTCCATGCCCTGCTCTTTGGTCACTTCAATCAGCTCGGCACCATAAGCACGCATCGCATCCTTACGTTCCTGACTCATATTGTTCGGCATGATCAGCTTCATTTTATAGCCACGCATTGCTGCGACCATCGCCAATGCAATCCCCGTATTTCCGCTCGTTGCCTCAATCAGGGTGTCACCCGGTTTGATCTGCCCACGCTTCTCGGCCTGCATGATCATATTATAGGCCGGACGGTCTTTGACCGAACCTGCTGGGTTATTGCCTTCGAGTTTCGCGAGTACTGTAGCTTGAGTGTGACTTGCCAGACGCTGTAAACGCACCAGCGGCGTTTTGCCTACATAATGGTCTAACAAAAATTCATCTGCTTGAAAATCAGGGATGGTATTACTCATTATTTGCACCTATATCGAGGTGCGGCTATTGTATGAAAAAATGCTTTTCCCTGCACCCATTTAGCAAGGCTTTTTCAGAAAACTCACTAAAACTCACACACTATCAAGCCATAAACTACATTTCCCGATAATTTAGCCAGGTGAAGCAGCTCGCTAATGAAGATGAAAATACTATTTCAGTCTGGCACTTTTACAGATTGAAATTTCGTGCGTCTTAGTCTTGCTGTACCTGAGCAAAATTAACTGAAATCTCTTGTATTTTTAACTGCTAATCCGAAGCTTTATAAAAATTATGCTTAAATTTTAACTGTCGATTTAAAGCATGCTAATATGCCAGGCATAAAGAAAATACTGCTTAAATCATGTCAACGATCAACAAAAAGCTGTTTAAACGCCTACACTTAAATCATGCCTATGGACAGCTGATTGCGCTGATTTTTGTGCCGATTACCATTTTGGCCTGTGTCGGTGCCATGCTGGTGTTGACTGAGACCTCGAATGCCGCACGTGCCCAGCAGAAGCAGATGGCCATTGCGATTCTCACCCGTTTTCAAGGCACCTCAGAATATGCACTGGATATCTTGAATCTGTATCCATGGCAATATGACCAGGCTCACAACGCCATGCAGAACATGCTGAATGAAAAGCATCTGGTTCGGGCAGCAGTTCTGGATGAAAATGGCAAGAACCGTTTGGGCATTGGTTTTCAGGAACAGGCGCCTTGGCCAGAATTTGAGAAAAGCGGCAATTTTGTTGGTCCGATTCTGCATCAAGATAATCATATCTATGCCATTAAAGTGAATGAAAACACTTTTTCTACCGGCTGGCTGGCGATCGAACTGGATAACCAGCCGCTAGCAATTGCCCGTTACCGAGTACTGATCGTACTGATTGCGACCGGATTACTGACCTTATTATTGTTATTACTTTGCTTGAATTTCTACTCACGGCGCTGGATCGCCCCAATGTATGAGATTCGCATGCAATTGCAACGCCTGAATGCCGATACCCTCGGCCAGCATATGGTGATTAACAGCACCGGCGAGCTGCGTTTATTGCAACGTGATATCGCCAATGTGGTGAAACGTTTGCATTTCAGCTTTCTGGAACTGCGTGAACATACCGAACAGACCGAAGACGATTTACGCCGCACCCTCGACACTTTAGAAGTCCAGAATATTACCTATCGTCAGGCACGCGACCAGGCGATCTCGGCCAACCAGGCCAAGTCGGTGTTTCTGGCCAATATTTCCCATGAATTGCGCACCCCGCTGAACAGTATTGATGGTTTTATTCATCTGTTGTTACGTCAGGGCAATCTCAGCAACGAGCAGAGCCTGTATTTGCAGACCATTCGTAAGTCTTCGGCGCATTTGCTGGCACTGATCAATGATGTTCTGGATTTTTCCAAAATTGATGCCGGCAAACTGGAACTGGAAACGGCACCTTTTGATCTGGAAGAAGCGATTTTTGATGTGATGGACATGTTGTCACCTCTGGCAGCACAAAAACATATTGATATGGCCTTCTATTATGCAGATGGTGTGCCAAAACACATTATTGGTGATGCGCTACGATTTAAACAGATTCTGACCAACCTGATTTCCAATGCGATCAAATTCACTCCGGATGGAGAAATCATTGTCCGGGCACGCATGGAACATGATGGAATGGATCAGTGTGTGCTGCATTTTAGTGTACAGGATAGCGGCATTGGCCTGAGTGGTACCGACCGTAAAAAGCTGTTTGAGTCCTTCTCGCAGGGTGATACCTCGGTGACCCGTCAGTTTGGCGGTACCGGTCTTGGTCTGGCAATTTCCAAACAGCTGGTCAGCCTGATGCATGGCCAGATTGGTTTTGAAGACAATCAGGAACGTGCTCCAACCGAAAAAGGCTCTACTTTCTGGTTTACTGCCCAGTTCCTGGTCGATGAAGATACCGTGATTGAGCATCCAGATTTTAGCGAATTGACCGTGGTGTCTTATCTTGCACATCCGGCAACTGCGAATGTGCTGCGGCATTATCTGGAAAATTATCAGGTTAAACATATTGAATGTGCATCAATTCTGGATCTGTTTAGCCGTCTGAATCATTTACAGAATAGCGAAAATACCTGGCTGATCGTCGATCATAGTGGTGACAGTGAAGTCTTGTTACGCGAAATCCGTTCACGTTATCAGGGTCATCTGGCTGTCTATGGTTATCAGATGCAACTGGATCCAAGCATGCTCAATGACCATCGTGCCCGTGCCCTGCATCAGCCACTCAGCCGCAGCGCGCTGATTCAGTTACTCGGCAATCAGCCGGTCTTCGACCAGGAACAGCATGAAGAATTTAATGGTCAAGGCCTGCATATTCTGGCCGTGGATGATCACTTACCCAACCTGATTGTTCTGGAAGCATTGCTGGGTGAACTCAATGTCACTACGACCAAAGCCCTCAGCGGGCAGGAAGCGATCGATATTATTCAGCGCCGTTATGAACAGGAACAGCCAGCATTTGATCTGGTCTTTATGGACATTCAGATGCCAGTCATGTCGGGGATCGATACCACCCGTGCTATTCGCTCGCTGGAATCGACCTTTGAAAATCATAGCCGCCTGCCGATTATTGCACTGACGGCGCATGCACTTTCTGATGAAAAACATAAACTGCTGCAAAACGGCATGGATGATTATGTCACCAAGCCGATCCAGATCGAGCAGATTATCCAAATTTTGACGCACTGGACCACCGAGCATTTTAAACGGATTCCGGTACTGGAACGTGCCAATGTGATTGATGCTCTGGATCCAAATATTCTGGACTGGCAGCAAAGCCTGCAACTGGCAGCCAATAAGGAAGATCTGGCGGTAGATCTGTTACGCATGCTGGTGGACAGCTTTGCGGATGAACTCGATGAAATGCAGCAACTGATTGAACTGGAAGATTTCCCACAACTGGAACATGTGCTGCATCGTTTATACGGCGCGACCCGCTATGTCGGTGCACCGACTTTACAGAAAGTCACCGGTGGCTTTGAACAGTTCGTTTCAACCCTGCGCAAAGAACGCCGTAAGGCCGATGAAAACTTTGTTCAGGACGTGCTGAAATATTTTGATGAACTCAAAGCCGTGGTTGAACAGGTTGAACAGGCTGCCCAGCAAATTTTGAAGCAACATTTGAATTAAACCTCTGAAGTGGCTCAGTCCATGACTTAAGAAGTGTGACTGAGCTGTCATGCAAGCCTAAAGGCTGCATGCTATGCTCAAGCCAGGAAAAGTAAGGAAGAATGCCATGTCACTCGTGCGCTTGGAAAAAAATAACGGCATTGCCACTGTTACACTGAATCGTCCGGATAAACGCAATGCCATGAGCTTTGCCCTGCTGCGCGAACTGGTCGCGACTGCACAGAAAATCAAAAAAGATAAAAGCATCCGTTGTGTGATTTTAACTGGCGAGGCCCAGGTCTTTAGTGCCGGTATTGATCTGGCAGATTTAAATAATCCTAAAAATCGTGCTTATGCCGCATGGGAACTGATTCGTCCTGGTCAAAGCTTATTTCAAAAAGCATTTCTGGTCTGGCAAGAATTACCAGTTCCGGTGATTGCCGCAATGGAGGGCTTCTGTTTTGGTGCCGGGATGCAGCTTGCTCTGGCCGCAGATATCCGCATTGCCCATCCTGACACCAAAATGTCGATTATGGAAACTCGTTGGGGACTGGTGCCAGACATGGGACTCAGCCGTTCACTGAAAGGCCTGATTGGGATTGATCTGGCCAAAGAACTGACCTTAACTGCCCGGATTTTTGATGGTGAATATGCCAAAGAAATCGGTCTGATCACCCATGTCGATCAACAACCTTTAGCTAGAGCACAAGCCTTGGCTGAAGAAATGCTGCAACGCTCTCCAGATGCGCTGATGGCCTCTAAATTTGTACTAGATGCCATGCAGCATCATCCAAATAAATCCCTGCGTATGGAAAAAATCTGGCAGCTGAAATTATTACTGGGTAAAAATAGTCAATTGGCTCGTAAAAAAGACAAAAACCCAGATATTCAGTTTGTGCCACGCCAGTACAAATAAACCAAGTCTGAATCCAGGAAAGGAATAAACCAAAGCATGCAGTTGAATCTTGATACTAAAATTGCCTTCTTAGGGATGGGGCTGATGGGCACTCGTATGGCCACACGTCTGCTTCAGGCAGGTTTTCAGGTAGCGGTCTGGAATCGCACACCAGCAGCCTGTGAGCCCTTGCTGGATCAGGGCGCGACTGCGCTGTCTTTAGACCAGATTGCCAATTATCCGGTCATTCTCAGCTGCTTGGCAGATGATCATGCAGTGCAATCTGTTTTTGCTCAGATCGAACCGTATTTGGTTGCAGAGCAAGTGATTGTAGATTTCTCCAGCCTTTCAGTACAGCAAACCCAAATACTTGCTGCACAAGCACAGGCTAAGAAAGTAACCTGGATTGACTCTCCGGTTTCAGGCGGTACAGTTGGAGCCGAACAAGGCAGTCTGGTGATTTTTGCGGGTGGTGATGCCACGACGATTGAAAATCTTAATCCGATCTATGCAGTACTTTCCCAGCGTGTCACCCGTATGGGGGATACGGGTACCGGTCAGGCGACCAAAATCTGTAATCAGCTGATTGTCGCGGCAAATAGTACCCTGATTGCAGAAGCCGTAGCCCTAGCTGGCCTTGCCGGGGTAGATACACGCTTACTGGCGCCAGCGTTGGCAGGTGGTTTTGCCGACTCCAAGCCTTTTCAGATTCTGGCTCCGCGTATGGCCACCCAGACTTTTGTACCGGTGCAATGGAAAGTGCAGACTTTATCCAAGGATCTGAATAATGCCGTGCAACTGGCACAAAACTTTGATCTGGATGTTCCAGTCGCGACTCAGGCATTATCACAGTTACAGGCCCATCAGGCTCAAGGCTTTGCCGAAGCAGATCTGGCTACTGTAATCCAGCAACTAAAACATTCATAACGCTTGATTGATGCAGCCCTGAATATTGAAGAGACATACATGATTAAACTTGCCGTCAACCTGTCGATGATTTTTACCGAAGTGCCGCTGATCGAACGCTTCGCGCTGGCTCATGCACAGGGCTTTAATCATGTGGAAATCCAGTTTCCTTATGAGCTCACAATTGGCCAGATTCAAAACCAGCTCAGCACGCATCAGCTGAACTTGTGCCTGATTAATGTGCCAGCAGGCGATTTAATGCAGGGCGGTCATGGTCTGGCCGGCATTCCAGGACAGGAAATCGAGTTTCGTCATGCTGTTGAGCAGGCCATCCAGTATGCTACCGCACTGAATGTACCCCGAGTCAATATCCTGGCAGGAAAACAGCCCTTGGACTGTGATCTGTTGCCCTGCCTGAATACGCTGGCGAGTAACCTGAAAATGGCCTGTTCAATGCTGCTTGAGCATCAAATTGAACCGGTCTTTGAAATGATCAATGGCATCGATATGCCACGTTTTTTGATTCAAAATGTTGCTCAAGCACAGGAAATGCTGGAGGCCGTGCATCATCCGGCCTTAAAAATGCAGTATGACTGTTACCACATGGCAATGATGGGCGAAGATGTCCTGGAAACTTTGCAAGAAAATATTGCCTCGATTGGTCATATCCAGTTTGCGGATTGTCCCGGACGGCATCAACCCAATACGGGTTCTATTCAATATCATGATATATTTCAGTGGTTAAAACATAGTCAATATCAAGGTTATGTCGCTGCCGAGTATAAACCCAGCGGACATTCCAACGATTCCTTTGGCTGGAAAGCTGAGTTCTTTCCGGAGCATGACTGAGTGGACTGCGGCTTCATTTGAAATTCAGGACTAAAACCGCTATATTAGACCATGCATAATTGTTAGGAAATTACACTCCCCATGAATTTAGAACCATCGCCCAGCGCTTCTAATTCTCACGATCTTACTATGAATTCAAATTCTCAAGCTGTACAGGACTGCTTAAAAGTCGTACATGCTGCACTTGAAGATGTAAAAGCAAAAGAAATTGTTGAGCTTGATGTCAGCGGTATCAGTAATGTGGCTGATGCTATGGTCATTGCAAGCGGTACATCGACACGTCACATCAAATCATTGGCCAATAACGTTGCTGAAGAAGCACGTAAAGCTGGCTTCCGCCCTCTTGGTATTGAAGGCGAACGTGATGCCGAATGGATCCTCATCGACCTTGGTTATGTTGTGGTTCATTGTATGCTTCCAACAGCGCGTAAATTCTATGACCTGGAAAGCTTATGGCGCAACCCTGCAGATACTGACTCTGTAGCGTAAAAACTAAATATTCAAAAAAGCGACCTGTGTAGGTCGCTTTTTTATTGCCTGTTCATCCAACTTTATAAGCATTAATACCACTCAATCTGTTAGCTATTTTTCTTTACTTTTCATCTTGTCTTATGTACCGATTTGATTGTTATTTTAGGATCAATTCATCATAAACCTAGACGTTCGATGACCACTCAATAATTCTTTTTTCAAGATATAAAATAAAAAATCCCCCTTTATTAAAGGGGGACTTAGGGGGATTCTAATGATTTAAATGATTAGTGACCCGTACCATTAATGGCTTTGGTCATATCTTCCACCACTTTCTTGGCATCACCGAAGATCATCATGGTCTTGTCATTATAGAACAAGTCATTGTCGAGACCCGCATAACCGGTTGCCATAGAACGCTTGATCACCATAATCGTACGTGCCTTATGCGCTTCCAGAATCGGCATGCCATAAATTGGTGAGGTTGGATCATCTTTCGCTGCAGGGTTCACAACGTCGTTGGCACCAATGACCAGCACCACATCTGTTGCCGGAAAGTCTGAGTTGATTTCATCCATTTCCAAGATGTCTTCATACGGTACGTCCGCTTCAGCAAGGAGTACGTTCATATGACCCGGCATACGACCTGCCACCGGGTGAATCGCGAAACGAACCGTTACGCCCTGCTCTTTCAGCAAGTTAGCCAATTCTTTTACCGCATTTTGGGCACGGCCTTGCGCCATACCATAACCTGGCACAATCACTACACTGTCTGCATTTGACATCAGGAAGCCTGCGTCATCTGCCGAACCTGAACGGTGATTACGTTGAACCTGTTCACCTGCTCCTGCTGTCGGTGCAGCTGCACCACCCATCGCACCACCAAACAAAACGTTGATGATTGAGCGGTTCATCGCTTTACACATGATGTAAGACAGAATCGCACCCGATGAACCCACCAGTGAACCAGCAACAATCAGCATGTTGTTTTCCAGGGTAAAACCAATACCCGCTGCTGCCCAACCCGAGAATGAGTTGAGAAGCGATACCACCACTGGCATGTCACCGCCACCAACTGGCGCAATCCATACCCAGCCGAATGCCAGCGCAAGACCTGTCATCGCCCAGAACGATGTCATATTACCCGTCAGGAAGAAGTGAATACCAAAACCTAACATTGCAATAAAGATGATCGCCTGAACCGGTTTCACCCATGCGCCAGAAATAGTTTTTGCCCATTTCTTTGCAGCCAGTTTGCCGTAAGCAAAGACTGATGCTGTAAAGGTAATCGCACCTACGAAACAGCCCACAAACAGTTCAAATAAATGAACACGACTCATTTCATGGAAATTGACACCATTGGCAGCCAATAGGTCTGGACCAAGTTCGATCAGTTTGTTGTTGTGAATAATGGCAGCGACAGCAATCAAGACTGCAGCCAGACCCACCAATGAGTGCATCAATGCCACAGTTTCAGGCATCTGCGTCATTGGAACTGTACGTGCACGGGCAATACCCACGATTGCACCTAGCACCATTGCACCAATGATCATCCAGACCACTGGATTCTCAGCCACAAAGAAGGTAGTCACGACCGCAATCGCCATCGCGATCATTCCGTAACGGTTACCGGCAATCGCAGTTTTGGGACCTGATAAACCACGTAGCGTCAGGATAAAAAGAACGGCACCAATCAGGTAGAACCAATCCGCATATTCTCGAATCATTTCCATGGATTAACCCTCTTTTTTCTTTTGCTTAGGTTTAAACATTTCCAGCATACGAGCAGTCACGGCAAAGCCACCGAAAATATTAATGCTCGCCAGGAATACTGCAATCGCGCCAAGTACGCTCACCACGTTAATGGTCTGAAAATCCACGCTACCTTCAACGCCAATCACCGGCAGGCCAACGGTCTGAATCATCGCACCGACAATAATGATCGATGACAAGGCATTGGTCACCGCCATCAACGGCGTATGCAATGCTGGCGTTACACCCCACACCACGTAGTAACCTACGAAAATGGCAAGGACAAAAATCGTAATTGTTTCAACCATGAGTCTTCTCCTTAACCACGTTTCAGCAGCACTTGGCCGCCATGAGTGACAAGTAGGGCTTTTTGAATTTCTTCTTCTTGATTCAGGACAAAATTCTTATCTGCATCAAATAGTGTTTCAACGAAGTTAAATACGTTACGAGCGTATAAAGCAGAGGCTTCAGTTGATACAGTCGACGGAATATTTGGAATGCCGAGAATTTTAACGCCGTTGTCGGTATGGACTGTTTCACCGCATTTCGAACCTTCAACGTTACCACCAGACTCTACTGCCATGTCCAGAATCACTGAACCCGGTTTCATTTTCGCAACTGTTTCAGCACGGATTAAACGCGGTGCATCACGACCCGGTAAAAGCGCTGTGGTAATCACGATGTCAGCATTCGATACCGCTTTATCAACAATTGCAGCCTGATCGCGAATGTATTCTTCACCCGGCATCCAGCCATAACCATTTTTAGCCGCATCAGCCGCTTTTTGCTGCTCTTCAGCAGACATCGGTACGTCTAACCATTTACCACCTAAAGATTCAACCTGATCTTTGGCAGTTGGACGCAGGTCCGTGGCTTCAACGATGGCACCTAAACGTTTTGCAGTGGCAATCGCTTGCAGACCCGCTACGCCGACACCCATGATCACGACACGAGCCGGTTTAACCGTACCCGCAGCAGTCATCAGCATCGGGAACATGCGCTGGTATTCAGCCGCAGCCAAAAGCACCGACTTGTAACCTGCAAGGTTGGCTTGAGAAGACAAGACATCCATGTTCTGCGCACGAGACAAGGTTCGTGGCAAAAGTTCTAATGCAAATGCAGACACGTTTTGTGCCGCGAATTGGTCAAGCTCAGTATTACGGTAAGGATCAAACATTGCCACGATAGTGGTGTTCGGGTTGAGTTTTTGAATTTCCTCACCTTTCGGTGCACGAACTTTTAAAATCAACTGACTGCCGGTATAGGCATCATCCGTAATTTTGGCACCAACTTGTTCATAGGCACTATCGATATAGGCAGCTTTAACACCTGCACCACGTTCGATAATCACGCTATGTCCTGCGCTGATCAATTTCTTTACTGTCTCTGGCGTCGCAGCGACGCGATTTTCACCGACAACAGTTTCGGCTGGAATTCCGATCTGCATGAGCGTTCCTCAAGCTAATTTTTCTTAAGTAAACATCGCCTAAACGATGCTTCCCCTCAGGATGTGTTCTTGTTGAATTTTTGGATTCTAATCAAACTGTTTGAAATTACCACCTACTATTTATTTAATAAATACCTATATTTTGAACTGATGATTCATAAAAATGATGCTGTGATAGCACATTTATTTAATTTAACGGCTATTCATATTCGATGCTTTTATAAACGATATTCATTCCGCTGAATAAAATATCCAGATTTTGCTGGTGTAAATAAGCGCAAATTTGTGATTTATTTTGTTACATTGATGATTCTGACAATGATTGCTGTATTTCTTGATTCAGAAGTAGATTTTTAATTTCTCTAGTCCCTATAGATAGCGGCACTTTAGCTGCGCCGTTTTTTTAGTTTTGACTTTTTTGACAGATTTAGCACTCAAGCAAGAGCACTGTTTTTAGATGTTAAAATCGTATTTTATGAAATGATAGAATTTGTTTTGAGCAGATCTTCATCAGACACAATTAATAGATCTGACAAAAAGTAATCGCTAAAATTTTATAAGACTCAGGTCTCAAACAGTCAGATAAAGGGTAGAAAAAAAGCTGGATGACTATTTATTATATTAATGTACTGAACTTGATTCAAAATGGAAAATCTCATTTTCGCACCAAATTTGCGCAATAAAATAGAGTAAATATTCCACTTTTTTGACCTCAGTGCTCTTTTTTATTGTTTTTACTTTAAGCTGCGCTTTAATGAAGCAACCCCATCATTAAAATATAAAAAATTCTGTAAATATTCACTCATACTTTCTATTTGAAATTGCACTTCTTTCATTAAGCTGCCTGAGTTCTAACAATTTTCAATGCTGGCAATATTTCTCTACTTTTAAAGCAAGAACTTCTGGCCTATAGTGCCCTCAATTTGAACATTATTCTCATTCCTCATTTAAGTTCTTCCGGTCTGAATACAAGGTTAGCCCTATGCACACGCCCCTCGATATTAGTCAAAATAAGCCCTTATTATGGCTGATGGCGATTGCATGCGGCTTATGTGCCGGCGCTAACTATTATTGCCAGCCGCTGATTTCATCGATTCAGCAGTATTATCAGGTGCCTGAATCACAAGTAGCGCTCACCGTCACCTTTGCTCAAATCTCTTATGCCTTGGGCCTGCTGTTTATTGTGCCTTTAGGGGACATGCTAAATAAAACCAAACTGATCCCCTTTCTCATGCTGGGTGCGACAGCAGGTTTATTTATTTGTGCCAGTGCAGTGAATCTGCCGATGCTCTGGGTCGGCACTATCATTGCCGGACTGTTTTCCGTGGCTGCACAGATTCTGATTCCCTTGGCCACCATGGCGGTCAAACCGGAAAAAACCGGAGAAGTGGTGGGCTTCCTGATGAGTGGCTTGCTGGTCGGTATTCTGCTCTCGACCAGTATTGCCGGATTACTTTCCGACCTGTTTCATTGGAAAATGATTTATATCGTCAGTGGCATAAGTATGCTGGCTTTAAGTTTTTATTTGAAAGGAAAACTACCGAGCCTGCCACGTCTGAGAATCAGCTATACAGCGATTTTTAAATCTATGGGGATATTACTCAAGCAGGAACCACGTCTGGTATTGCGTTCACTGACAGGTGCGTGTGCTTTTGCTGCCATGAGTATGTTGTTCTCCACCATCGCTCTACTGCTAACGCAGGAACCTTTTCAGCTTTCTGATGTCATGGTCGGACTGGTCACGCTGGTCGGTGTATTTGGCGCACTTTCCACGCAGTTCATTGGCAAATGGGCCGATCGTGGCCATATCAAAACACTGAGCTGGATCGGCTGTTCTATCCTGGTGGGGAGCTGGCTGTTTTTATATTTTGGTGCAGTGTCTTTGCTGAGTTATATTTTGGGTTATGGGCTGATAAATCTTGGACTCGCGATTACGCACAGCTGTAACCAGAACGTAATTTTCCGCCTGCGCCCGGATGCCAAATCACGGGTCAATTCACTGTATATGACCTTGTATTTTATTGGTGGTGCATGTGGTTCAGCCTTAGGGGTTTATGCCTGGCATCACGGTGGCTGGAGCATGACCTGTCTGGCAGGACTCGGGCTAGCTCTGTGTGCCACCCTATTCGCCCTGCTGGATCAATGGCATCAGGCTAAGACAACCGCATAAGTATTTTACCTCTATTTAGCTGACTTGCGCCGCCGGATAATAAGGCTTATTCAGATCAAGAGTTTGTGAATTTTCCAATAAAATACAGATAAAAACCGGCAATAAGGCTGCCAGAATCCGGCAGCTTTCCTCTAATGATTTATAATTCAGCGAGCTGTGATACGTGGCGCCACCCTGCATTATCTGATGGTGCAAGGTAGATAAACGCTGAAATATTCCAGCTAAAATTTCAACAGAATTTCGTTCTTTTAAAGCATTCTGTATATTCTGTTTCTGTGTTTCCAAGTCAACCTGACAGCTTTCCAGGCTAATTTTCTGATGACGATAATCCCAAAAGCTTTGTTCCACATAGGGATTGGCCAAGAGTGAGCAGATCGGCTGGCTGTATTTTTCCCAAAGAATATGATTAATTTTCTGATCCAGATCCTTTTGGCAGAGTGTTTCCAGAAACTGCTGCAGCTTGCTTTGATCTTGAACTAGATCACTCTCATCTGCATAAATCGCCTGAAAGCTGATCCACAGGCTGATAAACTTAAAATCCAGATCCTGATCCAGATCTAGCGATTTTTTAAACCAGCCTAAGCCCCGATGAATTCTTAAATTAAAATGTGCCGAATTTTGTGCTTTATGGCTTTTATAAATCTCCTCCAATAACAACATGATTATTCTCCTTATTTCTAGCGTTTTTATATTCATCTTTCTGCTATCAAAATATACCATTCCAACCTGACTGGGAATTCCAATTTTATTTCTTGTTTCATTCCTTGGATTTACTGGGATAGCTTAAGTTCGCCGAGTGGTTTTTCTGATTTTATGCTAGTATTACGCCCTCTTTTTGCGACGTCAGCCGATCCGGTTTTAGCCAAAAACCAATAGCTGAGTGATTGCATGGATTGCTTCTTCTTTCTTCCATTTCGTTAAGGCGTGATTTTGAATGACTGATCTGACCACCATTGAAAATAAACTTCAACCACGAATCAGTGTTGCGCCGATGATGGACTAGACAACATTTCAAAATTTATTTTTATAATCAGCAATTTAATTAAATAATAAAAAGCACGGTGCAAATACGGTGCAAAATAACTATCGGTCCTATTATTTAGAGGACTCCCCTCTCATACTTATTGCATTAAAAGTTTTGATGAATACAGTCGCTAAATTCGTATAAGACAATGTTGACAGTGAGTCTGGATGCCAAGTTTTATACCATTCAATATTCAAAGCATTTCCTAAACGAGCACGCCAAAAAATTTCACACTCGTATGAACGCCATCTAATTTGTGGTGGTGACATATCTTCTTCTAAACACGAATAAAACAGATCGAATAATTCATCAAAGTTCATAGCATCACACCTGGTATGTAGTACAGAAAATATATCAGATGTAGAGATCACACACATATATATGACAGCAATGGCCAACGTTTGAATTTCGCATTTTAAATGTGGAATTTGTTTTTTTGAAAATTTCAGGTGAGAAAAAAAAGAGGTTAGAAAAGTTAGAAAATTATAAAACAGTATTTAGATTATTGATTTATATAGATTAATTACAAATTTAAAAAGGTTAGAAAATGGTTAGATTACGGTTAGTTCTAACCTCTAAAAATGGTTAGAAGTTCTAACCTTTTATATTATTGTTTTATATAAATATTTTAACTTTTATAACTTTTTTCTAACCACTTCTAACCTTTATATGGTTAGAAATTAAATTAATAAATATCAGATACTTAAATATTAAAAACCTTTCATTTTACTGTTTCTAACCTTTTTTAAGCACTATTGATTGAGTTGATGGAACTTTTGATAAATCGAAAGTTGTAGGCATTCATAGAATCCCTGTTGAATTATGTAGAACTGTTTTTTTGGCATTCGGCTGTGTCATGCACCGCTACTGCTGTGGCTTAGAAGGCTATTGGTCAGGGTCACAAATCTGTTGAATATTCGACACATTTACTGGGCAGGTGAGGTGGGGGGTCAACCGCCCGGCTTGAACCGGATTCTGTAGTTTTAGAAACTTTGGCCAAAAAAAAGCCCTCACACATGGAGGACTTTTATTTTCGTGTAAATACTGTGATTAGCTTTGTTTATCTGGCTTCACCTGCTGTGGCCATGCCTGGTCTAATCGTTCTGCATCAATTGCGTGTCCATCAGCTGCTGCTGCGATTGCTCCACCACGGTCTGCCATTGTTTTGAGTACGAAGTTGCAGGTCTTTCCATATTCAACGATGGCTTCATGGGTACCTGAGGACAAACGTTTGTTTGTATCACTGATCTGCTTTGACAACCGGTCAACAGCCAAAGCACTGTCACTGGCAGCAGCCAACGCAACTTGTAAGTTTTTATTTGCATTTCGTTCTGACTCCAAAAGTTCTTGCGACCATGCCTGCTCTACTTCATGCACTTCATTGGCACGTTGCGATGCAAGCAAATCACGTTGTGTTTCAGCTAAAGTTTTTTGTGATTCGAGTAAATCAATTTGATGTGACTTACTTGTGCAGCTGGTGACTGAAAATGCCAAAGCGATGGCCAAGGCAGCCATCACGATGAATTTCCAATTTTTAATTGCCAAAGCAATATTCATTATTGTTTTTCCTGTTTGAATTGAAGTTGATGAAACTCTTTGAAGCGGATGATCTGATCACCTGCCCATTCGTTTACTGTGTTGGCGAATAAATTTTGAAGTGGAACAATTTCGGAATACCAATATGCTTCGCGTGCTTCACTGATAGATCCGAAGCCACCTGCATTGGATGGAATGATTCCGAGAAGTTGTGGCGGTGTACGTTGGGATGCAAGAACGTCATCACGTGTGACGTTTTTAATATTTAAGAATTCATCTTTGGCAGCCAATTCACTGATTGGAATCAGTTGCAAGCCGTCCTTTTTCCCATTTGGTGCATGTAGAAATAAATTGCGGAAGTTACCTGGACCACGAGAATCTTTCATTGCTTGTTTCAAAGCATCCACATCTGCATCATCTACACCAGGATCAGTCATATATAGGATGAAGCCGGCATGAGATCCGTTGTTATAATATTTGCGACGAAATAAAGTGGCTGACTCATTGAGCCACATGGACTGAAGTGCCGCGATATATTCAGGCGTTCCATAAATTTCTTGATCGACATCAATGCCCTTGATATGGCAAACGGTACCAGGTTTAAAAATGTGTTCTTCAAAACCATTCAGCAGCTGCAGAAATTCATTCGAGTTTTTCATGCGTCTGGTGTACTTGGCCATGAGTCCATCATAGTGATGTGGATCATTCAAACGATTGTCGATCCGTTGCAAATAGCCGTTGCCAAATACCAAGTAGTCAAAAGCTATTCGTTCAAATTCAGATGAACTAATCAATTTATTTGGCGTGAATGAAGACACCAGTTGATTCTTTTTATAAAACACTGCAGTCGACAAATAAGGCATTGCCTTAAAGGATTTTGCCAAAGCATTCATACTGATATGTGGTTCGTAATAATTGCCACACAGCCATGTTTCATAAAACTGTGATAAGTCACGGCCATTCATCACCGGTTCTGCATCACCGAATGTAAATGCCTGCACTTTGCTGTCGGACATTAGTAAATCTCCATAGAGGATTTCTTAGTTTTTGTTTGGTCATCAAGGGTCAAAGGCTCATTTGCGAAGGCATGGAAAATGGCAAAAGCCAAATCAGCATGACCAATATTTTCTGCACGTGATGCTTCAAATGTCATTTGTCTTTGTGAAGCCGTCAGTGTTTTACGAATCGCCATAATCGACATGGCCACATCTGTGGATCCAGCATCAAATTCAAAGCGTCCTTTGTTGATCACATCCATGGCTTTTATGACCAATTGTGTTTTGACATCAACGCTATAATTGAAGGTCGTTAGATTCGGGAAGAATTCAAGAACGAGTTGAGCAACACCAGTACCCATACCAGATTTATCTAAACCAATATATTTGACGTTATATTTCGTCGTTAATTTCTTGATGTATTGCGCTTGGCTGGCAAAGTCCATGCCTTTGAACTGATGATGTTCAAGCAAACGGAATTTAGGATAATCAGGTTCAGGTGGTGCAATGACCACAAGCCCTGCACTGTCGCCACTTTCTGCTGGATCGTATCCAATCCAAACTGGTTTATTACCAAATGGACGAAGTGCCAATGGCTTAAAATCTTTGGACCATACTTCCCATGAATCGACCATACACGGCTGAATGATGGACAGTGGAAAGACACTATGACCATCATCGACAAATTCACACATATATAAATTGGCGAATTCTTCAGGACTATTTTCAGCAATCAATTCATCAATATCGAATAGATCACAGCCTTGGCGTTCAGCATCCTGAATATTGACGATATGTCGCCACATTTTGTCGCCACACAAAGCACCGTCTCTTAATTTTGCGTGACTGGTGTCGATATCAATTCGATTTTCTTTGCTGCGACCTTTATTGAAGGCATCCCCTGTCCAGAATGCATAGGCTTCATGCGTTTTACTGGATGGCGTGGAGAAATACGTTTTTTTGTACTGCTTTTGGGCAGCCATTGCCGATGCCACTTTTTTCAGTGTCGCAAAGCCATGCACCCAAAAGAATTCGTCAAAATACAAATCGCCATGGTATGACTGTGCTGTTTTTGCATTGGTACCCAAGAAGATCAGCTGAACAGTATTGCCACATGGAAGCGTGATTGAAATCGGATCGCCTTGCAGATCCACTTCAATGGATTGCATGACAAAGTTTTTAATATAAGTTTTAAAGCCATGCGCCTGGGCTTTTGATGCCGACAAGAAAATTTGATTTCGACCAGTAGTGACAGCTTTGATCAATGCTTCACGTGCAAAATAGAATGTTGCGCCGATCTGACGTGATTTTAATAATGCACGGTTACGTTGTTCGCGTGCACGGTACCAAACCTTTTGATACTCAAATAAACCTTCATCAAAGTCTTCAAGAAGTTTTTCAACTTGTTCTTCAGTCAGTGCATTTGGTTGTTTCGGCTTACGTGGTCCAGCATTTCGATTTTTTAGTTTTGGATTCAGATCGGTTTCATTGCCACCATCAGAATATTTATCGATTCGTGCCATGCGCTCCATCTGACGCATGAGCAAATCAATTTCTTTGTAATCACCAGGTGTTTTTTTCTCAAGAATAATCAGTTTGATCAATTGAGCAGTTAAGGCTTCACCGACTCGACCAACAGGTGCATCTTTATCCCATTCATCACGTGTTTTCCAAGCATGAACATTTTTATCAGGTTCATCGATGTGATCTGCAATCGAGCTGATTCGCCACCCCATCCAATACAAAAATTTTGCTAGAAGGCGTTTATCAAAGGTCAGATTTTGTGGGGTATTAAGTGCATTATCCATTGGCTCATTAAGCCAATACATTAGTTTTTATTCATTGCACTGATATTGTGAAATAGTGTTTATACAACCCACTTAGATTGAATGTTCAGGCTGTTCTTCCGATTCTGCTAACTACTTTAAATAGATTTTATCTATCGACATAGACACAGGATTCAGAAATGAAGAAATCCAAATTTTTCCGTGTTGCTGTTGCTGGATCCACGACTGATGGTCGAGTGATTGAAGCGACATGGATTCAACAAATGGCTGACAGCTACGATCCAAATACATACACAGCTTTAGGCAATCTTGAGCACTACCGTGGTTTTTCACCAAGTTCTGAATTTGGCACGTATGCAAAGGTCACTGCCCTAAAAGCTGAAGAAGTAGAAATCAACGGTACCAAAAAACTTGCTTTATTTGCCCAAGTTGATGCTTTCGATCAATTAATCCAACTTCACGATGCTGGTCAGAAATTATTTACTTCAATTGAGGTAAATCCAAATTTTGCTGATACCGGCAAAGCATATTTGGTCGGTTTAGCATTTACTGACACCCCTGCTTCATTAGGTACGCAAATCATGGAATTTGCAGCACAAAAGCCTGAAGCAAACCCATTTGTCGGTCGTAAACAAGATGCAGCGAACTTGTTTACTGCAGCTGAAGAAGCATCAATCGAATTCGAAGACGGCCAAGAAGCCCCAGCAAAGGGTCTGTTTTCTAAAGTTTTGGATTGGTTGAAGCCACAACAAGAAGAACAAGACAATAAAAATAAAGACCAATTCAAAGAAGTATCTGACTCACTTGAAGCGATTGCCAAAACGTTTGGTGAAAGTCAGACCAAGTTGCAAAAGGTCGAAACTGAGTTTTCGGAACTTAAAACTAAGCATTCTAAATTGGAAAAAGACTTCACTGATCTTAAAGCCAAATTAGAAGGTGAAGAAAATCCAGGTACACCACCGGCACCTGAAAACACTGGCAACTTCTCTGAACAAATCGAGTGCTAATAGTTTAATCACTGTTAGCAGTCCATAAATATTGCTTATAAGCGAGAAAAAAATGCGTAACGATACACGTAAAAAATTCAATCATAGTTTGGCAAAAGTTGCTGAACTCAACGGTGTTGAATCGGCTCAGGTGCAATTTACAGTAGCACCTGCACCAGCTCAAAAAATGGAAGAAAAAATTCAGGCTTCAAGCGAATTTCTTCAAAAAATTAATATCATTCCTGTTGATGCCCAAACTGGTGAAGCGATTGGTTTATCTGTCAATTCAACGATTGCAGCACGTACCGACACATCAGGAAATGGTGAACGTACACCAACCGATCCAACCGGTTTTGGTGTAGATAAATACGAATGCAAACAAACTGATTTCGATGTAGCAATCACTTATGCCAAACTTGATGCTTGGGCACCGTTTGCTGACTTCCATCAACGTTGGACCAATGCCGTTGCCAAAGCCATCGGCCTAGATCGCATCATGATTGGTTTCAACGGTACCTCTGCTGCTGCAACCACGAACCGTTCTACAAATCCAAAATTACAGGATGTGAACATTGGTTGGTTACAAAAAATCCGTACCAATGCAGCTGAACGTGTAATGACTGGCAAAGTGATTGGCCCTGCTGGTGATTATAAAAACCTAGATGCCTTGGTGGTTGATGCAGTCAATGAATTGATTGATGAAGTCCATCAAGATGATACGGATCTCGTCGTGATCTGTGGTCGTTCACTGTTGGCAGACAAAAACTTCCCTATCGTGAATGACGCTTCAGACAATACCAATGTATTGGCTGGTCAAGTTTTATTAAGCCAAAAACAAATTGGTGGTTTACCTGCAGCACGTGTACCACATTTCCCTGACAATGCGCTTTTGATTACGTCTTTTGACAACCTGTCAATCTATTATCAAAAAGATGCAAAACGTCGTTACATCCAAGAAAAACCAAGCAAAAACCGCATTGAAGATTATCAATCTTCAAATGAAGCGTATGTGATCGAAGCATACGAAAAAGTGGCATTGGTTGAAGGCATCACAATCGAATAATAGGTGATTTATGTTGAGTCCAGCTCGACGACATCGCCTTCAAGTCTTGGCAGCAAAAGAAGCTGCCAAGGCTGATGAATTTGGTGGTGTACGTCCAGACGCAAGCGTCTACCAATTACAACTGACCGAACTGAAAAATGACATTCATGTTTTACGTTCAATTCAGTCACAAGAAAAACGTGCTGAAGCGAAAAAAGAACTGATTCCAAAGCATATGCCTTATGTGTTGGGTGTGGTTCAGTCAGGTGCAAAAGTTGAACAGGATGAAGTGATCACAACCATCATGCTGTGGTGCTTTGACTGTGGTCTATTCAATCAAGGTTTAAGCCTTGCTGAATATGCTTTGCAAAATGAGCTAAAAATGCCTGACTCATTTAGTCGCAGTACTGCAAGTATTGTTGCTGAAGAAATTGGTAATGCAGCACACAAAACCTATCAGGATGGCCAAGTATTTAAACTTGATGTTCTTGAAAAAGCGGATCAACTGACTGCCAACCATGATATGCACGACCAGATCCGTGCCAAATTATATCTGGCAATTGGTCGGACTTTCTTGCAGTTAGACCGTGGATCCGAAGCAGTAGCATTTATCAAAATGGCGATTGCAAAAAATGAAAACTGTGGCGGTAAAACAGATCTTAAAAAAGCTGAAAAGCTCTACAAAGAACAATTACAAAATTCACCTGAACCCATGCTGAATGCAGATGGTTCACAGGTCGTCGATGACCAAGGCAACTTGCAATTTCATCCGACGTAACGAGTGCCCCGCGCCAACCGAGGGGCAGAATTGACGATGTAATGACATTTTTATGTGTAATTACAAACTCAATTCTCCACCCCTCAACTAATTGAGAATGACAATGACCGGACTAATTGCAAACGGCAACCGCAACAATGAAGATGTTGTCATCACCAGTGAAGAATTCTTTCCTGAAATTTCTTCAAAAGCCATTCGTGAAAAATTGCGCTTTGATAGTAGTGTCACCAATGAGCGTTTAATCCCTGCCATCGAATCAGCCATCATTGAAGTGAATGATCAACTTGAATCTCTCACATCAAAAGCAGCCACACTTGCCCAAATCAGCACAAAAACCATTACTTCAGGTACCACCACAAAACCGATTACTGAAGTTTTATATTTCCGTGCCGTTGCTGCAGCTGTTGGTGCTGAACTGAATGAACAATATCGCGCTTATGACACCACAAATAATGGTGGCCAAAAAGCTGATGAATTGACACCAACCATTGATGACTATCGTCGTGATCTGCGCTTTGCCATTCGTGATTTAAAAAAAATTCGTCGTTTGAATGTGGAGCTGGTCTAAATGAAAACTGTTTATGCCCTTCAAGATGACACGGTTGACGCTATTTGTTGGCGCAATTATGGACGTTCATCTGGTGTGGTCGAAGCAGTACTTGAAGCCAATCCACATCTGTCTGCATTTGGTCCATTTCTTCCGATGGGTACCAAGGTTCAGTTACCAGAAATTCAAACCCAACAAAATAAAACGCAAAGCATTCAGCTTTGGGACTGAGAACAAAAATATGGCTGAACCAACCACATCAACCACTGTCGCAATTACCGCTTCTGCAGGATTGGTATCACTCCTTCCATTCGTGAATGGTGATGCACTGTTTGGTGCCGTAATTGGTGCAGCATTTTTAGCATTTACCCAAGAGTCACTGAGCTATGGAAAACGTATTTTTTCTCTCATGTTATCCGTTGCCCTGGGCTATGCCTTAGCACCTGAAATTTCCAATCGTACAGGTATAAACAGTCACACGGTGATCGCTTGTTTCACCAGTATGTTTGCTTTACCGGTATTGGTCAAAGTCATGACGTGGGTCAATAAATCCACCCTGACAGAAATATTCAATACCACCTCAAAGTTCTTTTCTGCCCTGTCCAATACCTTTGGAAAGGAGAATAAAAAATGATGCAACTTATGTTGTCGCCATTGGCGCAAACTATTTTTTCAATCATTGCCGTGCTTTGTTATGTGGCATGTGCATTTCGTATTTTATGTTTTGACCGCCTTCATCTGCAGTCATGTTCGTTACGATTATTCGCAACTGTTTTAATTGGTGCATTCCTGGCACAAAGCATTCACATCATTTTCATCAAGGATCCAGTCACGATATGGGATTCAATTCTTGCTGTATTCCTATTGATCTTTATTTTTCGCAGTAAAGGCAATGTCGTTTCAATGTTACGGAGCACCCGATGAGTATTTTAAAAATTGGATCTAAAGGTTTAGCCGTCATTGAACTGCAAAAATTGCTCATCAAAGCCGGCATGACAGGAAAAAATAAAAAGCCACTTTCAGCTGATGGTGACTTTGGTGAAAATACCGAATATGCCGTCATTCAATTTCAGAAATTAAAAAACCTGAAAGTCGATGGCTTGGTCGGTGACTACACATTAAAAGCATTACGTGGCGAAGACACCAGTAAACTTTTAAAAGAAAGTGATCTGGTCGCAGGTGCAAAACGTTTAGGTGTACCGGTCATTGTGATCAAAGCAATTGCTGAAGTTGAAACACTAGGTGAAGGTTACTTGCCAAATGGTAAGCCTAAGATTCTTTTTGAACGTCATCGCATGTATTTCTATTTGAATCAGAAATTCGGCAAAACCAAAGCCAATGCATTGATGGCCAAACATCCGAATATTGTGAATACAAAAACAGGTGGTTATCACGGTGGATCTGCTGAGTACACACGTTTAAGTCAAGCCAAACAACTTGATGAATCATGTGCATTGCAGTCTGCTAGTTGGGGCCGTTTTCAGCTGATGGGTGAAAATTGGAAAAACCTTGGCTATAAATCTGTGCAAGATTTTGTGGCTCAACATGAACAAAGTGAAAGCCTGCAGTTTGAAGCATTCCTTCGTTACTGTGAAAACAAATCCGGTGAAGTGGATGACAAGCATTGGAAGTTGATCGATGCATTGCGTCAAGAAAATTGGCATGTGGTTTTTACACTGTATAACGGCCGAAATTATAAAAAATTAGGCTATGACAGCAAGTTTTTACGTGTGATGAACCGCCTCGATCCAAACTATAAGAGTGCTAAAGCTGCATGAAAAAGCCACATCATTTAAGAGAATATTTACTGAAAGCGATTCCTGATCTAAGCCCAGATCAGGACCGCTTACTAATTTTTGCCAATCAAGGCAGCTTGCGAAGCACCATGGCAGGCGGTTTTAGTTTTGAGCAGTCATATATGCTTGATGTCATTATCACAGATTATGCCGGTGATATTGATGTGATTGGTGTTGTGCTGTTCACATGGATTGCAGAACATCAATCTGAGCTCATGGCCAACCATGAAAAAGGCAAACAGTCGATCACCTTTGAAGCTGAATTAATTGATAACAGTAAATACGATATCAACTTTCAAATTCCACTGACTGAACGTGTCATTGTGAAAAAGAATGCCGAAGGAAAACTTGAATTAAGTTATCCGGCTGAACCGCAATACACACCATTTGAAAAACCTACAAACGTCATACTGACTGATTCATCTGGTCATGAATTGGCATCATGGACAACAGCTGAAAAAGAAGGTTATTCAATGGCGTTTATGCCACCAGGTAAAAATCCATGAGCAGCAATGTACTTGAATTGGCCAATTATCTTCAGCCGTTATTAGAACGGCTGTCGATGGGCGAACGTGCAAGACTTGCCAAACAAATTGGTCGTGATTTAAGAAAAAGCCAAGGAAAGCGAATTTCTGAACAGAAAAATCCTGACGGATCTAGTTATACCCCACGACGTAAACGCCTACGTGAGCAAAAAGGCAAAATCAAAAGAAAAATGTTCACAAAAATAAAGAATACGAGCAATTTAAAAGTACTCAGCAATGCTGATTCTATTGCAATTGGCTTTGTCGGTCGTGTCGCTAGAATTGCACGTGTGCACCAGGAGGGTTTAAAAGATCGTGCAGAAAAAGGTGCACCAGATGTGGTCTATCCAAAACGTGAATTACTTGGTTTTACCGAACAAGACATTAAATTAGTTGAAGACTCATTTCTAAAACATATCAAACTTTAAATTCTTTCATCTTGTGAAAACAGGTTTATACAACTTTACTCAGCTGAAATGTAGAAACCTATAAAGCAAAGTGTTGGCATGAGTGCTGACCTTAATCGTCGTCTTGAAAATCTAATTCGTTTTGGAACTATCAAGACCATCAATCCGTCTAAACCAATTCCACGAGTCATTGTTAATCTTGGCGATATCGACACGCCTGAAATTCGCTGTATAAATGTACGTTCAGGTGCAGATTCCACATGGGATATGCCATCGGATGGTGAAGAATGCGTGGTTGTATCACCTTGCGGTGAAATCGGTCCAACAAGTTTTGTCTTGTACGGCTTTTATAACGACGACCACCCTGCACCTTCTGATGATCTCAATCAAAAAATCCGCATGTTTGCTGACGGCTGTGTCATCGCTTATGACGTATCAGCCCATCATCTGTCTGCAATTTTACCAAGTGGCGGTACTGCTGTTTTGACTGCTGATGGTGGTGTCATTGTGAATGGAAATACAACTATTAATGGTGATTTAACCCTAAACGGTAATCAAACCACCAATGGCAGCACAGTCATTAGTGGTAATCACACCGTAGGTGGCAGTCAACTGGTGCAAGGATCCAGTCATTCAACCGGTCATTTCAGCACTGAAGATGATGTCACTGCTGGAGATATCAGCCTGAAAAATCATAAGACCTCAGGTGTTCAACCTGGTTCGGGAAATTCTGGAGAACCAATTCCATGATGTCACGTGAGCAAGGCGCAATGGTTGCCGATGAATTAGATCAGATCCGTCAATCTATCCACGATATTTTGACCACGCCAATTGGCTCACGTGTCATGCGTCGTGAATATGGTTCGCTTATTCCACAGCTGATTGATGCACCCTTTAATGAAATTACGGCATTACAGCTTAAAGCTGCCATAGCAAATGCCATTTTGCAGTGGGAACAACGTGTCATGCCAAATTCAATTTCTCTCTATGAATCTGAAGGTGGTCGTCATGTTCTTGATTTAGATCTGACCATGACTTCAAACAATCAAAACCAATCTTTAAAAATCCCATTGGATCTTGGTGCAACTTTATAAGTGATCAACAAATGGCAAATTCAAATTTAACCGCAATTGATTTATCACAGCTGAATCCACCTGATGTGGTGCGTCAGATTGATTTTGAGACCATTTTAAAAGAAGGTCTTGAAGACTTTTATCAGCGCATGGAAGAAGTTCAGCCAAATTTTCCACGTTATCTTGAGTCAGATCCAGCAATGAAGCTGGCTGAAGCTTTTGCTTATCGTGAAATGTTGATCCGTAAAGAATCTAATGAGCAGGCTTTGGCAGTACTGCTTGCATTTGCAAAAGACAATGATCTTGATCACAAAGCAGCTGAACGAAATCTTCAACGTCGAATTATTAGCCCAGCCACAGAAAATACACCTGAAGTCAAAGAATCTAATGATTCTTTGCGTAAACGTGTGCAACTTGCACCTGAGGGTCAAACGACCGCAGGCAGTGAAGGATCATATATTTTTCACGGTTTAAATGCTGACCCACGTGTCAAAGACATTTACCCATACGCCCCATTAGATGAAGCCGGTAATCCAACTGGCATTTGCAATATTTATGTTCTTTCAAATGAAAGTGATGGTACTGCACCAGAAGATTTACTCAATGTTGTAAGTACTGCATTAAATGCCAAGTCAGTACGACCTTTAACAGACAAGCCAATCATTTATTCAGCATCGATTTTAAATTACAGCATTGATGCTGAGATCTTTATTGATGAAGGTCCAGATGAAAATATTGTCTTAGACAGCTGCTATAAGGCAGCCCAAGAATATACAAAAAAAAGTCACTCATTTAATGACGGCATTTCACTGTCAGGTATTTATCAAGCATTGCATCAGCCTGGTGTTAGTCGAGTCAACCTGATTTCACCTACAGGCAATATCGATACATCCATTGGTCAAGTGGCTTTTTGCACTGGTATCAATATTGTGAGGGCAACTGTATGAATAAGCTTTTGCCCCCTAACTCCACCAAGTTTGAAATGAATTTTGAAGCTGCATTTGCACGTGTTTCAAATATTGAAATCAGTATTCGCAGCTTTAACGATCCAATGACTGCACCAATTGAAGTGTTGCCTTGGTTAGCCTGGGAACGTTCAGTTGATGTGTGGAATAAAAGTTGGTCGGATGCACAGAAACGTCAGATGATTAAAACTTCACTGTATAACCATTCGATTAAAGGCACAGTCGAATCGCTTGAAGTTGCTTTGAACTCTTTAGGCTTTCCAGTGATCGTCCAAGAATGGTTCAACATGGTGCCAGTTGGTAAGCCATACACATTCAAACTTTATATTCAGACTAGCCAAGACAGCGTTTCTGTTACTGACTACAAAGAATTATTCAAGGTCGTTCGTGCTTATAAAAATTTACGTTCGCACTTAGTTGATACCACTGTCTTATTAGAAAGCCCATCAAACTTACAAGTGAATGCTATGACACAGGCTGGTCATGAATCTGAGTTTGTAAAAGCTGCAGGCGGACTTTACTTAGATGGAACGTGGTTATTAGACGGTACAAAAAAATTAAATGGAGTAGATATGTAATGCCAAATTTAGAAGCTCAAGCTGCATGGGTTCCAGTCCGTGAAATCGGTATTGAACTTGCACGCGGTGGTCCGAATGGAAATATGAATGAACAAGCTACAGCATTGCTCGCACGTACTGAATGGTTGAATCAGCAGAAAGCGAGTAAGTCTGAAATTGTGCAAGGTGTTTTTGAATTTGGAACTTATGCCGAATTTAACGCTGCAAAAGCAACCTTACCTGTAAATTGTACTGTCATTATCAATGAGATGCCGACGGGAACACAAACATGGGGACAAGGAACAAACCGCTGGAATGGTACAACTTTATCTAAAAGTCCTTATGATCCGATAACTCAAGCCAAGCTGGACGCAACAGCTAAAGCGAAAGCTGCAGTAAATATTTTTGATGCTTCAGCTAATAGTAATAACTACAACATGACATTTCTTGAAGCGATTAGTTCTGTGCCTGCTGATCTACGAAAGCAAGGTCTGACGGTTCGCTATAATAATGCTGATGAGCGCACGTTTGTAAACAACAATGTTGCAAATTGGTCAGTTCAAAGGCTGTGGATTCGTCAAATTAACCCAGAAGCGGAAGGGAAGGTAAACCATTTTGATGAACGTATGCTTTACGCAGGTTTTACTGTTGGTAATTTAGGTGTTACTTCTGTAGAAGACCCTAGAAATAAAGTAGCCATTATCCCGATTCACCGAACATATACTGACGGTGTATTGAATAAACTCAATTTATCAGCTGCCCCAGTAAATCTTAAAAATATATCTTTTGGATTCTTGAACGCAAATGGGGAAACGATAAACGGAACTGTCGTGGGTGGTTATTCTGAAATTCAGAACCAGACAATCCATGCAGACGCTAAATATCTTCTTATTAACTTAGAGTATTACAATTCGTCCACACAGACAATAGATAATGAAGGCAACTTTGAGGTTGCCAAAAAGTATTTGCGATACTTCCCTAAAAATAATACGCCTGTCTCTTTGAACTCAAAACCAAAGGATGGCTTTACTGAAGTCGCATACGGTGAAAAACAAAGCCTGTTTATTGATCGAACACCTGTTGGTGATAGGCTTATCAGCCCTTACTTTAAGGAGACTGTTATTCCCGTTAATGGAATTCACATTGCACAGTTTGTTAAGCACGTTGAATTTCAGAAGGGTCGTAAGGACTTAATTAATAAACAAACTGGAGAACTTAGACGGTTTTATATTAATCGCATTACAAAAACCGCCGATGGTACAGTTGCAATTCAAGTAACTTTTGAGACCGAAGCTGATGGGCTGCTGACTCCTAACTATAGTTCTGTAACTATGGTAGCCCCATCCTTTGGTGGGCTTGTCAATCTGGAGTGGGTTAGTGACAGAGATAGAGCAGATAACTTCAAGGTAAGAGTTGTGGTTGACCCAACGCACTTACCGCAGGGAAACACTGATTTCCCCCTTGAAAGCTGCGAGATACATCCATCTATTATTAGTAAAGCCACACACATTCAAGATGTAAATAGAGGTGTTCAGTTTACTTCATTTAGTGATGTTGGCGTTGCTAAAACTGTTTCCAACATGGCTATTCAGGATGCTCAGGCAATCACTTTGATAAAAAGCATGTCAAATGGTGTTGTATCACACTTAATTACAGGAGATTCTGCAAAAGATCATCAGCAAACTACTCTAATTGCATCAAAAGTTGCTAGGTTCGCAGGTAAGTCAAATATCTATGTTTCTGCTAAAGCAACTTACCCAAACAACCCAACTGTAAAAATGTTGCGGAGTAATTCATCCGTTTCGTATAACAATGCTGAGTCCATTACTTCAAACAGAATTACTGATTTGGCAGGTAAAACAATGGATTCTCAATATGTCCATTCTGATATTTGCTACGCTCCAGAGGGTGTAGGTGGTTTTAAATACTGGATGATTAACTCAAACTTCCCGAACGGCAGTGAGATTTCAGAAGACGCAGACTTGTTTGTTAGTAATGATGGAACCAACTGGACTAGAGTTTTAGGTTTTAACGAAATTGGGACAACAAGTTTGGGATTCAGGAATCCAGAGGTTTTTTGGAACTCGGACTTCAAGAATGCTTTCATGCCAATACCAAAAGGTAGTGCGGGGAATACATTTGAGTTCGCAAAGGAATCTGTTATCGAAAACGGCACGGTTTGGGGATACTTGGCGCATGATCCTGCAATTTCTTATCATAACGGATATATAAATATATATATTCTTTACAACATCGGACTTGGTTCAGAGACACCGAACCATAAGTATGTCGTCTGCTATCGCACAAACAACGGCTCGGACTGGGAGATAGTTCGAGAAGACGGTTCTACAATGCCTTACAACTCGACTAATGCGATGTTAATCTTCACAAAAACTAATGGTGTGCGAAACCACATTCGGTATATCACTAAAGGCGGTGGAAACATAACTGGATGGGAATTATCTCCGCAAGTTGTGAAAGTTAGCGATACAGAGTGGTATTACTATACAAGAGACCCAAGTAACGTCACGCCTGCAAGTGGAT
This sequence comes from Acinetobacter lwoffii, assembly GCA_013530545.1. Lineage (GTDB taxonomy): Bacteria > Pseudomonadota > Gammaproteobacteria > Pseudomonadales > Moraxellaceae > Acinetobacter > Acinetobacter lwoffii_G. The sequence continues at coordinate 35,488 of SPVA01000043.1, forward strand.
TCACAATGAACTTGATTCGTTACAAAGGAAACAATCCGTACAGTTTTAACTTTGCAGATCGTCAGATTGTAGCTAAAACGAATAATATTGGTGGTTCACCGTGGCATTTTGGTATGCAATACATTTCTGGTAAATTTTACTGTTTATTTAATGGCTATATGGCGACTTCCACTGATGGACTAAACTTCACTGTTGAGGCAAATCCGTTCTTCTGGAGAGGCATGAGTAGCGATATTTATAAGCCTGCTTTTGTAGTGGGTCATGATAGTAAAGTTAAAATCGCCTATGGGATTCAAGTTCACTTTGCAAACCCACACCCTTATCGTCCGCAAATCACCCCCGGCCCGATAAACACAGATAGTGTTTACGATGCTAACAAGGTTGTAGCAACGCTGCTCACTGAATATGGCAGTATCACCGATATTATGAATAGGTCAGCAAGTCCTGTCGCAGATGCCTATGCCGATGTAATTATTGCATCAATCAGCCAAGCAACTAAATCAGTTAAGATCAACTTAGTTCCATGCGTTCGATCTCTAACAGAAGTTACAGAAGCTTTAGATGTAACTTATGATGATGAAATTTATGTTGTTGTCCATCTAAATACTAGAAATGGGGGGAGTTTGGAGTTTAAAGGAGTAGCAGCAACCTTGCCAGATTCTGCCACATACTAAAACTTAACAAACCACCAACCCTGATCTCTAATGAGGCACGGAAAAACAAATTATAAGTATTGTGGACTTCAAATATGTACAAAACAATCTACACAGCCCTTGGCCTTGCCCTCGTATCCCAAGCCGTTAGTCAACAACGCACTATCGAACTTACCCACTTTGCCGTGGGTGATGGCGGTGGAAATTCAATTGTACCAATTGAGTCTATGACTCAATTGGTACGTGAACGATACCGTGCAACCATTAACCGCATTTATCAAGATCCCGAAAACGAAAACAAATACACTGCTGAAATGATTATTCCAGTGACTGTTGAAGGTTTTGTGGTTCGTGAAATTGCTTTATTTGACCGTAATGGAAACATGGTGCTAGTCGGCAATACACCTGAAGTTCATAAACCAACATTGGCAGAAGGTGTCACACAAGATTCGGTTTATCGAATTCCATTTGTGATTTCAAACCCTGAAGTACTTGAATTAAACTTTGACCCAAACGTGATCATTGCAACGCATCAATGGATCCTGAATACACTGACCCCTGCAAATATGTTTCCAGGCGGTACCACTGGCCAAGTACTCAAGAAAAAAACCAATGCCGATGGTGATACTGAATGGTCAGATGCCGGATCTGCAGAAGTATTTGTCAACACGATTGAAGAAGAACAGTCATTGGTGGCTGATCAACTCATTGTAGATCTAAGTGAAACCACCACCACTGGTGCTGCTGTCTATATCAATGGCGACCGTATTACCCATAAATCCGGTGCTGATGGTTGGCTTGCAACGACAGCCACACGGATCACTTTAGGCAAAGCTTATCCTGGTGCAAAAATTCTGATAGTTCAAAATGAACCACTAGGTGCAGCACCCTACCCCTTGGCACAAAAAAATAATCTTTCAGATGTTTTAAATAAGCCGTTGGCACGTCAAAACTTGGGTGTCATGAGTACAAATGAAGCAAAATTTAATGATTGCCCTCCTGGTACTGTCATCACTTTGGCTTCACAAAATATCCCGACCGGTTATCGATTATTAAAATGTAATGGTGCAGCTTATTCACGTACCGCATACGCAGAACTATTTGCAGCAATTGGCACATTCTATGGTGCAGGTGATGGTGTAAATACCTTTAATGTGCCTGATGCACGTGGTGAATTTCCACGCTTTGCTGATGATGGCCGGGGTATTGATGCTGGTCGTGTAGTGGGAAGTAAACAGTCACAACAAGTTCTCAAGCATAAACACCACTCATTCGGTGAAAACGTAGTAAACAGTATGTGGATCTTCGGACGTTCAACTAAAAATGGTTATTTAGGTACCAAAGGCGGTTTAGACCGTGACAACTTCCTTTATTACACCAGTGATGGTACCGAATACGACGGTGACAATCCCAACCCTTCTGGAACTGTCGGCAATGAAAACCGTCCACGCAACATCGCTTTACTTGCATGCATTCGTTATTAAGGAATGAAACATGAACCAGATTACCGTGTATCAAACCAATTATTCAGGTCTATTTGTCGGTGAAACGTTGGCAGATGAATCACCGCTTGAACCTGGTGTATTTGCCATCCCTGCAGGTTGTGTCGAGATGGCACCACCTGAAAGTTGGCAAGAAGATCAATGGCCACGTTGGAATGGCTTTAAGTGGGAACTGATCCAAAAGCCTGAAGTTCAGCAGGTAGTATCGCCTGAAGAAAAATTGGCTGAGTTTTTAGCACAAAATCCCGATGTCATGTCTTTAATTAACGCCAAATAGTTTGTAATTGTATAAACCTAGTTTCACAATTTCCGAAACTTAACACTGCCTTAAACTAATGCAAGCCTGTCTATTGAATTAAAACCTCCAATAACAGGCTTTTTTTATGGCAGATTATCATCACGGTCTGCGTGTCTTAGAAATTAATGAAGGCACACGACCAATCCGAACCATTGCAACTGCTGTTCAGGGCTTAGTTGCGACTGCAGAAGATGCAGATTCACTTGTATTCCCACTGGATACACCAGTACTACTCACCAACATTCAAGCTGCTGTGGCCAAAGCTGGCACACAAGGCACATTAAAAACTGCACTTCAAGCGATGGCCAATCAAACCAATTCACTTTGTGTGGTGGTTCGTGTGGCAGCTGCTGCAGAAGAAGCTGCACAAACGGCAAATGTCGTGGGTACTGTCACAGCACAAGGCAAATACACTGGCTTAAAAGCATTACTCACAGCCAAAACCAAGTTGGGTGTTCAGCCACGTATCATTGGCGCACCTGGTCTTGACACTCAGCCAGTAGCCACAGAACTTGCTGCCATTGCACCTAAACTTCGTGCCTTTGCTTATGCCTATGCATGGGGATGCCAAACTAAAGAAGAAGTTAAAGCATATCGTGATGCCTTTGCTTCACGTGAACTCATGATCATCTGGCCAAACTTTGTGGCGTTCAATGTCGATACAGCACAAACCGAAACCGTTCCAGCGGTGGCATGTGCCATGGGCTTGCGTGCCAAGATCGACAATGAAATTGGCTGGCACAAAACCTTATCCAACGTTGCCGTTCAAGGCGTGACTGGTATCGATGCCGATGTGACTTGGGATCTGCAAGACCCTGCAACAGATGCAGGCTTCCTGAACAGCAATGACATCACCACGTTGATTCAGCACGAAGGCTTCCGTTTCTGGGGTTCACGTACCTGTTCTGACGATCCTTTATTCCCATTCGAGAACTACACACGTACTGCACAAATCATGGCAGATACGATTGCTGAAGCGCATATGTGGGCAATCGATAAACCAATGCATCCGTCATTGGTCACAGACATGATTGAAGGGATCAAGTCAAAACAGCGTGAATGGACACGTCTTGGTTATCTCATGGGTGGCGATTCTTGGTATGACCCTGAGTCAAACAGCAAAGAAACGCTGAAAGATGGTCAGCTCAATATTGACTATGACTATACGCCAGTGCCACCGCTTGAAGATCTTCGTTTCCGTCAGCGCATCACAGACAGCTATTTGGCTGATTTCGCTGCTTCGATTACAGCATAAGGAATTAACGCATGGGATTACCTAGCAAACTCAAAAACATGAACCTTTTTAATGAAGGTGAAAGTTATTTAGGTGAAATCAAAACTGTGGTTTTACCTAAATTAGGTCGTAAAACTGAAGATTACCGTGGTGGCGGTATGAATGGCACAGTCAAAACAGACATGGGTATGTCTGATGATGGCTTGGTGCTTGAATCCACATTCGGTGGTTTAGACCTGCTCACATTACGCCAGTACGGTATGGAAAAGATCGATGGCGTGTACATGCGTTTTACTGGTGCTTATCAGCGTGATGACACTGGTGAAGTCGATGCAGTCGAAGTCGTGGTTCGTGGTCGTCATGAAGAAATTGATGGCGGTGATTCTGAACCAGGTGAAGACACTGAACATAAAGTCGTGACCAACTGTGTTTATTACAAATTGACAGTCAACGGCAAAGTTGAGATCGAAATTGACATTCTAGGCTTCAAAGAAGTGATTGACGGTGTTGATCGCTTAGCGAAGCAACGTAACGCACTAGGCATTTAAGTTTTCCTACCCTTGCATGAACAACGTTTTGTGCAAGGTTTTTTTAATTTGTCACTTTTTAGGAATGCAACATGAATACTCAAGACCAAGACAACGTTCAAACCTTGACTGAAGATCAAGCGATGAATCAAAAAGCGATTCAAAACCCAAATGAAGAAACCGTTCAGCTAGAACAGTTCATTCAATTTGGCGGTACCACAATCACAGAAATCAAAATCCGCAAACCCAATGTGAAAGCACTCAGCGGTGTCAGCCTGCAGGCGATCTATCAGCATGATGTCAATGCCTTGATCAAAGTACTGCCACGTGTGACCACACCTGCATTAACAGCACAGCAAGTACTTGAACTGGATCCTGTCGACTTTGCACAGCTTGGAGGTCACTTGGTCACTTTTTTGTACCCGAAGGATCTGCAGAAAGCGATCAAAGAGGAACAGCAATAAAACTGGTCGATGAAGTAGATGAAGCAATTGCCAATATTGCCTGCATCTTTCATTGGCCACCCAGCGCATACGATGACATGGACATTATCGAATTAAGTAAATGGCATCACCTTGCGCTGAAGCGTCACCAAACCAACGTGTAACACGAGTCCACCAATGTCAAAACTAAAATTAGAAGTCCTATTCAACGCTACTGATAAAGTATCTGGACCCATCAAAACAATCATTGGTGGCTCAAAATCTATGGCTGCTGCATTAAAGAAAACCAATGGTGAGCTGAAGGATCTCGAAGCACAACAGCGCAAAATCTCAGGTTTCCGTCAGCTCACAGCACAGTCTGAAAAAACAGCTCAGGCTTTGGCCAAAAATAAACAGACCATTGCTGAATTAAAAGAAGCCTTAAAGATTAATCCTGAAGCACAGGAAACAGTGACCGCTTTGGCACGTGCTGAAGCTGCTCATAAACGCCTGATGGCAGTGCAAAAAGGTCAAAGTAAAGAATTGACTGGCATGGCACAGGAATTCAACAAAGCTGGCATTCAGATGGATCGGCTGAATGAAGAAGAATCGGATCTCAAAAATAAGATTCATCTGACTACTATGGAGCTAAACAAACAAAAAGAAGCCTTAGGCAAACATGAAGTTGCTCAAAAGAATTATGAAAAGATGCAGGCACGAATGGGCAAAGCCAATGAACTTGCTAAAAAAGGTTTAATGATTGCCGGTGCTGGTGCTGCATCACTAGCAGTACCAGTCAAAATTGCTATCGATTATGAGTCAGCCATGGCGGATGTAGCTAAAGTCGTGGACGGTTTAAAAGATGAAGCCGGTAAAATTACACCAGCTTATAAACTCATGTCAGATCAGATTGTTGAAATGACCACACGTCTGCCAATGGCAGCCAAAGATATTGCAGCCATTGTTGCTGCAGGTGCTCAGTCTGGTATTGCTAAAAATGAGTTACTTGGCTTTGCCGAGTCTGCAGTAAAAATGGGTGTCGCGTTTGACATCACTGCAGACCAGGCAGGTCAAAGCATGGCAGAAATGCGTGCAGCATTTAAACTGACACAGCCACAAGTGGTCGCACTTGCTGACCGCATCAACTACCTGGGCAACACATCACCGAACAAAGCCGACAAGATCATGGAAGTCGTTCAACGGATCGGTGCATTAGGTGAAGTCGGTGGTTTCGCATCAAGCAGCATTGCTGCTATGGCTGCATCACTGACATCGGTTGAACCTGATGTTGCTGCAACGGGTATCAAGAACATGATTCTTGCATTGACCAAAGGCGAGTCAGCCACCAAAGGTCAGTCTGCAGCATTTAAAAAATTGGGCTTGGACAGTGTTCAAGTGTCCAAAGATATGCAGAAAGATGCTGAAGCAACTGTGGCGAAGGTCATCGAGGGGATTCAAAAACTCGAAAAACATGAACAGGTGGCGATCACCAATGAACTGTTTGGCTCTGAAGCTTTGCCTATTGTGATGCAATATTCACAAGGTCTAGACACACTCAAAAAGAACTTAAACGCTGTGTCAGATGCCAAAGTCTATGCTGGATCGATGGAAGCTGAATATGCTGCTCGAGCAGCAACAACAGCCAACAATATTCAATTAGCCAAGAACCATATGGCAGCCTTAGGCATCACCATCGGTAATGTTTTATTACCTGGTGTGAATTCTATGATTGGCAGCTTTAATGGTGTCATGAGTGCCGTTCAAAAATGGTCACAGGCGAACCCTGGTCTGTCATCCGGTTTAGTCAAAATTGCTATTGGTGCCATTGCCATTGTAGGTGGTCTGTCTGCCCTATCCATTGGTTTAATTGCTGTTTTTGGTCCAATGATGATGGTTGGTCGTGCATTTGGTGTGGTCGCTATGGCAGCACGTGCCATGAGCATGGCTTTACTCACCAACCCAATTACATGGATTGTACTTGCCATTGCCGGTGCTGCATTCCTGATCTATAAGAATTGGGCCCCTATATCAGGATTCTTTGTTGGTATTTGGAATACCATCAAAACAGCGTTCAATGGCGGTATTCGTGGCATTTCAGCACTGATTATCAATTGGAGTCCAATCGGACTATTTTATTCAGCATTTGCTGGCGTATTACGTTGGTTCGGCATTGATCTTCCTGCGAAGTTCACTGGCTTTGGTGCCATGATTTTAGAAGGATTGAAAAACGGTATTTTATCCAAAGTCAATGCCGTCAAAGATGCCATCACCGGTGCTGTTAGTGGTGTCATTGATAAAGCCAGGGGCATTCTAGGCATCCATTCACCTTCACGTGTCTTTATGGGTATTGGTGGCTATACCATGCAAGGTATGGCCAACGGTATTGCCAATGCCAACAACTTACCAGTGGCAGCAACCACCACAGCCACACAAGGTGTTGTAGATACAGCAGTCAAAACTAAACCAGTCAAACCAATCTCAATGGGTGGTGGATCTGCCAAATCATTTGTCAGCAATGACACCATCAACATCACCATTCAAGCCAAAGATGGTTCATTTGTGAAAGGTACTGCTGAAGCCTTGCGTCAGGAATTACAACGTGTCGCGCAAGAAGAACAAAATGCAAAACGTAAATTTTTAACAGACACGGAGTAATCACACATGATGATGGCTTTAGGCATGTTCGTATTTTCACTACGCACTGCCTCATATCAAGAATTAAAACGTGTTACCAACTGGCGACATCCGTCCAATAGTCGTGTTGGTGCTGCACCTGCTTATCAATTTGTGGGCAAAGGTGAAGACACCATCACCCTGCAAGGGGTGATTTATCACGAGATCACCGGCAGTCGAAATACTTTAGATATCGTGCGCCAAATGGGGGATACCGGCAAAGCCTATACCCTGATTGAAGGCACAGGCAAAATTTATGGCTTGGTCATCATCAATGACCTAGAAGAAGGCAAAACCTTTTTCTTCAAAGATGGTGCAGCACGTAAAACAGAATTCACTATCAAACTGACCATCGTTCGCGACTGGCAACCCAGCATTTTGGGCACACTGGTTGGCATGGGCATTGGTGCACTGAATAGGATCTTGTAATGCTTAAACAGGCTTTAAATTTTGCAAATAACGCCATCAATGCGATTGATAAATTAACTGAATACCCAACGCCCATTTTTCGTGTTGAAGTGGATGGTGTCGATATTTCACCACAAATGGCCACACGTTTAATGTCGCTGACAGTCAAAGATAATCGTGGCTTAGTTGTTGACACTGTAGATATTGAACTCAGTGATGCCGACGGCATGTTATCTATCCCACCCAAAGGTGCAAAAATTCAGGTGTGGTTAGGTTGGTCCAATACCGGTTTATTTGATAAAGGCGTATATAAGGTTGAATCGACTTCACATCGTGGTGCGCCAGATGTACTTTCAATTTCTGCCATGGCCAATGACGTATCTGAAGGTTTAAAACAGAAACGTGAACGCAGCTGGAATAATCAAACCATTCAGCAAATCTTTGACAAGATCGGTGATGAATATGAACTCAAAGTCATAGTTCATGAAAAATTTGCGTCCAAAGTTATTAAATACATTGCTCAGAATGAATCTGATGCAAATCTCATTACTCGAATTGCCGATGAACAAGATGCAATTGCTACAGTGAAAAATGGTCATTTGATCTTACTACCACGTGGTGCCAGCCAAACGGTTTCAGGTTTAGCTTTGCCACGCAAAATCATCACCCGGGATGAAGGCGACCAACACAACTACACCAATGGAACCGGTACCGACAATATCACTGGTGTTAAAGCCTATTACTATGCAGACAATAAAGCCAAAAAACTGCATGTATTTGTCGGTGACAGTGAAGACAACTTAAAAGAAATTCGCTATGTGCATCGGGATAAAACCACAGCAGAATTGGCAGCCAATGCAGAATACAACCGTTGCAAACGGACTGCACAAAAGCTGACTTATGCTTTGGCCAAAGGAGATCCAACGCTGATTCCCGAACAGGAATTTGAATTTAACGGACTCAAGCCTGAAATTGATGACATCATTTGGTTAGGTACCAACATCACCCATACTTTAAATGACAGTGGCTTGACCACTTCTGTTGAATTGGAAGTGCAGCTGCCCGATGCAGATGACGTGTCAACTTTGTTTGAAGGCAAGGAAGAAAAAACGGAAGAAGAAAAGCAAGCCAAAAAGAAAAAGCGCACTGGTAAAAATTATGCTGAATTCACTGGTGTGATTGCCTATTACAGTGAAGGTGGCAAGTCCATCAAACTGACCTCTGGTGATCAGTCCAAACCTTTAAAACTCACCCACATTTATAAATCTAAAAAGACTGCGACCAATGCCTTAAAACGAGAACAGGCAAAAATTGATAAATATAAAAAATCAAAATAAAAAAAATCCCGACTTTGGGGTGAAGTCGAGATGAAATGGGTTTAATTAAAATAACGATATTTGATTATTTTTACAACATTTTATTTAGATATATCGTAATTTTGTTATATATTTGTATGAATAAATTTTGATCCAAAGGTGCAATATGTCTAGACCTTCACGTACTAAATGCCCACATTGCGGTTCAAGTTTCCCTATCCGAAACAGTGTCGAATTAAATCCACTTTTACGACGTTTCCACGCTCAGTGTTCAAATGTTGAATGCGGTTTTACTGCGCAAGGTTTTTTTCAGATTGAATTTGAACTCTCACCATCGGGCATGCCTAACCCAGAAATAAACCTCCCCCCTTCCCCACATAAAAATAAGAATCCACAGGTCTCACGTGTCTAAAAAATTTGATATTGCCCAACAGAATCAATTGGATCAAGTTCACGTGGTACCACGTGATTACAGCACACCATCACTTGATGAATGTGAACAATGCGGTAATGACATTCCACCAGAACGACAAAAGCTAGGTGCAGTCACTTTATGCATTGAATGTAAAAGTTTGGAAGAACGCCATGCCAATTGTTATCGCTGATACATCAGATCCAATCGAATGCCCCTGCCCTGAATGCACATCACAAGATTAATAAGCAAAGGAAAAATAAAAATGGACCAACAAACTGCACTGATTTTAATTGTTGTAAACCTATTGGCTGCCGTGGTACTCATCATATGGTACTTGTTCGACCGTTATACCAAACGCATTGAAAGCTTAATTCAGCAAAATAACAAACCAAGCTGTGCATTTATTCAAACCCAAACCAAGCGTAAAGGATAAAAATATGTGGCTCTATCCTTTTTTAGTAGGTGCAATTGTTGGTGTTAGTGCAAGTGCTTTATTATTTCTGCACACAGTAGGCTGGTTTTAAAAAAACAGTTATAATAACAACAGGATGACAGCATATTGCTGGGTGTACAGGCTTGATACATTTTCAGACATCCTTTAAAGGCCCCACATGGGGCTTTTAATTTATATAGAGGGCATCCCATGAAAAAATTTATAAGTGCATTATGTGCAGCATTTCTATCTGCATGCAGCAGTACACCAGAATATAAAACAGTGGAAGTCACAGCAGATCAGTTTGGGGATAAATGGCCACTGACTGTGGATAAAGGAACCTTACATTGCGAACAACCGACACGAATCATTTTTACTGCACCAGATGGCCAAAAATATGGCGTCAATGGATCGGCTCAAAATGACTATGTGACAATCATGGAAATTACAAAAGATACTGAAATTATGGGACAAAAAATTAAAATGAATCCATCGGTATTAATAGAAGAAGGTATGCAACTCTGCGAAAACGCCAAATAAAATAAAAGCTCCAGAATCTGGAGCTTTTTTGTATCTTTCACTTGACGCATAAAATGATTCACTGATACAGTTTTACCACTACAGCAAAATCTGTAGTCAGGCGTGGAAACCTGAAACCATCATAAGGCGCAAATAAAGTCGCGCAAGCGGCTGTTTTTTTGTGTAAAATTCGGCTATGCCTTTTATGGCAGGCTGGACAGGGTGCCCTTCGGGGCAGCCGTTCCTTATGACGGTAAATTTCCACCCCTGTTCAGTCTGTCACCAATCTTTGTGGAAATTGATTGGTGTCAGGTTTCAAACTTGACATAAGGAAAAACCATGAATTATTCAAATCAATTGCTGACACTCGACGGCATTCAATCTTCAGCTCCTGATCTCCAGCAAACTCTAAATACTGAACTTCTAAATAAACAGCAACGTCACGATCTTCTGGTTCGTGTGCTCAAAAGTACCGCTTATAAACCTAGTATTATCGACCTGCTAAAAAGCATCCTGATATCCAATAAAAAATGGCATATAACCAAAATAAAAGGACCTCGTGGTGTCACTTTTTTGTGATTTGTGCAAGATGCAGACAAAATGCATTTGATTTGCTCCTTTACTGCTTGAACAGTTGAAGCCTTGGTATTTATCAGCTTATATATACCGCAAGCGGAACAGGTTAAAAAATTCATTAGCGGGAGAGAATATGAATACACCAACGAATGATGATATTCGGGAAGAAATTTTGTTGCATATGCTCGATTTAAAACATCGCTTAAATTTAATGAGTAAAGTTCAGGTGACAAATGGGGAACAGATTGAACATGAAGAATTGAATGCACTGTTTAGCTCATTCAGCAAAGATATGAATCAGATTATCGATTCGTTCCAAAGTATCGTTTAAAAGAAAGCCCTCATTTTGAGGGCTTTTTTGTAATTGTCTGATTATTTTTTTACCATAAGACATAATCTGTCGCACTGTGTCACTTGTTGATCTTCCCCTTTTCAATCTTTTCAATACAATGTTCAATGTTACTAAAGGAGGATAAATGTCGAACAATACCGTAAACAACAATGATGACCAAAACGAAGAAACGCTAATTGAATTAATTCACTTAAAAAACTGTCTAGGTTTGATGAGTAAAATGAAAGTCCAGGAAGGTGAACAGATTGACGCAGCAGAGATCAATTCACTATTCACCACAATGCATGACCAAGTAAATAAAATAATTAAAAAATTTGAAATGTCGTTGTAAAAAAAATGCCACCGATTAGGTGGCATTTTGCGTTGCATAGGCTTTGGCCATTCCGAGAAAACCTATTTTCGCTGTATCGTTTTTTAGTGACCGATAAGCAGAAATTACTTGGTGCTCATCTTCACTTAATTCCGTAAATCGAACACCAAACGTCACATAGAACGTATCAAATCCCGCATCTTGCAAAACAGTTAATTGGTTCTGATTCAACGGATCGCCTTGCTTTTCATAACGAACAATAGAACCCACAGCCACATCCAGCAACTCTGCCACGCTTGGCTGAGTCAGTTTTAAACGTTTTCGTTCGGCTTTCAAACGTGCTCCACGCTCTAAAAACTTATCATTAATCGACATTTTTACCCACCAAAGTATTGAAACTTTCGATTTATCGTAATATTATTCAGTAATACAGTGATTCACTGATGCTCTATCAACATTTTAAGGACTTGCTATGAGTAATGTCGAAAGCAGAACAAAAGCAATCATCACACACACAACTCCGAACCGTCATCAGTTCCTGAGAGTCTGCGCTGCTGAAGCAGGAATGACAATTTCCAGCTTTACAGAAAAACTCATTTCTGAAGCTTTATCGAAAGTTGAAAAATCTGACAACCCATTTTCTGAAGCCAAAAATAAACAATAAGCCCCTGAAAAGCTTATTAGTTTACTTAATTCAAGCTAAGAGTAAACAGAATGACAACACTTCAAGAACTTTGTATAAAGCGAAAGAATCAACTCCAAAATCGTAATGGTACAGAAGCCTTAAGAAAACGTATAGACCATTTAAAAACTTTGTCTGGTGAAGAACGTCAACGCTTTGCTGAAAAATTAAAAGGCTATATCGAAGCCTTATTTGAACACCAAATCATTACATTCCAAGACGCAAAGGATTGGGAATGGATTGTTGAAAGCAAAAGGGACTTCACTAATGTCTGAAATTAAACATCGCATCATTGCCCGTCTTGAACAAATGTTCAGTTTCAAGATACGTGGCGAATGGTTCCGTGAAGGTGTCTGCCCACAATGCGGAAAAAAAGAACTTTATACCCATGCACACAATCCTCGTTTGGTGAAATGTGGTCGTTTGGTCAAATGTGGTTATGAAGAACACGTCAAAGATATCTGTGAAGACTTATTCAAAGACTGGTCTGAATACCATCCGCAAACCGATACAAATCCAAATGCTGCAGCAGATGCATTTTTATCAGAAGGTCGTGGTTTCGATCTTAAAAACTTAATTGGTAAATACACCCAGCAGTTCTATACAGATAAAGACAGTAAAGAATCATCTGCAACTGTTCGCTTTATGCTAGATGACAAAAACTATTGGGAACGTCTAATCGACAGACCAGAACGTTTTGGCAATAAAAAAGCACGCTTTAACTATGGTTTCAAAAATTCTGGCCAAGCATGGTCAGTATATGAATTGGATGAACTTTGCCGTTTAGGGGAAAAAGGCCAAGCGATCTGGATCACTGAAGGAATCTTTGATGCCATTGCACTGAGTCAGTCAGGTGTCAAAGCCATGTCTTGCCTGTCATGTGTCAACTACCCTTCTCAAATGCTTAAAGCTATTGCTGATCGCTGCCATGAACTCAAGATTGACAAGCCACGTTTACGTTGGGCATTCGACAATGATTCGGCAGGTAAAGGTTACACAGTTAAATGGCATGAACGTTCACGTGCTGAAGGTTGGTCATCTACGGCTGCACAGCCACCGGCAAATGGTGGTAAAAAACTTGATTGGAATGATTTATTTCAGTGGGACAAACTTAACCCTGATCAGTTCCCAAAGTATAAACACTATGGTGAATTGCTCATTGCTGAAACGGCTGAAGAAGCAGGTCTTTTAATTTACAACTTCTATGAAGGTCGTCGTCATACCTTCTATTACAACCACAAATTCCGTTTGTACTGGTGGGAACTCGACTATGACAAATTCAATAAAGCGGTTCAGCACCTGGAAGACCGCAACAATGAAGCAGCTGAAAATGGTGGTCAGATCCTGACTGATAAAGAGATCCGTGCCAGTGCATTAAAGAATTGTTCAGCAGCCAAAGAAATTTGCAACGCTCAGATTGAACCGTTGTACTTCCAACGGAATGAAATCACCGATGAATCTTGGTACTACTTCAAATTGCAAAGCCCATGGTCAGAAGCAAAAACCACCTTTACAGCTGATCAAATGTCATCACGTTCCAAGTTCAAACCACGTGTTATGTCGGTGATGTCCGGTGCAATGTGGACAGGTACCGATAATCACCTGGAAACATTCATCAAACGTGAAACTGAGCGTTTACGTGAAGTCAAAACTATTGACTACATTGGTTATAGCCGTGAGTACCAAACTTATATCTTTGAAAAATATGCGGTGCATAAAGGCCAAATCATTGCCATCAATGAGCATGACTTTTTCAAAGTAAAACGTCAGGAAATTAAAACACTGGCAAGTTCACCAGCGATCACATTGAACCCTAAAAAACAGTTTGATCCGTCATGGTGGAATGACTTCCATAAAGTCCGTGGTGCAAAAGGTATTGTGGCTTTGGCTTGGTGGATGGGTTCATATTTTGCTGAACAAATCCGTGCCATGCACAGCTCATACCCTTTCATGGAAATTGTCGGTGAAGCAGGTGCAGGTAAATCACGTTTAATTGAAATGATGTGGAAACTTTCAGGCCGTAAAGACTATGAAGGCTTTGATGCAAACAAATCAACAAACGTGGCGGTGTACCGTAACTTTGCACAGATCGCAAACCTGCCAGTGGTCCTGATCGAAGGCGACCGTAATGACGTGAATGGTAATGCTGTTCAAAAGTCCAAATTCAGTTGGGATGAATTGAAAGATGCCTTCAATGGTCGTGCCATTCGTTCCAAAGGTTTAAAGACTGCAGGTAATGAAACCTATGAACCACCGTTTCGTGGTGCCATCCTGATTTCACAGAACACGGCAATTCAGGCTTCAGAAGCAATTTTGACTCGTACTTTGCACTTGTACTTTGACCGCAAAGGACAGTCACTGGAAACAAAACGCATTGTCGATGAACTGGATCGCATGGAACTTGAAGATGCCTGCACATTCATGACCCATTGTCTGCGTAATGAAGACAAGATCTTGGAGACATACGCATCAAAGTTACAGTCAATTGAAGATCACTATCATGAAATTGGTATTACCCATACACGTATTGCCTTATGTCATGCACAAGTAGCTGCACTGATCGAAGCAATGACCAAACACGTTTTGCCAATCGACTTGGAAGACATGCTTGAAGCACAAGAAATGCTTGAACAAATGGCACGTGAACGTGTTGAACAGTTGAATGGTGATCATCCTGACGTGGAAAAATTCTGGGATGTTTACGAATATCTTCAAGGCAATCGTTCACCAGAATGGGGTTTAAATCATCACCCTGCCGATGCTCAAACGGTCGCAATCAACTTAAACGAAATTTACAAAGTGGCTGCACGCAACTATCAGCAGCTGCCTGAAATCAATGAAATGAAGAAATTACTTCGCACCTCACGCAAGTACAAATTCATTGAAAGTAATAAACAGGTGTACTCAGACCGCTTCCCTGCCGATGACGTGGCAGCAGTAACCAAAAATCGTGAAGTACCAGGTAAAGCAAGCCGAAATGTGAAGTGCTGGATCTTCACCAATCCAAATTTAGGGGCAAAGAAATAATGAACGCTCAAACACAAAAAGATCGAAGCTATTACACCATGATCGCAGAACACCAGGATATTTCAGCGCGTGTACTACGTTTGCATACTGTTCTTAATCAGCACCCATGCATTCAGCACATGCCAACTGAAGCATGCATCCTGATCAACGAAATGAAAAATATTGTTGAAACTGGCAAAGCACAGCCAGGTGGACTTGAAACTGCTGAACTCAATTTTGATTCTGAACTACCGTTCACAGATCCTGAAATGAATACTGCACATGACTTTGCCATAGGCGACATCGTGTGGATCCCGGATGAATTTGCACGCTACAAATTTATTGTCAGCAGTCATCAGCGTTTTGAAGTGACTCAGATCGTCGGTACAGACCAACTTTATGTCTGCCACATTGAAAATCCAGACATTCCATTCACCAACAATCAGAAATGTTTCACAGCACATTTCAGTCATTTTGCAAAAGTTACAGGAGAAGAATCATGCGTGGCGTAAATAAAGTAATTTTGGTCGGCACGCTAGGTGCCAATCCTGAAAGCAGAACCTTTCCAAATGGTGGTTCAGTTTGTCAGTTTTCAATCGCCACTTCTGAAAAATGGCAGAACAAACAAACTGGTGATTGGATTGAACAAACCGAATGGCACCGTATTGTGGCCAACAATCGTTTGGGTGAAATTGCCCAGCAGTACTTAAAAAAAGGCTCAAAAGTGTATATCGAAGGCTCACTTCGTACACGTAAATGGAACGACCAAAACGGTCAGGAACGCTACAGCACAGAAATTCGTGCAGACAGTTTACAGATGCTGGATTCAGCACCACAGGCAAATGGGTATTAAGGGGATAAAAATGCAGAAATATTATGAAATCAATGACACCGAAGCTGTAAATAAAATTGATGCTGCGCTTTCAGCTTCGAATAAATTTGACGAAAAACTTCATTTAGTGGGTGAACAATACGGTGCTGATGGTTATGGCGTTCACAACACTTTAAGCAATGGAAAAATTTTCCATCACATTTGGTTTTTTGATGAATCAAAAATTGACAAAACGCTTTTTAAAATTAGCAAAGGCAAGCCAATGAGTGGCAAGCCTATTTTTGAAGCGAGACCACGTAAAACGAATAAACAGTTTTATTCAGAATTTATGAAGGATATGAATAGCCTTAATTACTCTGATCTGACAACGACACTCTTTGGTGAAGTCATCCGTTATGGAGCTGATTTAGCTTTCAAAAAGAAAGAAAATAAATATTTTGTGTCAGCAAACTTTGACGTTGTTTTGCCCCACATTGAATTGACTGCTAGTCAGTATCAAAGTGCAGTTGAAGGAGAAAATAATAAATGAACGCTGCATTGAATCAGTTTGATTCAAGTTTCTTATTGGCCATGAAGTATCAGTCTCCAGTGGTTCCACTGGAGGTGATCGTAAAGGACTTTTTACCACACCTGAACATTGAAACAGCAAAGAAGCGTGCAGCACTTCAAGACCTGCCCTTCCCAACCTTCAAGGCTGAGGATTCTAAAAAAGCCCCTTACATGGTGAACATTGCTGACGTTGCTTTATGGCTCAACAAGCAAAGTCAGATTTCTAAACAAGATTGGACAAATATGCACGCCTAAACGCGTGCATCGAGGGTAAGCCGATGGAATACGAAACAGATATTGAAAAATTAAAGGCACAAAAACCTGAAGGTGCCACCATTGTTGCAGTCAAAGGCAGCCGAATTACATATTTCAAGGAAGATGGCAAAGACCGGTTACTGACTTTCAATCGCACCATGTGGGTAAAAACGTGGTTCACACCATTTCACATGAACTTAAAACACTTTGACTTTATCGCGGTGATCTAAATGCAAAATATGTATCAAATGATCAGCTTAAAAGATCAATTTCCACCAAAGGGTGAAAAGGTTTTAATTTACAGACCGCATGCACACCTACCACCGCATGAGGATCCGAATTTCAAAATCGCCAAATATATTGGTGAAGGTCTATGGATCGGAAGTCATTTTGAACATGAAATCACGCACTGGTTACCATTGATAAAGCCCCAATAAATGGGGCTTTTTTTATACCAATTTTTTGGCCACTTTCATGGCTTCCACAAAATCCAATCGATCACGACGGCTTTTCAAATTCACATAACGTCTTAGACTTTCCCAGGACTCATGCAAACTGATCTGCTGCAGCTGGGGAATGGTCAAACCATCTTCAGCCAATCGGGTAATTCCTTCATGACGCAAATCATGAAAACGTAAATCTTCAATGCCGGTCATCTTGATCGCTTCACGCCAACGTGATGCAAATGATTTTGCATTCAATGGCAACAACACCGACGGATCTGCAGAATCTAAACGAAGCATTTGATCACGGACATCAGGCTTCATTAATTCTTTAATGACACGTTCAGCCTGTTCAGTCACCTTAAAAATTTTATGATTGCCGGCACTGCCATTCGGATTTTTTAAATCAAAAACTTTCCATTCATTATGGTGCTGATCAAATTGATTCAAAAACAGTCGTGTCAATTCATCTTCACGCCTGCAGGTATAAATGGCCAACCACATAATCAGATGCAAAGGCATGGATGTTTTACTGGTTTTCCAACGCCTATAAAAATAATTAGTCAGTAATTGCAGCTCATTTGATGTCGGCAATCGGTCACGTTTCTTGGATTTCGTGATCACACGTGCATTGCGTAGACCTTTCATCGCCTGTTCTAGCTCAAAGATGTTCACTTTTTCACCCCAAACGAGATCCGCATGCGTCAAAACCACCTTTAAATATTGCAAATCTTGCAAGGCAGTACTTGATTCAATCGGATCTGCACCAATCTCTGGGTACCCTGTTCGCCTTAAATATGTATGATCAGTAAAATCTTTCCTGGTTAAATCTGAAATTTTGACCTTTCCGATTGGCCAATGGGTTAAAAAGCGGATGCCCATGCGTTTGGATCTTCCAAAACCTTCAACTTCTTGTAAATATTTCTCTAAAGCAGCAGCTAAGGTTATGCCCTTTGAAATATTTGCAGAAATCATCAGTTCCGGATTCAATTCAAGTTCATATTCGCGCTTTTTGATCCATGCTTCAGCCAATGACCTTTTACTAAATGTCTTAGACTCTGTAAAATTCGGCAGCCCTTGTCGCTTCACGCGCACCTGCGCCCTGTATTTTTTCACACCAGTGGACAGAACTCTTTCTGTAACTGTACCCATAAATTTGCACCCTGACCCAAAACCCATTTCACGGTGCAAATACGGTGCACCGAAATACTGAAATATGGGGAAATATGAGTAAAAATGCGAGTAAATGCAATATGCAAAATGTAGATAAAGCCCTGAAAAATCCACAACTTATTGATAACTCAATAAAACCTCGTATTTCCGTGGCACCGATGATGGATTGGACCACCAAAGACTATCGTTTCTTTGCACGTCTGTTTAACCCGAATGTGATTATGTACACCGAAATGGTCACCACGGGTGCGATCATTTACGGTGATGCCAAACGTCATTTGGACTTTAATACGGAAGAACAGCCAATTGTGCTGCAACTCGGCGGCTCGAATCCAAAAGATCTGGCAATCTGTACCAAGATGGCGCAGGACTGGGGCTATAACGAAGTCAATTTAAATGTAGGTTGCCCAAGTGACCGGGTACAGAATAATAAAATTGGTGCCTGTCTGATGGCGGAACCTGATCTAGTCGCAGAATGTATTGCTGAAATGCGTCATGCGGTGGATATTCCAGTGACCGTAAAACACCGGATCGGAATTGATGATATGCACTCTTATGAAGAGATGATGCATTTTGTCGATACCGTGGCCAAAACCGGCTGCAATAACTTTATCGTGCATGCGCGGATTGCCTTGTTAAAAGGCCTATCACCTAAAGAAAACCGCGACGTGCCACCCCTACGTTATGAAGATGTCTACCGTTTAAAACAGGATCGCCCTGATCTGCTGATCGAGATCAACGGCGGAATTAAAACCTATGCTGAAACCTTGGAACATCTCAAACATGTGGATGGCGTGATGATTGGCCGCGAAGCCTATCATAATCCTTACTTACTGGCTGAGCTGGGCCAGTTATGGAATCTGGATGCACCAGACCGTTTTGAGATTATGCAAAAAATGATGCCGTACATAGCCCAGCGTATGGCAGAAGGTGCACCGTTGTCGATTATTACCCGTCATATTTTGGGACTATTCCAGAACTTGCCGGGTGCACGCAAATGGCGTCAGGCGCTAAGCGGTGGGAATGCCAAAACCTTGAAAGATGTAGAAACTGCACTCTTTAATATTCAGGAAGCCATGCAGCGTACCGAAGATTATGTTCGCGAACATCAACAGGTTGAATCTTAAATACAAAAAGCACCGATGATCGGTGCTTTTTTATAGCGATTGCGCATGAGTTATTGCGTATACGCCGTGATATTGCCGACCGGAATCGGCTCTTCCTGATAAGAAACATCTTGTAATGCGGGTTCAGCCACTGGTGTGATCAGAGAGCCGGAGATAGTCTGGTTTGGTTCATCTACAGGCTCCAGATCATCCAAGGCTGAGGCCAGTTGCTGTAATTCCCGATCCAGTTGCTGACGATAATTTTCAATTTCAATTTCATCAATAAAAGCAAAGGCATCATCTTCAATCGACCAACTATACCCGCCATCCACCTTAAAGACTTTCACATGAATGGGATATTCCTCACCTTGATAATTCAGATAAGAAATGGCCTGAAACTCATTCCCCTGACGCTGGACAATTTTGACCTTTTTCACGGTAAAACGATAGTGTTGATAATCTAGATTGGAATTAAACTCACGTTGCATCTGCGTTTGAATATTTCTGGCCAGTTCATCCATTGAAACAAAATAACTGCATCCAGCCAGACAGGCGACCATCCATAACATCATGATTTTTTTCATAGCGCCCCCTCTTTTTTCTTTCCACTTCCTGCTTATAGCTGATATATGCAGTATTTTTATCTTTGCTTATTCTGTGACCTATTTTATGCTTTTTTGCAAAAACAATAAACAGTCAGTGCTTCGATTAAGACTAAATATTTATGGTTTCTATAGTTTTTTTTGAATTAATGATAAAAAATCAGCCATAAAAAAACCCTGATGGATTCAGGGCTTTTTCGATACAGATCGTTTTAAAAATCATCATCACTGGATGGATCACGATGTAAGGCATCATGAATAGCTTCGATCAATTGCTGGGCAATCTCCTGCTTGGAGGCTTTTTCCAGATCACGTTTATCCAGCTGATAATGCTCGGCAAAGAATACTGTCATGGCATTTTCATCCGAAGCAAATCCGATATCCGCACGTGAAACATCATTGCAGGCAATCATATCCAGCTTTTTCGCGACCAGCTTTCCGGCAGCATATTCTTCAATATTACGGGTTTCAGCAGCAAAACCGACCATAAACGGCCGTTTTTCCTGTTGGGCTATAGTGGCGACAATATCCGGATTTTTCACCAGCGCCACATTCAGTTCATCTCCGGCTTTCTTGATTTTATGCTCGGCCACTTCTGCCACACGATAATCAGCTACTGCAGCTGTCGCAATAAAGATATCGCACCCATTTTCCAGCATTTGCATGCTTTCATTCAGCATTTGCACGGCAGAAGAAACATTCTTACGTTTCACGCCATTTGGGGTGTCCAGACTGACCGGCCCTGCAATCAGGGTCACATTGGCTCCGGCCGCATAACAGGCTGCAGCCAGTGCAAAGCCCATTTTTCCGGTACTATGATTGGAAATATAACGCACCGGATCAATCGCTTCGCGGGTCGGACCTGCAGTAATCGTGACCTGTTTACCTGCAAGCAGGCCAAATTTTTCCGCAATCGCACGTTGAGCTTTATGAAAATATTCAGTCACCTGTCGGGCTAAATCTTCCGGCTCAGGCATCCGGCCCAAACCTACATCACCACAAGCCTGTGAACCAGCATCCGGCATGATCACATGCACACCATCTTCGATCAGTGTCGCAAGATTACGCTGCGTTGCTTTGGCTGCCCACATTTGCTGGTTCATGGCAGGCGCCACCCAGACGGGTGCTTTCGTCGCCAGATATAAAGTGCTGAGTAGATCATCGGCCAGACCTGCGGCAAACTTTGCCAGGGTGTCACAACTGGCCGGTGCTACCAATAACAGATCTGCCCAACGTGCCAGCTCGATATGGCCCATGCCGGCTTCTGCTTCAGTATCCAGCAATTCGGTATGTACGGGATTGCCCGATAAGGCTTGAAAAGTTAAAGGTGTAATAAAAGCCTGTGCGCCGTGAGTCATCACGACCCGCACATCAAATCCGGCATCTTTTAGACGGCGGACCAGAATTGCACTTTTATAGGCAGCAATGCCGCCAGTGACGGCCAAAATGATATTTTTATGAGGAATTACACTTAGATCAAAGCTCACGAACAGATTACCTTGCTGTTGCAGTGGGGCTCACAATAGCATTAAATAATCGCATTCCCAAGAGATCGGCTTGCGGGAAAACTGATAATTCATAATAAATAAGTCTAATAACTATGCAATTTTCTATTAAAAACTGGCCAGAACAAGAACGGCCGCGAGAACGCTTAATTCAATATGGCGCAGAAAGTCTGTCCGATGCCGAGCTACTGGCCATCTTTCTGCGCTCCGGTTCTCAGCAACATTCGGCAGTTGATCTGGCGCGGTTGCTGATTCAGCATTTTGGTCATTTGACTGCGTTGCTCGATGCACCTTTACAGGAAGTCAGCCAGTTTCATGGTATGGGCATCAGTAAATATACCCAACTGATGGCCGTCAAGGAACTCGGACGGCGTTACATTGCCGAGCACCTGAAACAGGATGCGCTGGAACTCACCAATTCCAAACGGCTGAGAGATTACTTACGTTTTGAGCTGCTCGGTGAAACTCAGGAAGTGTTTGCCGTGCTGTGTCTAGATGCCAGTTTAAGAAAAATTGCCTTTAAAAAACTGTTTTATGGCTCAGTGAATGCATGTGATATTTCTATTAATCAATTGCTGCGTTATGCCATTAGCCAGCAGGCGACCTCAATTATCATTGCACATAATCATCCGCTGGGTCGGCCCTCTCCCTCCAAGGCTGACCTGGTGTTGACCCGCCAGATTCAACAGGCTTGCCAACTGGTAGATATCCATTTAATTGACCATTGCATCATTGCTTTAGAGGGTAGTTTTTCCTTTGCTGAGCAGCAACTCATCAAACCGGAAATGCAGTATTGAATAGCACTTGACAAAGCAGGCACAACTCCACAAGATCATGAAAAAAATTGTGATGATTCCAATAAATGATCGTACGTGACCAGCCGACTGTTTTTAAACTGCTGTTTTCCTGGCGGGGGACGATTTTACCTAAAGTTTTGCCACCTTTAGGCGTGGTGATGCTGATGTCAGCCATCATTGGTGGCTTGTCACATATTGGTTATTTTCATTTTCCAGAATTACCTCTGGTCGGCTTTACCCTGATTGGAGTGGTGCTGTCGATCTTTCTCGGATTTAAGAACTCAGCCTGTTATGACCGCTGGTGGGAAGCGCGCAAACTTTGGGGTATTTTGATTGCCAATTCACGTCATTTTGACCGTGATTGCAGGATGCTGTCTCAAGGTCGCCGTGAACGTGTGATTCAGCACGTGATTGTCTTTGCCAATGTACTCCGCGATCGTTTACGCCACCAGACAGCCAATCCAACTGAACTGGTTGAAACCAGTGGTATGAGCCAGCAGGCTGTGACCCAGCTTTATCAGCAGGCTAATGCGCCGCAATATACCTTAAGCCTGATTCAATGGGAGCTGATGCAGGCGCTCAAAGAAGGTGAAATCTCCGACATCATCTATATGCAGATGAATAATCATGTAGCAGAACTAAGTATTGTCCAGACCGGTTGTGACCGGATTGCGACAACGCCTTTGCCTTTTGCCTATTCGGTTCTGCTCAACCGTACCGTCTATTTTTTCTGTTTTATTTTGCCTTTCAGTCTGGGTTCAACGCTTGGTCTGTTTACGCCTTTGCTGGTTGGAATTTTGGCCTATACCTTTTTGGGACTGGATGCACTAAGCTCAGAAATTGAGGAACCTTTCGGTACCCAGAGTAATGACTTGCCACTAGACTCGATGGTACGTACGATTGAAATTGAACTGTTAGGAACATTGGGCAAACCGACGCCACCGCCGATTCAGGCCAAAGATCATAATTTGCTATAATTTATAATTCTCTCTTCGCCCTTTACTATTAGTAGCGAAGGGAAAATCCTCTCTCAAATGAAAAAAATCGAGGTAAAGGAATGACTAAACAAAACTCTCCCAAATCCCGACCTGCCCCAATTTAAGACTCGGGACATTACCCAGTTTAATCCAGGGCATATGATCGCCATGAAAATCACTGCCAATCGAAACTTTCAGATCATGTTCCGCAATCATCCGATCGACCATCTGCCGGGTTGATGCCGGCTCAATCGTCGGTGGTAGTTCCACCGCATCTCCACCAAACTTGGCAAAAATCTCGATCAGGTAGCGGATATTGGTCGCAGATAAATCATATTTGGTCGGATGTGCCAGCACGGCGAAGCCGCCACTTTCATGAATCACCTGAATCGTGTCTTCAAGACTCAAGCCATCAAATTTGACATAGGCTTTCTTGCCTTCCTTAATGTATTTATCAAAAGCCTGTTGCGGGCGGGTCACAATCCCCTTTTCTACCAGCGTTTTGGCAATATGCGTCCGTGTCACCCGATCAGGGATATTGTCGACTTTGGCCAGTACATCAGCATAAATATCCTCACCAATTAAAGGAAGCAGCAGATCACAAATCTGTTTAGAGCGTTCAGCCCGGATTTTCTTTTGCTGATTGAGGGCTTTTTGTAAAGGCTCAGGATTTTGCATATTTAGGGCAACGATGTGCACGCCATAGTTTTTTTTGGTGGCAGGACGTGACCACTGGCTGGATATTTCCACCCCGGAAATGATCTTAATCTCATGATTTTTAGCGGCTTCCTCAGCCAATGCCAAACCGTCCATGGTGTCATGATCCGTCAGGGCCAAAGTATGGACGAGTTTTTCCACAGCCGCTTCGACCAATTGCTGAGGACTGAAAGTTCCATCAGAAATATTACTATGTGTATGTAAATCTACGCCGTGCATCTCTATACTATGACATTTATTTGATCAGATTTAGATACTCTAACATGAAAGCACTTTTAGACTTTGTGCCACTCATTATTTTCTTTTATTTATATAAAACTGTAGATCCAAAAGACACTGACCATCAATTGCTGCAATTGATCGGTTCTGCGGGGGGTGTCGACAATAATAATATTCTTGTTGCAACCACAGGTCTGATTATTTCCATGTTGGTCGTCTATGGTGCGTTATTTGTCATACAAAAATTCCGTCTGGACAAGCAGCAATGGATTGTCTTGTTTATGACGGTAATTTTTGGTGGCATCACTCTGATCCTCAGCGATGATTTCTATATTCGTCTGAAAGCCGTGTTATTGAATCTGGTCTTTGCAGGTGTATTCTTCCTGTCCCCTTGGTTTAGCAAGGATAAAAAGCCTCTGATCCAGCGGTTATTTGGTCCAGTATTCAATCTAAGTGAAAAAGGCTGGTTCAAGCTGAACTATGCTTGGGTTGCCATGTTCGTACTGATGTCATTTCTGCATACCTTTTTCGCCTATTTGTGGATGGATGGAAAATATTGGGGCGAATTTACCGCATTCGGTGACATGATCGTGATGTTTTCCTTTATCATTATTCAGTTTATTGTATTGCGCAAATACTTTAAGACCGCTGAATAAGTCCAACTACAAACGATTGAGAGTCATCATGCCATTATTCGTCGTTAGCTGTACCGATCGGGAAGGTACAGTTGAAAAACGCCTCGCGATTCGTCCACAACATCTTGCACGTCTGGAACAGTTAAATGCTGAAGGCCGCCTGATTGTTGCAGGTGCCATGCCTAAAGATCCGGCCAATCCACAGGCCGGTTTTTATGGCAGTACCATTATTGTCGATTTTGACAGTCGTGAAGCGCTGGACACATGGCTACAGGATGAACCTTTCTTAAAAGAAGGTGTGTACGAACACATCGATGTCAAACCATTCAATAAAGCATTCCCTCAAGGATAAGGTTCATGCGTGTTGTTACTGCCAGTATCATTGGCCTATGTTTTATGATTTCTCCAGTATGGGCAGTCGAAGTTGCGCCTGCTCCTGTGATTCAGGAAAATCAGACAGCACAACCTCAAGGGACAGCGGCGACTGCCCAAACCCAGTCTACGCCGAAACCTGCCATTATTCCTGCCGTAGCGACTTCTGCCCAGCCAGTGCCACCTGCCGAGAATAAACCTTTAACTGCAGAAGAAATCGCCAAGCTGAAAGCCCAGCAAGAGGCCAAGGTCAAAGCCTTGGTCAAAGATCAGGCCACCCGTTTGCAGCAACTGGAAAAAGCCAATCTGGAAGCACTATCGCAAAATCAGGAATTGCAGCTCAAGAATGACAACCTGGGCGTTCAGGTACAGGTGCTGCAAAGTGAACGCAGTGCGCAGATGTTCCTCTACGGTGCAGCAACATTGGCTGTCGGTGTATTGCTCGGCTTCCTAATTGCGAGCTATGTTTATACCAAACGTCGTCGTCAATGGTAAGCTATAGCCCTTCCCGATATCTTTAAGGTTGTACCCGTTTTGTCGCACGCAATTCAAACTGCCGATCTGGATTGGCAATTGGTGGATGGCATTGATGTGCCTGTGTCCAAGCAATTTGGTGATGTGTATTTTTCCAAAGACAATGGCTTGCTGGAAACCCGGCATGTCTTTTTAAATGGCAATGATCTCACGACGCGTCTGGCAGATTTAAAACCTTTTGAATATTTCTGTGTCGGTGAAACG
The DNA here is from genome assembly GCA_013530545.1 of Acinetobacter lwoffii. Classification (GTDB taxonomy): domain Bacteria; phylum Pseudomonadota; class Gammaproteobacteria; order Pseudomonadales; family Moraxellaceae; genus Acinetobacter; species Acinetobacter lwoffii_G. The sequence continues at coordinate 61,734 of SPVA01000043.1, forward strand.
GGTTTTGGTACTGGTTTAAATATTCTGGCGCTGTGGCAGCTCTGGCAACAGGTGCGTCCGGATAATCACAGTCATCTGCATGCGATTTCAGTTGAAAAATTTCCTCTTTCCAAAGTTGATCTGATTCGGGCCTTAAATGCCTGGCCAGAACTCAAGCCTTTAGCTGATCAACTCATCTCTCAATATCCGATGCCAATTGCCGGCTGTCATCGTCTCAGTTTTCCTAAAGAACGATTCAGTCTGGATCTATGGCTGGGTGATGCACATGATGTTTTCCCGGTGATTGAAAAAACTGCGCCGGTGAACGCTTGGTTTCTGGATGGTTTTGCGCCTTCCTGCAATCCGGACATGTGGGAAGAAAATGTTTTAAATAATATTGTACGTTTATCCGAGATTGGGACAACTTTCGCCTCTTTCAGTGTTGCTGGCGTTTTAAAACGTGGCTTAAAAAATCATGGGATTTCAATTTCCCGTCCACGTGGTTTTAAGCATAAGCGTGAAATGCTGAAAGCGATCTGGAATCCGGCTGAAGAGACTGAAAGTTCATTAATACAAGAAATCACTCAAAAAAAAACTGAGCGAGATACAGAGACCAATATCAGACCTAGCCAAATCGCTGTGATTGGCGCTGGAATCGCCGGTTTAAGTACAGCCTGGGCATTCGCTCAACGTGGTCATCAAGTCACGATTTACGACCAGTCAGCGCCACTCTCAGGAGGTTCTGGCAATCCACTGGCTTTGCTCAATCCCAAACTCTGTCCGGTTGAGCAAAGTGCTGAACATCTGATGACATTGGCCTGGCAACATGCCTTAAATCATTACCAAAAATTTAAAGCTTTCCGCCCGATTCAGGTCAATCAGCTTGCCTTAAAAAATCCTGAACAGCTTTTAGGATTGGCAGATGAATATCCTGAAGAAATTCTTGCTGTACAAGATACAGAGTCGCAAGAGCTTCAAACTGCATTTCCAAGTTTAAAATTACTAGAAGCTGGCGCGGTTTCTCCTCATCAATTGCGTGATGAAATTCTACAGAATGTAAATATCCGATATAAACAGGCCAAAATTAGCCATATTGAAGCGGCTACAAAACCTCAGCTATTTTCAGATGAACAGGATCTAGGTGAATTTGATCATGTCATTGTCTGTACTGCGCGAGAAACAGCACAATTCTTTGCAGATTATCCAGCTCTGAAACCGATTCGCGGACAGGTCAGCTGGATGAATAATCAAGCCCAGCCTTTAAGTCAAAATATTGCCTATAGTTACGGCGGTTATTGTATGCAACTGGATGCTGAACATCTGATCTTGGGCGCTTCTTTCTATCCAGGTCGAGATGATATCGAAGTGTTAGCAGAAGACCATGTACACAACTACGAATTGATCCACAGTGTATTCCCAGAATATGCACAGTCATTAGCTTCTACCGATACCTGGCAAGGCCGTGCATCGGTACGCGCGCAAAGTCAGGATTATTTCCCTTTGCTCGGTAAAATGAAAGCGGATGAGGAAATTTACAGCTTTGCCGGTCTCGGTTCTAAAGGCTTTCTGTTTGCGCCGCTCTGCAGTGAAATTCTGGCAGCCCAGATTCTCGGTGAAGCCTGTCCGGTGCCATCCAGTTTAGTAAAAAAACTCAGTGTGACTCGTTTTCAAAAGAAAGTGAAAATGAAGAAACCGTATTTTAAACTACAAATTTAATTACTATTTTGAATGAATCCCCCTAAATCCCCCTTTAAAAAAGGGGGGACTTTTCTCTACTTTTATGAATAAATAGAATAGATGTAGCTCCTCCCTTTAGAAAAGGGAGGTTGGGAGGCATTAAATCTCACCCATTAAAAAAGCGCCTTGCGGCGCTTTTTTTGACAGAATGCTTATACACCCTGTTCAAGCGGTAAGCCTGCATCACGGGCAGCACGAGTACCACCCATCAGAATGACATATTCACGTGAGCTGTCAAAACCCTCTAGTTTTTCCGCAGCACGTGGAGCTTTACTGCCCCCACCACACAAGATGTAAATGGGTTGATCCGCTGACACCTGAGTTAGGCTTTCTGCTGAAAGATCGTTAATGGGCTGATTCACCGCCCCTTTCACGTGTGCTTCAGCAAAAGCACTTGAATCGCGTACATCCCAGATAATTGCATTTTCTGGGAACTCAAATGTTGTAATTTCTTGTTTACGGATCATTGCGCACTCCTTTGATGTAAACAACACTTGGCAAATGAAGAAAACATCCCTAGCATCTCAGATATTCTTTCCCTTTGTAAAGGTCTAAACTATGCCTTCTTTCGATATTGTTTCTGAATTAGAAATTTTTGAAGTAAATCATGCAGTTCAAAACACCCAAAAAGAAATCGCGACCCGCTTTGATTTCCGTGGTCAGGACGTTTCTATTGAACTGAATGAAAAAAACAAGGAAATCAAAATCTCGACTGAAAGTGATTTCCAGTGTGAACAAGTCTATAGCATGCTGGAAAGTCATTTCTTTAAACGCAAAGTCGATATTCAGGCGCTTGACCCACAAAAAATGACAGCTTCTGGCAAAAATGTGATTCAGGTGATCAAGCTTAAAGATGGTCTTGACTCAGATACCGCAAAAAAAATTAATAAAGCCATTAAAGAAAGTGGGATTAAGGCGCAATCTTCTATTCAGGGCGACAAGATTCGTGTGACTGATAAAAAACGCGATACATTGCAGCAAGTAATGGCATTCTTGAAAGAACAGCAATTTGGTTTGCCTTTACAGTTCAATAACTTTAAAGATTAAGACAGCAACGTCTGTAGAAGGAATTATGGCAAAGAACAACCGATTAGCCAGATTAGTCAAAGCCACTGCACGATTACCGCAAGGCATTCGTACTGCTTTGTTAAGTAAAACTTTTGGCCGGGTGGTCCCGATGGTCGGCTCTGCCAAGATTCGTTATGAGGAAATGAGTGCGTCCAAAGTGGTAGTAAGTATGGCCAATCATAAAGCCATGCAGAACCATATCGGACAAATCCATGCATGTGCAATGGCCCTGCTGGCAGAAACAGCGACCGGCTTTGTGACGGCAATGAATGTTCCGGATACAGCAATTGTACTGATCAAAAGCTTAAAGGTTGATTTTAAGCGCCCGACACGCGGTGCCATGACTGCTGTTGCTACGCTCACGTCGGAGCAGCAAGCCCTGATGCAAAACTCGGATAAAGGTGAAACCCTGGTTCAGGTCACCGTTACGGATGAATCAGGTGAAGCCCCCATTCAATGTGAAATGCTCTGGGCTTGGATTGCCAAGAGCCAGCTCAAGAAATCATAATTTCTTCTTTTAGACAAAAAAATCCCAGACATTAAATCTGGGATTTTTTATTTCAAGTCATCATTGTGCTGTTTGCGATTCTAAAAGCTTCTGTTTCGCTTCTTCTGGAATCAGACGTTTGTTGCCTTTGACATCTACAGCAACAAAGGTAAACACACCTTCAGTTACCCGAATTGGGGGGCGTGAATCATCATGGCTATCCCAAACCTCGATTTCCATCTGGATAGATGTCTTGCCAACTTTGAGAATTTTGGTATAACAACTAATCACGTCTCCGACTTTTACCGGTACCAGAAAAGTCATCTGGTTAATCGAAATCGTGGCACAACGTCCCTTTGAAAATCGTTCTGCGTGAATCGCGCCTGCCAAGTCCATTTGTGAAACGATCCAGCCACCAAAGACATCACCACTCCAGTTGGTATCTGCAGGCATTGCGATCGTCTGTAGGGAAAGAATCCCCTCTGGTCTTACTTGAGAATCTGACACTTTCACTCCAGGCATTTGAATTAGGGTTGGGTATTTAACTGCTGATCAAGCCATTTTTGCAGCTCGCTTGACCGTAATGCACCGCTTATTCTAGCAATTTCGTTGCTTTTATTCATCAACACCAGCGTCGGAATACTGCGAACATTAAATGCCGAACTTAAGCGAGGATTCGCTTCTGTATCAATTTTTGCAAAAACCACATTTGGATATTGCTGGGCGACAGTCGCAAAATGCGGTGCCATCATTTTACAGGGACCACACCATTCTGCCCAGAGATCAATCAGGATTGGCAAGTCACTATGCGTGACAAACTGGCTGAAATTCTGCTCATTCAGCTCAATTGGTACCAGTGGAATCAGGGCTTGATGACATTGACCACAAGCAGGGTTGGCAGTGAGTTTATCTTCAGGGACACGGTTTTTGGCCAGACATTCCGGACATACAATAATCATCTAGCGCACTCCAATATGTTGATGTAAGAATTCTAATTGGGTCGAAACTGCTTTTTCAAACCATTCCCCATGATAAATATCAAAATGCCGGATATTCCACTCATGATATTGCACAAATGGTGCAATATTGGTCGCAGCTTCACGACTGGATTCAATGGGAATCAGACTATCCAGTTTTGCCGCAATAAACAGGACTGGAATGTTAATCTTTCTGACTTCCTGAATCGGTCGATAGCGCATCAGTTTAAAGAATGCCCGTGCAGGAATATGACCACTCCAGTAATAATCCGGATTGACAATCGACAGATAACCTTCATAACTGTCCTGTGTCGGCATAAAACATAGCTCATGCGGATCAACTACAGGTAAGGTTTTTGGTGCCATACCAACCTTGGCCCCCATATAATCCTGACTGGAAACTTTAAGCGCCTTGGGGAGTTGCTGTAAAGGATATAGTTGGGCACTTTCAGCCCCATCGACAAAAGGCACCTGTACCATCGCCGCCTGAATATTTTTCAGCTCTGCTGCAAGTGTCAATACATGCCCACCACTTAAGGCCGTACCCCAGAGCACGATCCGTTTACTGTCAATCGATTTGCGTTCCTGAATATGTCTGATCATGGTTCGCCAGTCATCGAGCTGGGCATTGATCGACACCAGTTCACGTGGACGCCCAGTGCTGCCGCCCCAATAGCGATAGTCAAATAAAACCACCGCATAGCCGGCACTGGCAAAACGCTGGGCATATTGCACCAGTTTAAATTGACGTAAGGCAGCCAGACCATGAGCCATCAGGATTACGGCCGGTTTTTCTATATTTTTAGGCCGATAAAAATCTGCAGCAATCACTTCCTGACCGCTTTTGACATACAGTGGTTCAACTGTATAAGCCTGCATACGCGCTCCATTGCGTTATCTTATGGTTATCATCATTTATAAAAATTTCAGAACAGGTTCAGCATGTTTTCAGCTTAATGCTATCATAAAGCATATCGATATAAATGAAATGATGGAGTGGCGTCATGAGCGAAAATGTAGGTTTTGCTGGTCAAATTGGTCCAGAACACGTAACTCAAGTGGTTGAGAAAGGTTTTAAATCGATTATCAACAACCGTCCGGACATGGAAGGTGGTTCCGAGCAGCCAACCAGTGCACAAATCGAGGAAGCTGCACGCAATGCCGGTCTGGATTATGTATTCCAACCAGTAGTAGCCGGTCAGATTACGGAGCTTGATGTACGCACTTTTGCCAATCATTATAATGAGTTACCAAAACCGATCTTGATGTTCTGTCGTACTGGAAACCGCTCGAATAATTTATATCAGCTGGCAAAACAGATGGACCTGCTGGATGACTAAGTCGTTTTGGAAAGGTGTGGTACTGGTAACCTGTTTTAGCTGTATTACACCTGTTTTTGCTGCAAATGATCTTAGCCGTGCGCTGACCTCTATGGTGAGTGTCACGGGTCAAATGACACCAAGCAAGTTTCAGCAATTGATTCAGCAAGGTTTCAAATCTGTGATTGTCAATCGGCCGGATCAGGAAACTGGCAATAATGTCACGGTGAGTCAATTACGCTCTATTGCGGAAAAATCTCAAGTGAGTGTGATTTATCAACCTGTAGTGAGTGGCCAAATTTCTCAAGCCAATATTGAAGAGTTTGCTCGATATTATAATGAGTTGCCAAAGCCGATTTTGATGGTCTGCCGTAGTGGCACTCGTTCAGCCGCTTTGTTCAATCAGGCGAAATCTCAAGGATTGATTCATGAATAAAATTTTGGTCGTGTTATGTCTGAGCTTGAACTTTTTCGGTTGTAGTTCAATGAATTTGAAGCCGACTGTGGGTGTGAGTGTAGGGACGTCGATTTAAGTTTTTAAATTTCAACCCCCATAAAAAACAGCGCCGAAGCGCTGTTTTTTCGTCAGATAAGATTATTAGTTGACACATGTTGTATATGGACTTACGCGGTTAGGTGCATAACTTCCATCAGCAGCATAATCACTACTTAAACTTGGCAATGTTAATGTTGTATAGCCTCTAGTTGGTGTTTGTGCAAGTGTAGTTTTCGCTCCTACTTCTACTGCGATCCAATGAGCATTTGCTTTTGGATATTCAATGATGAAGTCAAACCGACCAGTACTATCTGTACGATAGGTCGTGGTATATGGGTGAGTCGTACTATTATTTGCTGTACCACCTAAGAAACGAACCACACGTAATGCCTGACCATTAGCCATCCAAGTTGTTGTTGTTGGATCCACCGTACATGTCGTTGCTGAGTTTGTATCTTGAACTTGTGCAGGTATTGTACCTACTAATGGATAATAATAATCACCTGGTTTAATCCAACCTTTTAGATTCGTAAATGGATAAACCGCATCTAGTTCTTTAACTTTTAAGGTAATAGGATTGCCATCCACATCGACACCAGGTTGCTCAACTATTTTCCATGCATCTTTCTGAATTTCATATTTCCATTCACCTAAAACATAAGAAGTTGGACGAATATCTAAAACCACATCCTGATTTGCCACTGGCTTCCCATCAACATCAACCAGCTGAACAGAACCTTCTTTTTGATAATAAATACCGTTACCTGTTGATGTAAGCTCTGTTGGATTAAAATTAACCGCAATAGAACCAATCGTTACTGGCACTTCGGAATTTACCACATCAATCACATGCGGTACACGTCGCTCTGTATTCTGCGTATCTTTAACTACAGCTTCTACACGTAAATCAGCAGCAACGAAGTCATAGGTTGGATTACGTAAACTTTCATCAATTACAATTGAAAATTTTGCCCAACCATTCTCATCACTTTCAATAGTAGATGCGCCATGAATATATGCACCATTTTGATTATATTGAGGAATTGTTAATGTAACTGCTTTACCAGCTTGACTTGAACCATCTAAGTCTACTACCAATACTGATACTTCGAAAGAATCACCACGGACATTTAACTTATCTTTAGATACTTTAATTTTTAAGTCCAATTCTGGCGCTAAAACTGTTGGTGAGTGCACTTGAATACTGCCAGGTAGACTTACTGAAGCACCTGTTGCAGTGGTATGGGTTGCCGTTAATTCGATTGGTAGAACTGGTAATACTAATGTACCTTGTAGTGATTTCATCGATACTTCAAATACAGCTTCACCAAATTGATTAGTAATGAGCTGTGAAGCCCCTTTAATACTAGTCGCATTTCGCGGATCAGCAATAGCTAAGCTAACTTTTTCATTCGCAACACCGCCTTGATTCTTATCAAGAAGTTTAACCGTCACAAATGCACTATCACCTGCTGAACTTAATGACACACGACTACTATCAATAGTTAAGTGATAAGGATTACTAATATCTTGAACAGCAAAATTTAGCTTCGTCTGAATTTCATTACCGCGTGGATCACGGATAGTTCCTGTTACTACAATAGATTCTAAAGCAGCAGATGTAATACCTTGTGGAATAATTAAGTCAATTGGCACTGAACCATTTCCTTGTATTACCACTCCGTCAGCACTCAGCTTAATACCTGCAGCTATCGCTTCTGGATTCAGAGTCAATCGCATTGGTGTACCAGCTGCAGTATTAATCCCCATTTCATCTTTAACAGCTGCATACACTTTAACTGTTTGCCCAGCTGTCACTGTTTTTACATCTGATGTTAAACGCGGATTTAAAGCATTTGCTGGAGCGGTGATACTAATTACACTTGTTTGCTGTAAACGATCGCCATTATTTAAGTTCGTACCAACTACGGCAAAGACAATACCATTTTTGATCAAACTAGCATCATAAACGCCCTCGGCTACGGTCACGGTAAATTCAGCTTCACCATCACTATTCGTTTGAGTTGGTATATTGCTTAATGACACACGACTAGAAGTGAGACTAGATAAAGCAATTGCAATTGGTGTATTTGGAATAGGATTACCCTTTTCATCAACTGCTGTAATTTTGACGCGAGTCTCACCACCGAGAACAGAAATTGTATCTAATGGGTCACCATCAACTGTCGTAAAGACAAGATCTGCTAAGTCTGGTAAAACCACAGTGGCTTTCTCTAATTCAACTTTACGAACTAACGTGTATGCAGAACCATCAGCACGTCGTGCAGTCGCAGTAAATTCCAAATCATTTGCAGCTAGATTCTCAATTTCAGCTTGATTTTGAGGATTAATCGTTACTTCAAATATTGCAAGACCATTACTGTCTGTCATGACTTGAGATGGTGAAGCAAAACTTACACCACTTCTTAAAGCAGCTTCATTTAACCCAAGTGAAACGACTTGGTTTGCAAAAGCCTTACCTTGTGTATCTTTCGCATTAATTGTCACCTGAATCGTCTTAGGTGTATTCACACCCAATGTAACAACATAATCAGATGCATCTAAGGTAAAGTAATCTAGAATCTGCCCGGCATTTGGTGATTTAAAGTTCAAGGTTTGAACAGCAGCTTTACCATTGCTGGTTGTCGCCGTGATACGAACACCTGGACTTACCAACTTAATCTGCTCTTGAGTACCTGCAACTTTATATTCAAACTCAAAATAAGCGTAACCATTGGCATCAGTAAGCTTAGTTGCTTCACCTGTTAAAGTGAATTGTGCTGTTTTTAACTGCTCTAGGGTTAAATCCGGTGTATTAATCGTAACTTTTGCACCCTGTAAAGCACCCTTATCAGCAGATAACGCTTTTACTGGTACAATAATTTTTTGATCTTTTGAATAATCAAATGCTTGCAGAATTGGATCAATTAAAACCTCTGCAGGTGTAGATTCAACATCAGGAGCTCTTAAATCAATACGGCGAGAAGCTTCATAATTCGAACCATCAGCACGTTTAGCTGTTAATGTAACCTGTAAATCACCTGACTCAAGGTCGCTAATCAAGTTTTGAACTTCGCCCTTATTACGTGGCAATGCCTTAAAGGTGAAGGTCACATAACCATCAGCATCAGTTTTTTGTGCAAAGGTTTGCGCACCAATGTTCGCACCTGTTGGATCAAGTAAATAAATACCATTCTTATGCGCTTGTTCATTATAGCTGATCGTTACATCTTGATTAGCAAGTGCTGTACCACCCACATTTATTGCACGTACCTTAACTGTAATATCAGTTTGTACGTTTTCTTCGATCGCAGCATAACCATCTGTATCAATAGAGATATAATCTAAAGCTTCTGAAGTCAAAGACTCTCTAAAGTTCAATTTTGCTGTCTGCGTTTTTCCGTTTGCAGTTGCTGTTACAGTCACACCATTTAAGATATCACGCTGTACTGTGGTATTTGCATATTGATATTCAAATACAAACGTTGCATAACCATCATCACCTGTAAACTGTTCAGCGGCACCATTTAAGCTAAAGTTCAACTGTGCTAACTTATTTTGAACATCCGTGGTGATCGCAACTTTTTCATTTTTAAGCGTACCACCATCGACATCTAATGCTTTTACGCGTACTTGAATCTTATGACTTTGAGTATAGTCAAATGAGTTTAATACTGGATCAATGACTAAAGTCTCAACTTTAGATTCAACTTGCTCTTCAGCTTGTACTAATTCAACTTTACGTTGAGCTTGACGAACAGATCCATCAGCAACTGCAGATAAGGCTTTCACTGTTACGCCATTTGCCAATAATGCTTCTAATTCCTGTTGGTTCTTTGGGTGCACACTGAATTCAAATTTTGCATAACCTTCTGCATCAGTTGCTACTGACGAAGCTGTAAGAAGATTAATACCATTTTCATTGGTTAATTCAATCTGAACATTTTGATTCGCCAAAACTGAACCATCAGTACTTTTTGCAAGCACAGACAACGCAACTTTAGTTTCTACATCCGTATCAATGACAGCTTTACCAATCATATCAATGACAAGAAAATCAAGCGTATTAGTTTGAGTTTCCGCAAAGTTAATAACCGTGCGTTGCTCTTTACCATTTGCAGTCGCCAATAACGCTACACCTTTCAATGCAAGGTTTTTTTGCTCTGTAGATTGTGCATCGTAGTTATAGCTAAATTCGAAGACAGCATAGCCTTGATCATCGGTATATTGCTCAGCAGCACCATTTAAACTCAAATTAAGTTTCGCTAATTCTGTACTTGAGATGTTTTCAGGACGCAATGTAATTTTTTCATTACGTAATGCGCTACCATCTTCACCAATCGCCTTCACTCGTACCGCAATGGTGTGATTTTTACTGTAATCATAAACACTAATTGGATCAATGATCAGATAATCGACTTCACTTGGTGCTTCTGCTTCTGACTTATAAAGTTCAACTTTTCTTGATACTTTGTATGCAGAACCATCTACACGCTGTGCAGATAAACGAACATTCAAACCAGATGCAAGCAATGCATCTAATTCAGATGCATTTTCTGGTGCAATGTTGACTTTAAATGTGGCTTGTCCTTGTGCATTGGTCACAACTTCTGTCGCAGAATTAAATGAAATACCACTATTGGTTTCTGTTTCATTCAATTCAATTTTCACAGTCTGGTCTTTTAATGTCTGACCATTTGTTGCCAATGCAGTTGCTGTAATCATCACTTCTGTTGGTTGATCGGTTGAGATAACTGCACGCCCACCTGTAGATACCACTAAATAATCAAGATTGATTTCTTGTTCATTTGCAGGTGCTTTAAAGTTAATAATCGTATTATTCGTCTTTCCATTGGCAGTTGCTGTAATTTCAAAACCATTTAGCAGTTTCTTTTGTGCAGGAGACTGTGCATTGTATTTATAGTCAAATGTGAATGTCACGTAACCATAATCATCAGTCAGTTTCGTCGCATCACCGACTAGACTTATATTTAAGTCCGCTAATTCTTGCGCACTAAAGACCGTTGTTAAGCTGACTTTTTCATTACGCAAAGATTGACCTGCTTGACCAATCGCCTTGACTCGCACTTGAATTGTTTGATCTTGCGTATAGTCATATGCAGCTTGCAACGGATCAATTAATAGTGAAGAGACTTGTGAAGCTTGCTCTTGCTCAATAAGCTTAATTGTTCTTAGCGTTGTATATTCAGAACCATCTTTTGCAGTTGCTTTAACAGCGACTGTTACACCACTCGCAAGCAATGCATTCAGTTCATCTTTATTTTTTGGTTTCGCATTTAAAACGAACTCAGCATTACCTAATGCATCTGTAACTAGGTTGTTAGAGGTTGCATACGTTACGCCATTTGAAACTGCAGTATTATCAATACCAATACTAATACGTTGGTTAGCTAAAACCTTACCATCTGTACCCATTGCCTTGACACGGATCTTGATCGGTGTATCTGTAGTGGTCGAAATTAAGGCTTGTCCATCTGTATCAACAGTAAAGAAACTTAAGTCAATACTATCGCTCGGAGCCTTAAAGTTAAGGCGAATATTGCTGACCTTACCATTCGACAAAGCATTGAAATTAAGACCTTTTTTCGCCAGCTCTTCTTGTTTAGGCGTTTCGTTATACTGGTAACTAAGTTTAAACGTTGCATAACCTAATGCATCAGTGATTTGTTCTGCTTGGGTCGTAAAACTTAAGCCTAACTGCTGCATCTGCTGATTAGTTAGGGCAGATTTTAATTGAATTTTTTCTTTTGCTAATGGGCTTCCATTGACATCTAATGCTTTTACACGAACGGTAATTTCTTGATTTTGCGTATAGTCAAAACGGGTTAAGATTGGATCTACCATAAGGTAATCCACTTGACTCGTTCCAGTGTCAATAATCGAGTTTGAAACTAAATCAATTTTACGAGTAACTGAATGCTTAGAACCATCATTACGATAAGACACTACTGCAACAGTTAGGCCTTTTTCAATTAAGGTATTTAATTCAGTTAAATTACGTGCTGCAACTTTTAATTTAAATTCAACTTTACCTTGTGCATCTGATACAAGCTTAGTTGCTGTGGCATATGAAACACCATTTGAAATCGCAGTTTCATCAATACCAATAGCTAATTCTTGATTTGCAAGAACTGCACCATCAACACCAAAGGCTTGCGTACGCACTACAATTTCAGTTTGTTGATTAAGTGCAATTTGAGCTAAACCATCAGTATCTAAAGTAAAGTAATCAAGGCTGACTTTGTCACTGACACTCTTTGTATTGAAGTTAACTTTAATTGTTTGAGTCTTTTGATTAGATAATGCCGTGGATGTAAAAGTAATCCCTTGCTTAGCCAACGCTTGCTGTTCTGCAGATTTATTATATTGATACTTATAAACAAACGTTGCATAACCATCTACATCTGTTAAAACTTCAGCAGCTGTACTTAAACTTAGACTCAACTTATTCAGCTGATCATCTGAAAGTAAAGATTTAATTGATACTTTTTCATTTTTAAGAGGGCCACCTTTTTCACCAATTGCTTTTACTTTAATCGTAATGTCTTGATTCTTAGTAGGATCAAAGTTTTCATTGATTGGGTCAATTAAGAGATACTTAACTGCTTCAGTTGCAACAGCCTTATCTTCAACAACAATTTTAATATTATTGCTAATACCGTTATCTGTTGTAAACGTCGCTGTGATCCCTGAAGCCTTTAATGCTTCTACAGCTGCTGCTGTTTGCGATGCTGGTGTTTTAATTCTGAAAGTGACATAACCCTCTGCGCCGACAGACTGACTTTCATTTAAATCAAAGTTAACACCATCACTACTGCCTTCTAACTTAACAGCATTCGCTACAGCTTCGCTATTCAAGGTAAGTTTGATTTTACCTTTTTTCGCAGCATGACCATTGTTCGCAATCGCTTTTACCTTAATTTCAACACTATCAGACATTGCATTGATTTTATAAGATGAAGCGATTTCTAAACGTTGAATAGCTTCTTGATCGGTTGCACTATCATCTGCAGTAATAACATCAACAGTAATGGTCGCGAATTTCTCAGGGTTCTCTAAGAAAGTTGCTTTAAGTTCAATTCCTTCATCTTTCAAAGCAAGTGGTGTATCAGAATTACTTTTTAGGATAAATTCCGCATAACCTTGTGCATTTGTAATGGCTTCAGTTTTATCCAAGGTCACACCACGACCTGATTGATTGGTCTCCAGGCGAACTTTTTTACCTGCTAAATCTTGTTTATTGGAATTTTTGGCATATACACGAATACGTGCTTCGCCATTTTTTGCAGCAATCGGTGCATCAGGCTTAATAATTTCAAGTTTATCGACAATTGTTGCAATATCTTTAAATGTTAGAGACGTAGTTGCTTGCTTTTCTGCACGATGCTCATCAATGAGTTTAAAGTTTAGTGTTTTAGAGGTATCTACAAGCTGTTGAATTTGTGCCGCAGTTAAATTTTTATTTGCTACAAGTTTAAAATTTGCTTTACCTTCACTATCTGTCTGTACAGATGATCCGTTGCTAATTACAAGCAACCCTTGTAACTCAGCAGGTAAAGACAATTCAACGGTTTGTCCTGGCTTAGAACCACCTTTTGGATCAGTCACTTGGACAAAAAATTCAGCTGCCCCATTTGGTAAGTCAATCGTAAGGCCTTGTGGCACATCTAGAGTATAATCACTAACAATTACACTAGATTTTTTAATATTAAGGGTATATACCTGTTTAACTTGTGTGCCATCTACAGTTGCAGTTAATTGCACCTTACCTGATTCAATATTAATCGAAGGAATTTTAAGCTCAAAAATAGCGATGCCATCTTCAGCTGTAGCAACTAAGGAACTTTTGCTTGTTACGCCTAACTTATCTGAATCATTAATCGCTAATCGTACATTTTTGCTAGAAATTCCACCTTTATCCGCATTTAATACTTGAACTGCAATTTGGATTGTAGAATTATCTACAACTTGGACGGTACTTTGGCCATTTTGATCTTGTAAAGCAATATTTAAACTTTCAGGAATTTGCGCTGTATTATTTGTGGATTCATTTCCTGTTTCACTAGATCCGCCTGAACCTGACTGATTGTTATTTCCCTGATCATAATATCCATCACTACCGCCCCCCCCACAAGCAACCAAAGAAATTGACGTTGCTAAAACTGTTGTATTTACCCCTAGTTTTTTTAAATTTATAAACAAACTCATGATTATTCCCGCTAGATATAATAGTTAAGCAGCCATAAAAAAATAGCTTTTGGCTTTTAAACAAAATTTACTCAAATTAGCAAAAATAAGCAATCTAGTTACATAATTTACATCAGAAACATTGTAAATCTTACATATAAATATTTAGTTTTTGAGACTTGGGAGGCAGTTTATGCACGACCTCATCATCATTGGCGCAGGCACTGCAGGAATCAGTGCTTATAATAAAGCCATTAAACACACCCAGAATATTTTAATTATTAATGATGGCCCATGGGATACCACCTGTGCACGTGTGGGCTGTATGCCAAGTAAACTGCTGATCTCATCTGCAAATCGTATGCATGACATTCAATCCGCAAACAACCTCGCTTTACAATATGATGCTGTAGTAGATACTTCTGGTGTCATGCAACGTGTGCATATCCTTAGAGAACGTTTCATTCGCGCAACCTTAAAAGGCGTAGATCAATGGGAAACTTCACATAAAGTTTCTGGGCATGCAAAGTTTATTGATGCGCATACAGTTGAAGTCAATGGACAATCTTATCAGGCCAAAAGCTTTATTGTTGCTGTAGGCTCACGCCCCAATATTGATGAAACTCTAAAGCAAAAATTAAAAGACAAATTCATCACTTCCAATGAAATATTTGAATTTTCCCAATTACCTAAGTCTTTAGCAGTGATCGGGAGTGGCATCATTGCAATTGAATTAGCTCAAGCCATGCAACGCCTGGGTGTACAAACCACAATGTTTGCGCGTAGTCAAAAAGTAGGTGCTTTAACTAGCCCAATCTTACAAAAACTGGCGCAAGAGCAATTCAGCAAAGAGCTCAATATCAAATTTAAAACCTTACCAGATGAGATTGAGATCCAAGCTGATAAAATAAAGATTAACTTTACAGAAAATGATCAGACTAAGAGTATTGAAGTTGAATATGTCTTAGGTGCTACAGGTCGGCAAAGCAATATAGATCGTTTAGGTCTAGATCAACTCAATTCAATATTCAAGGACATCAAAAACCTTCCTATCGATAAAGAAACCAAACAACTTGCAAACCTACCTATATTTATAGTCGGTGATGCCGCACCTGATGCGCCGATTCAACATGAAGCCGCGCATGCGGGTAAACAGGCAGTTTATAACTGTTTAAATTATCCGGATGTAAAGCCTATTCCTGCCTTAATCCCATTGGCGATTGTATTTTGTCATCCTGAAATGGCGATTGTCGGAAAAAGTTTTAAACAGCTGGAAGATCAACACATCGAATTTATTCGGGGATTCGTCTCTTATGAAAATCAAGGACGTGCACTGGTTCTGGCAGAAAACTCAGGTGGAATAGAAGTTTATATTGCTAAAAAATCAGGTAAATTACTTGGTGCAGAACTCTTTTGCTCCCAAGCAGAACATCTGGCCCATTTACTGGCCTGGATGATTGATGCTGACCAGGATATTTATCAGATCTTAAAGAAACCTTTTTATCATCCAACTTTGGAAGAAGGACTCAGAACTGCATTTAAACATGCTCGACGTCAATTGGATGCATTGCTATAAAGGAACTATAAACCTATTACGCTTTAAAATTGGTTCTTGCTCTAGTCTAATATTGAGCAATGTTGATGTTAAATTTATATATGACATATATAAGACAATTATTCCGCGCATAAAAAAATCCCCCTCTGCCTTGGCGGAGGGGGATTTCGAATAATGAGCTGGCGATGACTTACTCTCACATGGGTAACCCCACACTACCATCAGCGCTAAGAGGTTTCACTTCTG
>SPVA01000056.1 GCA_013530545.1 Acinetobacter lwoffii
TGCGCCAAGCCGAGTTGTTGTAATGCATTGGCAAAACGTTTCGAGTTTTGATGAATTTCTCCCCAATTGGTCACTGTAATACTGGTATCGGTATTTCTGGAAATTACCTCGGTATCGGCATGATAGCGTCCAGCATGTTCAATCATGCTGCTGATCAGTAAAGGCTGAAACATCATATTTCCGAGCATTCTCCACTCCTTTGTGCTTGTTATTGGTCCGTATTGTCGTATCGTTGTTATAGCTGCATGATGGCTCGGTGTCTTAAACCGTAACTTACTTTTTATCATCATGTGGATCGAATTTAGCAAGGAAATCTAACTTTGTAAGTATCGAATTGTGACAAATTAAGCCAAGTGACTGAGGCGTATAAAATAGGAATACAATTTATGTAGAGATAAAATTTCCACAGAAAATATGAGACCTGATTTGTACTTTAATTGTCGTGCATCAAGACTCAAGCTTAAAAAATAGAATGGCAACAATCCTATTCCTTCCTTTTGTTATATTGAGCATCTTAAAATATGCTATAAATCAAAATAATTAGAACAGTTTTAGTTCAAGAAAATATATGTATAAGTCTGAAAAACTGGCACAGAATATTCGTCAGATGATTGAAAACGGCATATGGAAGGCACATGAAAAATTACCTTCACTTCGCGAACAGACCCAATTATCTGGTTATAGCCTGATGACGGTACTCAATGCCTATCAGGAACTTGAAGCGCAAGGTCTGGTCTATGCCAAAGACAAATCAGGCTATTACGTTGCAGAACACACTCAAGCGCTGCTCAATAGCAAACAGTCCGCCCAGATTGGTTTAAATCCTAAAGTTCAAATCAACTCGGTGGTATTTAATTATTTAAAATCGACTCAGTCAGCCGAAATTGTACCTTTTGGGTCTGCCTTTCCCAATGCGGATTTGTTATATAATGCCAAATTTATGCAGATTCTGGCACAGCAGGCCAAAAGAAAAAGCAGTTATAACAATCAGAATCATATGCCACCTGGTAATCAGTACTTGCGGCAACTGATTGCCAACCGTTATCAATTACAAGGCGTTACCTGCAACCCGGATGACATTGTCATTACATCTGGTGCACTAGAAGCACTGAATCTATCTTTACAGGCCTTAACCCAACCTGGTGATTTTATCCTGCTACAGCAAACCATATTTTATGGTGCCTGGCAGGCAGCCGAGCGTCTGGGATTACAGGTGATTACGATTCCAGAACATCCACAGTTTGGCTTTGATCTGGAATCATTTGAACAGGCTTTAAAACAGTATCCGATCAAGGTTTGCTGGCTGATGCTGAATGTCCATAATCCGATTGGTTTTACCGTCAGTTCTGAAATCAAACAGAGAATTGCGGAACTCTTGTATGAATATCAGGTGTATTCAATCGAAGATGATGTTTATCAGGAATTAAATTATGGTTCATCCAAACCGCTACCCGTTAAATATTTTGATCAGCATCAGATGGTGCTGCACTGTTCTTCTTTTTCCAAAACTCTGGGGATGGGTGCACGCGTCGGCTGGGTGTATGCCGGCCCATTTTCCGATGCCATTCAGCACTTACAGCTCATGAGTACTTTAACGGTCAGTCCCTTACTGCAAAATGCGCTGGTCGAATTTATTTCACATCATTATTATGAAAAACATTTGCGGCATTTAAGGCAGCATCTGGAAAAATATAAAAAGAAATTTTATCAGGAACTCAAAGCGCGTTTAGGCACCCTCTGTGAAATTTACTATTATTCAAGTGGTTATTTTCTCTGGATTGAGTTGCCCAAAGAAGTCGATGCTCAACAGCTCTATGAACAATTGCTTCAACAGCATATTTCAATTGCCCCTGCACTCCTGTTTAAACCGGATCATGCTAGTCAAAATTATATTCGACTGAATTGTTCCTTTGAATGGACAGCCAAGATTGAAGATGCAGTCAATCTGCTGGCAGAAACCATTCTTCAAAATAGCAAAAGCGCGAATTAATTCATCCACGCTTCTGTTACAGATCAGACTATCTTATGCAAAAGAAGTCTTAGAAGTTGTAAATAGCCACCGCATTAATACGGTTATCTTTACCTTTAGTGCTGCCATTCGTGGCTGCACCTAATGCCTCACGTTCACCATAGACATATTCCAGACCGAAACTTAAAGGCTTGGTTGGGCTATAGAACACGTTAGCCCACGCTTGCCATAAGTCTTTATTAGCCTTGGTCGCATTAGATTGTGTCGCATCCGCAGGAGTTGAGGCGATTAGTGCATTGACATAGTCTTGATCATTACTAAAGTTCATATAGCCATAACCCAATGTACCACGCAATTTGTCATTAAACTGCTGGGTTAGACCGACTGAAATTGAATCAAATTCGCTTTGTAATAAATCACCATTTGCAGCGGTAATCATACCCGTATTTGCATAAGACACAAAGCTGCTATCGCCTTTAACATGATAGTAATCGGCTTTGAGCGTTGTACCCGGCACAACATCATACTTGGCACCAAGCCCTACACCCCATGCGGTTTTTTCATCTTCATTGACACGCTTTTCATTCCCCATCGCACGGGCACTGACTGTAAGATTATCAGCAAATTTATGATTTAAACGTGCTGTTAAAGCAGGTAGACGTTGTTTAATACCAGTAATGGTTGCATCTTTAGGATCTTCTACTGCAAATACCAGATTGGTTTCAGGACTGATTGTGCTGGTATAACGAACTTGTGGCGTCCG
>SPVA01000059.1 GCA_013530545.1 Acinetobacter lwoffii
AGGCTTGCTGCTTCGAGTTTGAAGTCTGGAGTGAATGTTCGTCTTTTTTTCATTGAGCACCTCTTTGGTGAATACATTATCACCTAAGTTGGTGTCCAACTTTATTAAACCACTACAGACAGTTGAGCTAGTGAAAGCAGTCCGTCTACAGGATGACACAACTCCGATTGTTTTCATGACCTATTTAAATCCGATCATGCAATATGGTTTCGAGAAACTGGTTGTGCATACCGAAAATCTGATTGATGGGATCCTGATTCTGGATGCACCCTATGAATATCGGGAACAATTTAAACTGCGATTAACTGAAAAAACATGCATTTAATCGCAATGACCGCACCAACTACCCTTGTTGAGAGGGTGAAATAAATCTCGGCAAGCGCGACAGAATTTTTATATCATGTTGCGGAAAATGGCCTCACCGGAGGCAATTTGAATCTACCCAATCTTGAAAAAAAGATCGCTGATAGGTGATCTGAACAGTCTTGATCAGTTTTCACCTGCGGCTAAAGATCAAAATGATCTAGAATTTTTATAAGCCAACTGATAAAAAGACTCTACATGAGAAAGATTATTAGTTATTATTTGTTAAAGAAAATAGCACGATGAGTTCAATATGAATGCCTATGCAGAACATTCAGCCAATGTCTTAACAATTTATAACTTAAGCAAGAAATTCGGCTCACGTTTTGCTGTCAATCAAGCGACATGGTCTGCAACAAGCGGACAAATCATTTGCTTACTCGGACATTCCGGTTGTGGTAAAACAACCATGCTACGTTTGATTGCAGGTATGGAAACCCCAACGAGTGGCTCGATTCAGCTTGAACACAACGTTTTATGGAATGAAGAACAACATATCCCTGCAGAAGCCCGCAATATTGGTCTGGTTTTTCAGGACTATGCACTTTTTCCGCACCTGAGTGTGCTGGAAAATGTGATGTTTGGACTTAAAAAGTTCCCTAAAAAGCAGCGACAGGAAATTGCTGAACAAGCCTTAAAACATGTATCCATGCATCATCACATGCACAGTTATCCATACACCTTATCGGGTGGTGAACAACAGCGTGTTGCTCTGGCGCGTGCGTTGGCACCTAAACCTCACGTGTTACTGATGGATGAACCTTTTTCTAATCTGGACCACCGCCTACGTGATCAGATCCGCCAAAGTACCATTGATCTTTTAATACAGACAGCGACTACGACGGTGATTGTCACGCATGATCCGGAAGAGGCTTTGCAGATTGCGGACCAGATTATCCTGATGCATCAAGGGCAAATTATTCAGATCGGGACACCTAAGCAACTCTATTTGCAGCCGTCTACTCTGTTTGCGGCACGTTATTTTTCTGCTTTGAATGAAATACCGGCCCAGCGTCTGGATCAGCAAATTAAAACAATTTTTGGTCAGGTCACAGTACCTAAAAATTTGGCAGATACTAAAGAATCGATTTCCTGCTGTTTCCGTCCACATCAAGTACAGGTGAGCCGAGAACCCGTCACAGATGCAGTCACAGCGAAAGTCCTTTCATCCAGCTTTATGGGGCATGCCTATCAGTTACGTCTGCAGCTTGCCTCTGATTCAACCATCATATTGGTGCAAGTTGACCATCAGCAGCATTTTTCTGCCAATCAACAGGTCTATGTGTCAGTCGATTTAGCAGCATGTTTTTTCTTTGCATCCAGTGACGACACAAGCATTGCCATCACATCTCAGCTTGAACAAGCCGTTCAGGTTTAAACTCTGTTAAGGAAATAAGAAATGAAACCACTCTCGAAAGTTTATCTTCTTTTAACTGGTCTGGTTGCCTTCAGTGGTAGTTGGGTACATGCAGCGGAAGTCAACCTATACACCACGCGCGAACCTGTTTTAATGCAGCCTTTGTTAAAAGAGTTTAGCCAAAAAACCGGCGTGAAAGTCAATACGGTTTTTATCAAGGACGGGTTACTGGAACGGGTTAAAGCTGAAGGCCGACGCTCCCCTGCAGATGTGATGCTCACTGTCGATTTTGGCAATCTGGTGGATCTGGTTGAAAGTGGTTTGACGCAGCGCGTAGACTCCAAAATCTTGAATAAGTCCATTCCGGGTAATTTACGTGCCGCAAATGGCCACTGGTATGCCTTATCGATGCGTGCACGTGCCGTGTATGTGTCCAAAGACCGTGTTCCTCTCAGCGCGATCAGCTATGAAGATTTGGCTAACCCAAAATGGAAAGGTAAGATCTGTATTCGTTCCGGCAGCCATCCTTACAACACCGGTTTAATTGCGGCCTATATTGCCCATCATGGCGAGAAAGAAGCTGAAACATGGTTACGCGGTGTCAAAGCCAATCTGGCACGTCCTGCAAGCGGTGGTGATCGTGATGTCGCCCGCGATATTCTCGGCAAGATTTGTGACATTGGGGTAGCAAATACCTATTATGTCGGCACCATGCGCACAGGCGATGCTGAGCAACAACGTTGGGGCAATGCCATTAATGTAGTCTTACCACGCTTTAAAAATGGCGGAACACACGTCAATGTTTCAGGTGCAGTCGTCTCGAAATATGCACCTAACCGTAAAGAAGGGGTACAACTGCTTGAGTTTTTAGCCTCAGACCATGCTCAGGCGATCTATGCGAAAAGCGACTTTGAATATCCAGTGAAACCTGGAGTTAAAATTGATCCGATTATTGCAAGCTTTGGCAAACTCAAGGTGGATTCTATTCGTTTAAGTGACATTGCCCGACACCGTAAAACCGCCAATCTGTTAGTTGACAAAGTACAGTTTAACCACTAAGTCTCGTTCGACTTACAGGGAGCAATTTACGCTTCCTGTAAGATCGACTTTGTTTCCACCTCTTATCACAGCTAAATCTTCAATGCCCAACAAGAAATTTGCATTTCGTCCGTTATTTTCGCTCAGTGGACTATTGACGCTGCTCGCCTGCTTACCCGTCTTGGCTTTAGTCTGGACAGCCCTGCAAGGTAATAGTGAGATTTGGCAACATCTGATCCGCTATGTTATTCCGCCAACACTGGTCGAAACATCCGTACTTTTACTAGGTGTTGGTGTATTGACTATCCTGATTGGCACAGGCAGTGCCTGGATTGTCACAGCCTATCAGTTTCGTGGTCGAGCATTTCTGGACTGGGCACTGCTCTTACCTCTGGCCGTCCCCACTTACATTATTGCCTATAGCTATATCGACATTCTGCATCCCATTGGTCCGGTTCAAAGCCTGTTCCGAGAGGGGCTGGGATTAGACATGCAACAGTTCTGGTTCCCCAATATCCGTTCGGTATGGGGAGGAATCTTTTTATTAAGTTTTGTCCTGTATCCTTATGTCTATTTAAGCACCCGTGCCATGTTTCTCATGCAGTCAGCCAGTCTGATTGAAGTTGCACGCAGCTTGGGACTAAAGCCGAATCAGGTCTTTTTACGAGTTGCAATGCCACTCGCACGACCAGCAATTGCCGTGGGCACCAGCCTGGTGTTAATGGAAACCATTAATGACATCGGTGCAACCGAGTTTCTGGGTATTAGAACACTTACGTTATCCATTTATTCAACCTGGATCAACCAGTCTGATCTGGCCAGTGCCGCGCAGATTGCCATTTTTATGCTGATGATCATTACCTTTTTAGTGATCGTAGAAAGGTTGGGACGACGCAAACAGCGTTATATGAACTCTGCTCAACGCAGTCGCCTGATGCCCGCTCAGCCCGTTACAGGAAGCAGAGCGCTCACCTTATTCGTGCTTGGGTTGATTCCCGTTACGATCGGCTTTTTGATCCCATTTAGCCATTTGCTGGTAGAGTCTTATAAACGTATTCAATATGCGGGTTTTTCTGAATATTTATTACAAGCTTCAATCAATACCCTTACCTTGGCCAGCATCGCGACGTTTATTACTATTCTGGTAGGTTTCTTCATTGTCAGCGCTGCACGATTTAGTCGAACTACATGGTTTAGCCGAATTTCAAGTTTAGGTTATGCCATTCCGGGGACGGTACTTGCCATTGGCCTGATGCTGTCGTTAGGTGCTCTCGATCATGCCGTGGCGGATTTTTTTGAATTCCAGCTTGGCATTTCTACCGGGCTACTCTTTTTGGGGACCAGTTTTACCTTGATCTACGTCTATGCGGTGCGTTTTCTAGCGATTTCAATTGGTAGCATAGAATCCGGATATAATCGGATCCATGCGGTTCTTGATGATGCTGCATGTAATTTAGGACAGAACAAACGGGGTATTTTATGGCGCGTTCATTTCCCTCTTTTACGCCCCGCGATCATCTCGGCTGCATTATTGATCTTTGTAGACTGTATGAAAGAATTACCTGCCACACTCTTATTGAGGCCACTGAATATGGAAACGCTGGCCACACAGCTCTATGCGGAAGCCTCAAGAGGCACCTATGAAGATGGCGCAATCGCAGCTTTACTGATCGTATTGGTAGGCTTGATACCGGTGATTTTACTTGCTCGTATGAGTAAAAATAGCCGATAAGAAAATATTATAATGAAATTAAAGCATCTGTAAGTATAAGAAGAACTGATTAAACGGTTCTTCTTGATCAAAAACTTAAGCATTCCACTCATCAATAAAGATGTCTGTAATCTATAAAATAAAAAATTTTCTCTAATACCATTCAATCGAAATAAGCTAATATAGTTGTATGAGTAAAATATCTGCCTATCAATTAACTGATATTGATTTCATCGCACTGTCCAAAACAGAGTCGAATCCACGCACGCGGGTTCGACTCTTAATGCTCGCCCAAATGGCAAAAGGCGTTTCTCCTCAACAGTTTGGCTTTAATCCCATTACTATACGCAAGTTGCGGCGTACCTTTCAGACTCAAGGCATCAATGGCCTGTATGATCGGGAAGGTCGAGGCCGCCATAGCCCGTTGTCAATCGAGCAAAAAGAACAACTCAAAACCGAGATCGTGGCTCTCCAGCAACAACGTGGCGGTGGCCGGGTCACTGCGGTAAACATTGCCGAACTCATTCAGCAGAAATTCAACGTGGTTTACAACCCTAATAGCTTGTACAAACTGTTAAAGCAGATTGGCATGAGCTGGGTATCAGGTCGCTCTGCCCACCCAGAAAAGAACGACGCTGCTCAAGCTGAATTTAAAAAAAAATTGCCAGCAAACTCAAAGAAATCCTTCCTGCATCTGCAGATTTAGCGAAAGTTGATTTATGGTTTCAAGATGAGTCAAGAGTAGGACAGCAAGGTTCGATCAGCCGTGTTTGGCATTACCGGGGTGAACGACCACGCCTGGTTCGTCAGCAGCAATTTGAGTACAGTTATATTTATGGTGCCATTTGCCCTGCCCGAGGAGTCTGTTGTGGATTGGTTCTCCCGAGAGCAAATATCGAAGGAATGCGTCTACATTTACAGGAGATTTCAGCACAAGTTCCTGAGGGGCATCATAGCTGTTGTGATCGTTGATGGCGCTGGCTGGCATCAAACGAGTCTCAACTTGACGAATGTCAGTTTATTAAAATTACCGCCATATTCACCTGAACTGAATCCGATGGAACAGGTGTGGCAGTGGTTAAAACAACTTTATTTATCAAACCGATGCTTTAAAGATTATACCGAGATTGTTGATGCTTGCTGCATGGCTTGGAACCAGTTTGCCAAACGAACCCAACTCATCTAATCGATTGGAACTCGCAAATGGGCTGAATGTTAGGTTATTTCAATGGATTGGTATAATAATAATCTATGATTGCTATAGCATTTATTCGAATAGCATAGTGTGATCTTAAAGATGGATGCCTTTCTTGCAGTCAGGCAATTAATAAAACAAATTTAAAAAATCAGAATAAATTTTAGAAAAACAATCAATTTTATTAAGATTCATTTCTTATAAAAGATAATCATTTTTAAAATATAAGTGATAATTGTTATTATTTGTGTTGCAATTTACTTGTTTTGTAAGTTAATTTATCTGCCAATCGATTGCCACCCCGATCTTTTAAATAGAGGTAAACATGGAAAAACGTTGCTTTTTGAAAAATCCAATCGTCATGAGCGGATTATTATTCAGTAGTTTTATACCTAATTTATATGCAGCCCCTGAGCAAGAACAAAAAAGTATGGTGTTGCCTATGATTCAGGTGATTGGCTCACAGGAGGACGCTGTTTCGAAGATTCCGGGGGCAGCGGTGATAGTAGACCAAGAGCAAATTAAACAAGTTATTCCGACATCTACAGAAGATATCTTAAAACGTGTTTCCGGTGTCTATGTGAAACCTGAGGAAGAGTCTGCTGTAGTTGCCAATATTGGTATGCGAGGTATCAGTTCAGCTGATTATAAAACTTTAATTTTAGAAGATGGTGTGCCTGTAGCTCCTGGTCTATTTGTTGGAAATGGTCGTTATTACAATCCACGTGTACAGCGCATGGATAGTATTGAAGTGATGAAAGGTTCTTCAGCTTTGCGTTATGGTCCACTGAACATTGGAGGGGTGATCAATTACCAGACTAAGCAACCGAAAGATGGTGCTCTGGTTGATGTATCGGTTGGCTCTTGGGATACGTATAAAACAACAGTTGAATTAGGAGGAAGTTCTCCAAACAAAGACAGTAAGGTTGGGGCAATTTTAAGCTGGGCAAAAAGTGACGGTTTCATGGACAAGGGCTATGAAATGAAAGATGCTGTCATTAAGGCGGGCACAGCAATTGGTGATAATCAATGGTTAGGTGTGAAATTCACCCATTATGAGAATGATGCCAACATCTCTTATCGCGGGCAGTTCCTGGGCGAATATCAAAATGAGAAAGAGAGCAACCCTGCACCAGATGACTGGTTCTTAACAGAACGCAATTCTTTCGATGTTAATCACCGCTGGAATATAAATGATGATATGGAACTGCAAACATTATTTTATTGGAGTGAAATGAATCGTGATTACTGGCGTTATGATGTTGACGGAGCTGCATCAAAAGCTGCAGGTCAGTGGATATATAAAGATACATTGAATGGCAATAATCGTGCATTTGAACGTATCGGTGCTGAAACCCGCTTAGTGACCAAACATACTTTATTCAATATTTCAAGTGAGGCAGAAGTTGGCTTACGCCTGATGAATGAAAAAATGGATGATGTCACCATTAAGGCCACTCGTGCGACGCCACGTACTGGAACGGTCAATAAGGATGTCAAAGATTCTGCTAAAAGTGTCGCCTTGTATGCCCAAAACCGTTTAGATATTACCGATCAACTGTCGGTGACACCGGGGGTTCGTATTGAACATTATGAGCAGCAACGTGAAGACAAGAAAAAGAATGAGTCGGTTAAAACCTCAAACACTGAAGTGATGCCTGGACTTGGTGTGACATTCCAATTAGATCCTGCTGTGCAGCTGTATGGTAGTGTCTATAAAGCATTTTCACCAGCATTGAATGGTGACTCTCTCAGTGGCTTGCAAGACCAAAAATTGGATGCGGAAACTGCCGTGAGTTGGGAATTTGGTTTAAGAGGTCAACAAGATGCTTTGAGCTATGAAATGACTGCTTTCCGTATGGACTTTGATAATCAGATTATTCCAGCGAACAGTAATTCTGACTTTCAAAGTACAAATGGCGGTAAAACCTATAACCAAGGCCTAGAAGGCGCGGTTAATCTAGAATTGGACAACGGATTTGATGTATTCGCCAATCTGACTTGGGTAATAGATGCTCAGTTCAAGGGCGACCGTTATAATAAAAATGGTACGCTTAAATCAAGAGATGGCGATCGTGTTCCGTATACACCAGAGTGGATAGCAAACCTAGGTTTAGGTTATACCTATGCAGGTTTACGTACGCAGTTAAGCGCGAATTATACGGGTTCACAATTTACCGATGAATTGAATACAAAACCAATTGTAGAAAACACATCTGGTTTTTTCACGGGCAAAATCAATGGCTATACGACAGTTGATTTGACTACGCGTTATACGCTTAATGATCAAGTTGAATTCTATGGTGCCGTGAAAAACTTGGCGGACAAACGTTATATTGCAAGCTTGCGTCAGGGAATTTATGTAGGTCCAGAACGTTCGCTTGAAGCCGGCGTTCGTTATCGCTTCTAAATCATTCTTTCTTTTCTAAAATCGGTAGGTCATATTTATGGATTTTTAAAAATATGACCTATCATCAACGAGATTGAATATATAAAGTAATTGTAATAGCCCCCGATTTGTAGATACCTTTTGGTCCATCTAGTGACTAATTAATTTTTTTTAAATACCGATAAACTGCTTGTCGACTAATATCAAATGCTTTTGCCAGATCAACTTTGGATGAATACATCCCTTCATCCCAGGCTTGTTGTAACGCTTTGGCCTGATCGGGATTCAATTTATGGACACGACCTTTATATTTGCCCTGAGCTGCTGCGAGCCTGATACCTTCTTTCTGACGTTCTAAGATAATTTCTCGCTCAAATTGAGCAAAAGCTCCCATGAGCTGTAACATCAGATTATCCATCGGAGTGGCCTGAGCTGTGAAGGTAATATTTTCTTTTATAAATTGAATAGCAACTCCCCTCTTAACAAGTTGATCGGCACTGTTGCAAATAGTGATTTGAGTCGATGATGTTCCCTTTAAAAAGTGCTTAGAGACCGAAAACCCTGTTGATTAGACACACTTCACCCTGAGGCTGACCATAATAAAATGACGA
>SPVA01000110.1 GCA_013530545.1 Acinetobacter lwoffii
AAGTGATCAGGGCGATGCATATGGGCGACCGGTCGGTGTGGCGGTAGATTCTTCAGGTGCCATTTTGGTTGCTGATGATGTCGGTGATGTGATTTGGCGAGTATCACCCTTGAGTACACCAGCTACAGTAAGTAAATAAAGGTCTAAGGATTCAGGGTTTTATTCAGATCCAGACCTGTTGGAGAGCAAAGTTGAACCAAAGACTGTTTCATTCAAACGTCAATATTTTGATTGAAAATATGCAAAGGCTAGCGGATTTAAAATAATTTTTAAGCTTCATTTAAGCTGGCTGAATTAGGCTATCTGGATATTTTTAAGCGGGATTACAGCATGTACAGAGATTCTGCTGATCCTATTAAAAATATCTAAATCTAAGTGCCAGTTTTAAGTGCCAATAAAAACTGGATATAAAAGTTAGAACGTTGCAAAAAACAGGATTTTAAGAATGAAATCAATTATTGCATTTATTTTCCCTTGGTCATTATTTATGACCATTCATCGACCAGCCGAAGCGACAGTGTGCTTAATGCTTCAAATTTCGATTTTAGGCTGGATTCCTGCTGCAATCTGGGCGATGCATACTTTGTATCGGGATAAAATTGTCTAAAAATAGGAAAATAAGTTACTGAAAGATTGTTTGATTTTGACGGAAGTAATTAAAGCTCTATATTTTTATAGCGAAAGATTTTTTTCGCATTCCAGATGATGAATACATCGATAATATGAATCTAGAGGAATGTTCGAGAGAAATACTACAAAATTAAAATAAGAGGAAATTCGGGAAAAATTATAATTATATTTTGAAAAAGAAATTGAAGTACTCCGAAGATGCCGCTGCATGTGTCGTTACCCTGAACCCGATGAGTTCAAGGAGGATGCGACGTATACTTGCTGGGTTTATGGGCATACACTCTAAATATACAGAACACACCCATAAGTGTTAGTATCGGCAGGGGAATAGACCCGCTGGCGAACACCTCAGAGTTAAGTTAATTATAAACAATAATCCCGGTGTGGCAACTCTATGCTGTTCATGAACTGTAAACAGTTCGGTCGAATGTCCGAAGTTTAAACAGAATTCGAGATTATTCAGTCAGTTCTTCAACTTCTTCTAAAATAGTTTGTAACAAACGCTCGCAATGCGCATATTGTTGCAGTGATCTGTTCATATTCAAGACCTCCTGCATCAGCTCAAGTGCTACCATAATAATCAGCTTACTCGGTTCCATGCGTGGTGCTTTACGGCGAAATTCATCATATTTGTCATTCAATAACTGTGCCGCACGTTCTAATTCTTCCTGCTTGTCAGGAGTAGAGGCCAAACGGAAACTATGCCCCAATACTCTGAGATCAATTGCAATTTGTTCACTCATGATGAGGCTTCCTCAGTCGCTTCAGTCGGATGGGCCAGTTGTTGAATTTCCTGTGCATGATGATCCTGCGCAGTACCGAGAATCGCTAGACGTTGAATAATCGCTTCAACCTTGGCTTTGGCATTTTCATTTTTCTGGGTTAAGCGTTCAGATTCCTGAGTCAGACGCTGAATTTCCTGCTGAGCATGACGCTGTTCAAGGATCATCTTTTCCTTAACTATGCGCAGCTCATTGCGTTCAGCCAGAATTTCCTGAAAACGGTTTTTTAGGTCGGTACAGCTTTTTTCCAGACGGCCATAACGGTCTGCCAGTGCAGTTGCATCATTATTGAGCAGTTGAAATTGGGCACGAGAATCCGTCAATTGTTCTGTCAGATTTTCATTTTCTTGTTGTTTTTGCGCAATCACGCTATTTTTTTGTTCAATTTGCTGTTGATGTTGCATCATTGAAGAGTCTTGCTCTTCGCGCAAACTGGAATTTTCACTTTCAAGCCGTGCAAGTCGCGTTTTTAACACGCCGATCTGCACTTGTAGACGCTGTAATTCTTCTAACATATCGAGGTCGCACAGTGTTGCAAACAAAGGTAATATATAAGCAGTATAAAGATTGGATAAACGAATGCAAGACGATATTTCAGGTTGGACCGAATGGCACCGCAATTTTTCTTCAATTGAGGAAATTTCTAGCCCTAGCGAACTACATGGTTTGCTCACGGGCATTGTGTGTGTCACCCAGGCGCCAAGCAGTGAAGAGTGGTTACAGATTTTAGAAACACTGGATGTACCTGAACTGGATGCCGAAGCATTAGAGTTGTTGACGGGCGAAGCTGAAGATGTGTTCCATGCATTGTCTGAAGATGAGCTGGATTATTTACCTTTGCTGCCTGATGATGAGCATGTGCTTTCAGAACGCGTACAGGCTCTGGCGGACTGGTGTGCAGGCGTGGTCTTAGGTTTCGGACTGGCTTCAGGACATATCCGTCAGGATGAAGTTGAGCTGATTGAACATTTACAAGATGTAGCCGCAGTTGAATTTGAAGACTCAGACGATGATGCTGAAGGTGAAGAAAGCTATCAGGAATTGTACGAATTTGTGCGTCTGATTCCTGTCAGTCTGTCTTTAGGGCGTAAAAAGGTCGAAGTTGAAGAAACGCCACTCTTACAGCAATTTAGTCAAAAAAATCAGCCTAAAGTCGCTACTACAGAAGCGCAAAGTGTAGTCGAGATTTTCTCGCCTAAACGTCTAAGCTGATGAAATGCTGAGGTGAGTCATCACCTGCTTGAAATCAGGCATATATTTTGCTGTTTACAGTGAAATCTATAGTCTGATTTCAAGACTATATTCTAAATACAAGTATTGATCGATAAGAAGTAAGGTGTAATGAAGAAATTGACACAGGCAGTTTTTGAGGAGCGTCGCGCAATCCTCGCAGGGGAAATCGGTTTACGCAGTATCGCTATTATCGCGACCAGTCCGGTAGCTATGCGTAACCGTGATGCAGATTATAAATACCGTGCAGACAGTAGTTTCTTCTATTTAACCGGATTCGCGGAACCTGAAGCTGTGGCTGTGATTGAAACCTTTGACACTGAAGAAGAAGGCTATAGCTACAGTTTGTTCTGTCGTGAACGTAATCGGGAAATGGAAATCTGGAACGGCTACCGCGCGGGTATTGACGGGGCTATTCAGGATTATGATGCAGATGAAGCCTATGCGATTGATTTGCTGGATGAAGAAATCTTAGAAAAGTTACAAAATAAAGATCAGTTATTTTATCGCATTGGACAGCATGCAGAGTTTGATGCGCGTGTCGCCAAATGGATTGCGACTGCAAGTGGTGAAAGCCGTCGTGGGACTTCTGCGCCAGCGCAAGTCATTCAGCTGGATCGTATTGTCGATGAAATGCGTCTGCATAAAGATGCAAATGAAATTGAACTAATGCAGATTGCTTCCGATATTTCTGCTGATGCACATACTCAAGCGATGCTAGCAGTACGTCCGGGTATGATGGAATATGCGCTGGAAGCCGAGCTGAATTATGTCTTTGGCAAAAATGGCGGTGTTCCGGCTTATAACAGTATTGTCGGTGGCGGTGAAAATGCCTGCATCCTGCATTATGTAGAAAATGACAAAGAACTGAAAGATGGCGATTTAGTCCTGATTGATGCTGCAGCTGAATATCAGTTCTATGCTTCAGACATTACCCGTACCTTTCCGGTAAATGGTAAATTCAGTCCGGAACAGAAAGCCTTATATAACGTAGTACTGGATGCTCAAATCGCTGCGATCAATGCCGTGCAAATTGGTAACTCGTATAAAGAACCTCACAATGTTGCAGTGCTTATTTTGGTGCAGGGTTTGCTCGATCTTGGCTTGATGCAGGGTAATATCGACGAGATTATAGAAAAAGAAGCTTTTCGTCAGTTCTACATGCACGGTACGGGGCATTGGCTCGGTATGGATGTGCATGATGTCGGTGCTTATAAGGTTGATGGTGAATGGCGCTCGTATGAAGAGGGCATGGTCGTGACCGTTGAGCCGGGTCTCTACATCGCGCCTGATGATGAAACAGTGGATGCCAAATGGCGTGGAATTGGCATCCGAATTGAAGATGATGTGGTAGCCACTGCAAATGGCCCACTGGTTTTAACTGCGAAAGTTGTCAAAACGGTAGAAGAGATTGAAGCATTGATGGCGAAAGCGCGCGCTGCCTAATCCAAGAAAAATACAGAAAGCCGGTCGCGAGATCGGCTTTTTTTATGACATTTCTATGCCGTTTTAAACAAGAATTCCTAGCTATATCGTATCGATCAAAAAGTGATTTAGCTTACGTTTATATCGAACAAGTCAAATAAAGCTAATCTAAGTAAAATTTACAGCTTAAAAATTGACAGGAAGTCAACACAGAAAATCCGTTTTTAGCATCAAAGCTACATATTAAATGCGCTGAGATTCTCATACTTTCTCTGATCCTTAAATAGACTTAAATAACAGCAGGAGAACACTTATGAGATTAAATACGATTGACTGGATTGCTTATGCTTTAACAATCATTGGTGGCATCAATTGGGGTTTAATTGGTGCATTCGATTTTAATCTAGTCGCTGCGATCTTTGGTGATATGAGCGCCTTATCTCGAATTATTTATGTATTGGTTGGTTTGTCGGCATTGTACCTGATTTATACAGGAACGAAGTTGGGTAAAACAGTACACCATACAGATCATCATACCAATATTGTGCGTTAAGCTAATCCTCCTGAGCGAGTTTCTTACAAGATAGGGTTCATGTCTTCGAGTAGCTTGTCGAGAGGATAGAAATAGTGTAGAAGATAAAGAAACCTCGGTAGATTTCCGGGGTTTTTTTATATAGGTGTTTATACGTTATTAATAGAATCATTCTCAGATCTACAACAATGCCTAGCTAAAGATTGACGATCAATATCATACAAATAAGATTAGGTTGTACATGGTTGGATAAATTTGTTCTAAAAAATATCTGTTAGCTCAAAGATCGAGTTATATTTATACAACTCTCTCAAAATAAGAAAAGAATAGTGATTGTAAATGGGCCTCCTGCTACTGAAAGTGAATATCAGCTCATTTATAAATGGCTTGATTCACAATTTTATCATTCAGGATTTACCAACATCGGTATGTATTCAAAATTGTGCGAAGCGAGTAGATCGAGTTATACCAATTTGACTAAGTTTGCGATTGAATCGTATAAGTGCCAAATGAAATTACAATATTCCGTTTTTTAAGGCTGAGCTTAAAAAAGTGAATATGAATATTTCAGTTGCTGAATTAAAGACAAATCGGTTGGAGTTAAGAGCATATAACGTCGGAGATGAAATCTCATTATTCCAAGAATATTGTGGCGACATTGAAGTATCAAAATATTTACAACGGCTGGTGCATATAACAGTCAGTCAAACTCAACAGATGTTGCAGAAATGGGCGTTAAGCTATTGGCAACAACCGAGTCAAGGATTTTCATGGGTGATTGCTGAGCGAAAAAGTCATCTGGCAATCGGGTTATTAACGATCATTCAACAGCAAAATAACAGCTTTGAAATTCATTTCGGACTTGGTCCTCGATTTCAGGGGCAGGGCTATATGCTTGAGGCGATGAAAGCGGTGATTCAGTATTTCAGACAATATCTTACACTTAAATCACTGGATACTTTCTGCGATGCAGAACATATAAAGGCATACCAAGTGCTGTTAAAGACAGGGTTTGAAATCGTTGAACGGATCAATGCTTATACTCTATTGCCGAAGTTGGGTACTGAAAAGCGTGATGTCTTAGTTTTTCAATATAGGCTGGATCATCATGACGAAAACTAAATAAAACGAATCATTATAAAAATTTAAAGCCTTGAGGTAAGATAAAACCAGTATACGTTTTATGTAATTCGCCATAGATGCGAATAAACAGATAAGGAAGTAAGCATGCAACAAGAAGTCATCATTGTCGGTGGTGGGATGGTCGGCTTAAGCCTCGCACTGATGTTGGCGAAAATCAATATTGCAGTCAAACTGTTGGAAGCCATTAAATACCCAAATTATGATGATGAAAATCTTGCGCCATATCATTCCAGTTTTGATGCACGTAACAGTGCTTTGTCACGCCGTAGCGTACAAATCTATCAGGAGCTTGGACTTTGGAATGCCTTGCAAGAACATGCTACCCCAATTCTGGAAGTGAACATTACCGAACAGGGCAGTTTTGGTAAGGCCCGACTGAAAGCCGAGCAGGAAAAAGTCGAAAGCTTTGGTCAGGTCATTGAAAATGCATGGCTCGGTCGGGTGCTTCTCACTCAAGTCAAAAAAGAGCCATTGATTGAACTGATTGATGGTGTGCAGGTGACCTCACTGACCCAAGATGCAGCCTTTGCTTATATTCAAGCGCAGCGCGGTGAATCATCACTAAAATTACAGTCCAAACTGGTTATTGCCGCCGATGGACGCGATTCTTTCTGTCGTAAGGCTTTGGGAATTGGCGCTTCAGAACATGATTATGATCAGGTTGCGATTGTAACTACAGTGCAAACCTCAAAGCCACATGGTCATGTGGGCTTTGAGCGTTTCAGTCATCTGGGCCCTTTGGCACTTTTGCCCTTACCAGGCGAATATCGCCGTTCCGTGGTCTGGCCCGTGAAAAAAGGTACCGAAGGAGAATGGTTGGGGGATGAAAATGACCAGCATTTTCTGGATGCCTTGCAGGAAACGTATGGCGATCGTGCCGGAAAATTCCAGAAAACCGGAAAACGGTTCAGTTTTCCCTTATCTCAAGTGTTAGCTGAAAAGCAGGCTGTTGGTCGTGTAGTGCTCATGGGTAATGCAGCACATACGATTCATCCGGTCGCCGGGCAGGGTTTTAACCTGTGTATGCGGGATGCGCATGTATTGGTACGTTACCTGAAAGAACAGCAGGCACAAGGCGCAGACTTGGGTGATGCCGTGGTATTACAAGGTTATGAAAAATCCCGTCTTAATGACCAGCAGCGTGTGATCAAGTTTTGTGATTCAGTGGTACGTGGCTTTAGTAACCAGAATCCATTTTTAAAGCTGATGCGTAATACGGGTTTAATCGCTTTTGATACGATTCCTGGCATCAAGCCACTCGTTGCAAATTATGCCATGGGGTTAAAAGCATGAGCTTAAATCAAACTAACGAAATACTAGATGTTGTCATTGTTGGCGGTGGGCTGGTCGGTGGACTCACGGCACTATTGCTGGCCCAAGGTGGCGTACAGCCTACAGTTCTGGATGCAGCACCAATTCTGGATGCAGATAAAACCTTGAGTGTGGCGAATCCGCGTGTGCTGGCTTTAAGTCAAGCAACCATTCACCTGTTAAAAACGGTGGGTGTCTGGGAAAACCTGGCACGGCAGCAGCCTTATACCGGTATGCAGGTCTGGAATAAAAATGGCTATGGCGAAATTAATTTTGGCCAGCCTTCAGAAAAAACACCATCGGTAGAGCAGGCTTTAGGCTCGATGGTGGAACCAAGCATTCTGAATCTAGCCATTCAGCAAAAGATGCTGGAAGATGTTCAAGATTATAGGACACAGGTTAAAGTCAGCCGCGTTGAACGTGGCATCGGTGTGTGGATCATTCATCTGGCTGATGGTAGTCAGCTGAAAACCAAAATGGTCATTGGCGCAGATGGTGCAAACTCCTTTGTCCGTGAGCAAGCCTTTATTGATATTGATGTGCTGGATTACAAACAGGCCGGAATCAGTTGTGCGATTAAAACGGCTCAGCCACATCAGCACATGGCGCGTCAGATTTTTCTTGAAACCGGTCCCTTGGCTTTTTTACCTATGGCCAGCCTTAATCCGGAAGAGCAGGGGCTTTGGCAATCGATTGTCTGGACTTTGCCAGAGGATTATGCCGAAGAATATGCAGCGTTGTCAGATGCTGAATTTACTCAGCTATTGACTCGAGAAAGCCAGCATATGTTAGGTGGAGTCTTAGAGGCGACACCACGTGCCACTTTCCCCTTAAAAGCCCGCGCTGCCCCACAATATGTCCAAGATGGTTTAGCCCTCATTGGCGATGCCGCGCATGTGATTCATCCTTTAGCTGGACAAGGGGTGAATATTGGCTGTCTGGATGCTGCCGTGCTCTGTGATGTTTTGCTCCATGATCAGGCGCGTGGCGTATGGGCACATGAGCAGACCCTCAAACGCTATGAACATCGCCGTAAAGGTCAGAACGATGCCATGATGCATAGCATGTCAGCGATTGGCTGGATGGAAACCACATTATTCTTCCCGATGGTTTGGGCACGCAATTTCGGCCTGAAACAGGTAGAAAATCAGCCCATGTTGAAAGATGCATTTATGGCGCAGGCCAACGGTCTGGGTTTACTTAAAGACACACGTTACGCAGCTTAAGACAGAAATGTAAATTTTTTAAACAAACACCAATAAAGAGTAACGATTTTGTTTAAAAAAGATACGATTTTTTGATGTTTGGTACTAGGCGAAGCCCAAAGAGATTGCTAAATTTCACTTAATTCGACACCTGGCTTGGAATACCAAGCAAGCGCCATTTTTGGGGAGATGCAAATGACAGACATGAATGATTATGATGACGACGTTGAAGATTCAATCGTTGACGATGATGAAGCAAAAGCAGCTGAAAAAGGCGCAGCAGATAGTACAGAGGTCGTGAATGATACCGATCTTGCAGAAGCCGAAACCTTGACCGTCACTGCAAAGTTAAAGAAACGTCAGGCACTTGAAGACGAAATCGCGGCTTTCCTGGCCAATGGTGGTCGTATTGTTGAAGTCCCAGCAGATGAATCAGTAGCCAAAGAATAAGTTATTGATTAACTTACCTCTTATAAAAAACACCACATCAATTGTGGTGTTTTTTTTGCAAATTAAAACGAGATAGAAATATCCAGAGCAATTAGTCGTTTGCCGAAGTCAGTTCTAAAGCACGTTGATAAGCGATTTTCTTTTTAATACCCGTTAAATCTGCAGCCAGTTGTGATGCTGCTTTAACGGATAGATCCTGTAATAAGCGATTTAATAATTTATCCAGTTTTTCCTGATCCAGATCTTTTTCTTCGGTGGCACCGCCAATCACCAAAACAATTTCGCCTTTTTGCTGATTGTGATCATTGCTAATGAATTCCACCAATTCACCCAAGGTCATTTTCTTGATAGTTTCAAAAGTCTTGGTAATTTCACGCGCAAAACCGACCGGGC
>SPVA01000054.1 GCA_013530545.1 Acinetobacter lwoffii
TTGGATTGAAGATTACAATTGCAATCATCCTCATAGTGGGCTAAAAATGAAATCTCCTCAGGAGTATCGATTGCTAAAATTAGCAAGTTAACTGTCCGTTTTTACGGGGGCTAATACAGAACATATTCATAACCTTCCTCATACTGATTTTTTACGAACCTTGTCGCAACTTCAACATCTGAGGCTGGATTATCAATAGTCTCTAGTTGTAATAATTTTTGAAGGCGTTCAGGTAACGAACTAATAAGTAAAGGAAAATCTTTTTGGTAATCAATCATATACTTATAATTACATCTAAATAAAATAATCATATATTTATAAATAAAAAAGAGAGTAGTTACTACTCCCTTTTTTCAAAAATCACTTTAAGCCACTGGCGCTAACGTAAACAACACCTGCCCCGTTTTTACCGTCTGCCCTTTTTCAATGGTAATTGCATCCACACGCATACGCTCAGGTGCAATAATTGGTATCTCAATCTTCATCGCTTCAATCACAGCTAAGGTCGCACCTTCTTCCACAATATCGCCTGACTGACATTCAATTTTCCAAATTGAACCCGGCATATGTGATTCCACCGCACAACCACCTTCAGGCACTTCAACACCTTCGCCATCATCCACAGCATCTAGACTTTCAGAGACATATTCCGCAAGACCTGCTTCATGCCAGCGACGGCGCTCTGCATCAAAGTTGGCTTGTTGCACCGCTTTAAATGCAGAAATGGATTCTTGGTTTTGGGTTAAGAAGTCGTTGTATTCTTTGAGGTTGAGTACACCGTCTTCAATACGCAGTTTTAAACGGCCTGCTTTAAAGTCCTCACGCATTTGCATGAGTTCAGCTTCAGACACTTCATAAAACTTAATTTGGTCAAAGAAGCGTAATAACCACGGCATACCTTGTTCAAAATCAGGGTTTTTACGGTAACGTGACCACATTTGCGAGGTACGACCGACAAATTGATAACCACCCGGACCTTCCATACCGTACACGCACATATACGCACCACCAATACCCACGGCATTTTCAGGTGTCCATGTCCGTGCAGGGTTATATTTGGTGGTGACTAAACGCTGACGCGGATCAAGTGGCGTTGCCACAGGCGCACCCAAGTAAACATCACCCAAGCCCATGACCAAATAACTTGCGTTATAGACCACGTCTTTCACGGCTTGTTTGTCTTTTAAGCCATTAATACGACGGATAAATTCAATATTATCTGGACACCACGGCGCGTCAGGTCGCACGGTTTGCATATAACGTTCCGTTGCAAGTTGGGTTTGCGAATCTTCCCATGCCAGTGGTAAATAGACGGTACGTGATGGCACTTGCATCTCGGTCACATCAGGCAGTTGCTCTTCTGCGACTTGAAGCATACGCAATAAATCAATCTGATCGAGCTGGGTCGAATCAAAATGAATTTGTAGTGAACGAATCCCCGGTGTCAGGTCAATAATGCCTTGAATATTTTGATCTTTCACCCATTGCATTAGCGCATGAATACGGAAACGTAGGTTTAAATCTAAAACCAATTCGCCATATTCAACCAACATATAATTGTTGCCCGCAGGACGATACACCACATCAGGCGTGCCATTTTGACCTTTTAAAGTGTCTAAAATGGCAGATTTCAGCGTGCTGATTTCAGGATAGAATGATTCATCAAATGTGACCGCTTGTGTATCTGGTGCAGTTAATTGCGCATGATATTTTTCATTTAAAAGTTTGGCTTGATGATAGCTCACAGGCACAAATTTCACTTTATCGCCTGCTTTGAGCTGACCGAGTTTCCATAACTCAGAATTAATCACCACCGCAGGACAGACGAAACCACCGAGGCTTGGACCATCTGGACCGAGAATAATCGGCATATCACCCGTAAAGTCAATCGCACCAATCGCATAAGCATTGTCATGAATATTGGATGGATGCAGACCCGCTTCACCACCATCTTGACGTGCCCATTCAGGTTTTGGACCAATCAAACGAATACCAGTACGGCTCGAGTTAAAGTGAATTTCAAACTCGTTGGCAAAGAATGTATCAATGTCGTTTTTGGTAAAGAAATCAGGTGCACCATGTGGACCATACATCACCGCAATTTCCCAAGAATTTGAGAAAGTCGGGATTTGATCTTGGCTTAATGCGTTTACTTCATCAGAGGTAAATGCCGTGATTGGAAGCATATCGCCAATCAGCAAGTTACGCCCTGCATGACCACCAAACTGACCTAGGGTAAAGGTCGCTTGTGAGCCTAAGTATTCAGGCACATTCAGACCGCCTTTAATGCCAATGTAAGTACGGCAACCTGTAGCGATTTTGCCACATTTGAGTACCTGACCTTTACGCACATTTACGGTCTGCCACATTGGTACAGCCACGCCATCCAAGGTCGATGGCATATCACCACCTGCTAATACAATTTGGCTATCGCAATGGAATTTTAAGCTTGGGCCTTGTAGCGTACATTCTAAACCTGCAGTATTCGGTGCATTACCCAACAGTTGGTTGGCTACATTTAAAGACAGCGGATCAATCGCACCTGATGGTGGCACACCGACATCCCAATAGCCCAAACGACCTGTGACATCTTGCACGGCGGTTTGAATACCGGCTTGCAGGACTTCAATCTTTTGAGTTTTCCACTCAAAGGTATTTAAAAAACGAGTGGTTTGCGTACCCGCTTTAAATACCTCACAGCCGATAATGTTTTGTAGATATTCAAGGTTGGTTTCAATGCCCGCCACTTGGGTTTTAGCGAGCGTAACTGTCATGGCTTGAATTGCAGAATCACGATCATCCGCAGTCACAATAATTTTGGCAATCATCGGGTCATAGAAAGATGAGACGTTTGAACCTGTTTCTACCCACGTTTCATTACGCGCGTTGGCATCGAACTCAACATGCGTCAAAAGTCCTGCACTTGGTTGGAAGTTTTTGATTGGATCTTCGGCATAAAGACGCACTTGAATTGAATGTCCTTGTGACTCAAGTTTTGATGTTGGTGCAACCCAATCGCCACTGCCTAAAGTCACCATCCATTCCACAAGATCGACACCAAAGACTTGTTCAGTAACGCCATGTTCCACTTGTAGACGGGTATTCACTTCCAAAAAGTAGAATTCTTGTGTGTCAGTATCCATCACAAATTCAACCGTACCTGCCGAACGGTAATTCACCGACTGCATCAATTGAATCGCGACATTTTGAATATAGGCACGTTGTTCATCGTTGAGATGTGGTGCAGGCGTTTCCTCAATCACTTTTTGGTTACGACGTTGCACCGAACAATCACGCTCGCCCAATGCCAACACCAAGCCATTACCATCACCAAAGATTTGCACTTCGATATGACGGGCATTTTGCACAAATTTTTCGAGGTATAAACCTGCGTCTTTAAAGTTGGCTTGGGCTAAATAGGATACGGTTGCATAAGCATCTTTCAGCTCTTCCGCATTCCACACCAAACGCATACCGATCCCGCCACCACCGGCAGTACTTTTCAGCATCACAGGATAGCCAATACGTTCAGCTTCAAGCAGTGCTTCAGCTTCATCCGCGAGTAACTGACTACCCGGCAATAACGGCACATTGGCTTGAATCGCAAGCTCACGCGCCGTGTGTTTAAGACCAAAAGCTTTCATCTGTTCGGCATTTGGCCCTAAGAACACAATACCTTGAGCTTCACACAAATTACAGAATTCGGCATTTTCAGACAGGAAGCCATAACCTGGGTGAATCGCTTGTGCGCCCGTTTGTTTCGCGACTTCTAAAATTTTATCGACATTCAGATAGCTTTGGCTTGCAGGTGCATCACCAATAAATACCGCTTCATCGGCTAAAGTGACATGCAATGAATCACGGTCGGCTTCTGAATAGACTGCAACCGATTGGATGCCTAATTTTTTAAGTGTACGAATAACACGACAAGCAATTGCACCACGGTTGGCGATGAGAACTTTATTAAACCCTGATTTTAAAGTCATAGTCTTATACCTCGCCTTCGCGGACAATCAGTTGAATTTTGGTTGGGTTATAGGCATTACATGGGTTATTCAGTTGCGGACAATTCGAGATCAGCACAATTAAATCCATCTCCGCTTTAATTTCCACATATTTACCTGGTGCAGAAATACCATCATCAAATTTCAGGTGACCATCTGAAGTCACCGGTACATTCATAAAGAAGTTAATGTTTGGACCGATATGACGCACGTTTAAGCCATGCTTTTTAGCAATTGGATGTTGCGACAATGCGATCATGAAATTATTACGGCAACTGTGCATTGGGTATTTGTCATGGGCATAACGTACGGTATTACTTTCACATGAACATGCACCACCTAAAGTGTCATGGCGACCGCAATTGTCATCGTTGATAGTGGCGATTTTATTGCCAAAGTTGGTATAAAGTGCTGTGCCTTTCTCTAAATATATTTGACGATTCATCGCCAAAGTATCGGTCGCGCTATAACGCTCTTCAGGGTTATGTGCGGAGATAAATAAGGTATCCACCGCCTGGTTGCCTTCTAGATCCACGATACGGAAATACTGGCCTTTTTTGACTTCACACATCCATGCTTCACCGGCAGGACAAACTTCACTGAGTACAGATTTTTCATGATTTTGTGTTAGGTTTACGAGTGCAGTCATGATCACTCCCCTTAAACAGTTAATGCGTAGTAGCGGTTATTATTTTGGAACGCACGCTGATTTTGCGGGCATGAATCACGGCAGACATCGATCTCGCCTAAAGGCAAAGCCTTAAATAAAGATAATTGAATATCAGCAGGCGCATATTCAGTAGAATTGTCTAAAGCATGTGGTGCGCTGGATAAAAACACCAAACAATCCATTTCAAAACGTAGTTCAATTACCTGATCAGTATTGTCAGTTTTTACATAAGATAAATTGCCGTTGTCATCTGGTTGAACTTTTGAGAACAGGTTTAAAGTATTACTTAAATCTGTTGCGGATAAACCAAATTTGGTCATCTCTAAAAGCAGACTGTCTTTGCCATTGCGGTACATGTCGTTGCGGGCATCCTGGAAGGTTTTCGTGCCAAACTGTGCTTCAATTTGCGGTGCGGTACTTGGTGCACAAAAAGCATCATTCCAATCGTGGTCATCTTTCACAATTGACACCATCGCACGACCTAAATCAGACGCCAAAATATGGCCTGTACTTAAAAATGCAGTGTGCTGTCCTTTTAGACTGTCTGGCATGTTGTAGGCTTCAAGCTTGTCTTCGCTATTTACACAAAACAGTGAAACATTGGCATTTGCGCCCAAGGATTTGAGTTGTAAAACTGCGCCACGTTGAATGCGTGCTGACCAGTGATGTCCACCCGGTAAAAGTTCAGTCCACAGTGCGGAATCTTCGTGATAAGTAGTTGTGCTCATAACAGCCTCTGCATCAAACTTGTACGGTTTACCTCCCGGGCTTTTATCCCTCCGTGTAGCTTTGGTTTTAACAAACCTAGCCGTGAACTCTCGGTCGCAGACCTACATGAATGTTCATGTATCGGAACCCTAGATCACTTTATGATGCTTAAATAAATGCAAAGGACGTGCCAAACTGGTAATACTATTTTTTGGTTTAGTAATACTTTTTTGAGCTGGAACTGATCAATTCAGGTGCAAGGCTCTGAAAAAGGCATCAAGATGTATCAAAATAAAAAATCCCGGCTTGAACCGGGAATTGTAAAATCTAGAGATGAAGATTAAATCAAGCCTTGAATGCTGCAAGCTTATTTACTTAAAATCTCATGCAGCATATTACGTAGCCATTGATGGCTGGTTTTATGATGACAGGACATATTCCAATACTGCTTTACAGAATAGGTCGGGAAAGCAATCGGTGCCTCAAAAATCTTGAGATTGCCACGTGATAACAGGACTTCACTCAAATAATAAGGCACGGTCGCAATCGCATCGGTTTCCTGCACTACCAGTCCGACTCCCAGATAACTTGGCAGACGCATTAGAATGTCACGCTTAAGTTCCAGATTCAGCAATTCATTTTCAATATGGTAATGCCCCATCCCGGCATCAATATCGATATGGGTTTCATGTAAATACTCTTCGGTCGTGATGCTGTCATCCGTGAGCCGCGGATGGTCTTTCGCCGCGATCACCACATAATATTGTTCAAACAGTTTCTGCTGATAAAAGCCATTCTCCAGATTTGGCAAGAAGCCCAAAGCCAGATCAATCTCACCATTGGCCATTTGATAACTGGTTTCCGAGGTAATCGGACGCACATTCAGACGGATATGGGATGCATGCTGCTTCAGATACTGGGAAATTTTTGGCAATAACACCAGATGTGATACATCGGTCATCGCCAGTGTAAAGCGCTGCTGTGAAGTGACCTGATCAAAATTGATCGTGAAATTATTGATTGCTTCAACTTTGCTCAGTGCTTCGCTGACCAAGGGAAAGAGCTGTTTGGACAGGTCTGTCGGCAGCATTTCATTGCCAATACGTAAAAATAAAGGATCACCATAATGCTGGCGAATTTTATTCAGCAGATTGCTCACCGCTGGCTGGCTCATATCTAAATGATCGGCTGCCTGAGATACGTTTTTAAATTTATAGACATAATAAAAAATACTGAGCAATTTACAGTCAAGTTCAAACACAGAAATACATTTCCTTTAACTTTCTCATCATTCGGACAGGTCTTTTATCCGCATAAGTCTATTTAGAGTCAGATTAAAATATAACACTTTGCAACTATTTTCAGGATTAAACTCGCTGTAATTTTCCAAAAAAAATACTTTTGCCAGATGAATAAATCCATTAAAAAGTACCTTAGTGTAAAATTTCCAGCCCGGTTTGCTCAGGTCAGTTAAACATTTAAATCGTATGCGATATACTCAGCCGCACTGAATAAATGGTAAAAATACAGAGAAATCTTCTATGTTTCAGGGTAAAAAACTGGTCTGTTTTGATCTGGATGGTACGTTGATTGATTCTGTGGGCATCTGGAATCAGGTCGATGCAGCCCTGATTGATGAGCTCTCCAACAGAAAAGTCGATTTACATGAGATTCAGCAACAGCGCGATCTTCAGCTTACCGCCTTGAGACATATGTCAGATCCTTATCTGGAATATTGTGGATTTTTAAAAGAACAATACGGTTTTAAACCAGCTAAAGAAGAGGTAAAAAATCGCCGTTATACAATTTCCCGACATTTTCTGGATGATATCGTCGAGTTAAAACCTCAGGCAGATCTCCTGATTCAGGCTTTAAAACAGCAACAGATATCTCTGGCTTTGACCACCACCACCAGTTTATTCAATGTACAGCGCTATCAGGATAACAATCGAAATATTAATTCTAAAATCAGCTTTGAGGATAATTTTGCCTTGATTCTCACCCGTGAAAATGTCCAGAACATTAAACCTCATCCCGAGGTTTACCTGAATGTTTTGCAAGTGTTTAACCTTCGACCTGAGGAATGTCTAATTATTGAAGACTCTTTGGTCGGTGTAGAAGCAGCAAATCATGCAGGCATCGAGGTGGTGGCAATTTATGATCAGCACTCCGCTCATGAAATAGATTTGATCAAAGCCAAAGCGAATTATTTTGTCGAGGATTTTGCTGAATTATTGAGTTTCATTCAATAAAAACATCCACTAAAAAAGATGCCATGAAATATCCTTATTCATGACATCTTGAATACTATTTGTGGCTTAAAAATCTTACTGCCTATTTGGCTTTTTTATAGATTGAGCCAGAACCAACCAGATTTCCGGTTTTCTCATCGATTGCGAAATCGACCATACCTGCACCTGCGTTCAACTGAAGCATGCCATTTTCGTTCACTGCAGCGGGCATTGGATTCTTTTTCTCGGTTTTCCTTATCTTTGATCGTATTGGTAATCAGATAATTTTCACCATTTTTTGAAATAACCAGAATATTTTCAAGTTTTGGATTTTCCACGGTGTTTTTCCAGTTGCCCTGATAATCTGGTGCGGGTGCTTCAGTGGTGTTACAAGCAGTTAAAAGTACTAATAATGGAATTGCTGAAAAATATTTAAGATGTTTCAAAACCGAGACCTTAAGTGTAACGACGCGGCCATTATAGAGAGAAGCCCTTAGGGCTGAAGCAGGTTGTTGTAGGCAAAGCGTTTCAGCAGTACTGGATCTGTTTTGCTTTCGTCATTTTTTGAAATCTGTATCCATATTTTATTCATAAACAGGAGGATTTTAATGATATTGAATCTAATAGGACTTACGCACTATTATTTA
This sequence comes from Acinetobacter lwoffii, assembly GCA_013530545.1. Classification (GTDB taxonomy): domain Bacteria; phylum Pseudomonadota; class Gammaproteobacteria; order Pseudomonadales; family Moraxellaceae; genus Acinetobacter; species Acinetobacter lwoffii_G. The sequence goes on from SPVA01000054.1 coordinate 8,261, forward strand.
TAGATTTTCTGTGGCAGCAGATGATTCTTATCGAGAATAAATTCATCAATAAAGTTCTTGATAATTGGTCTAAATAATTTCTTCTGCCAACGATAT
>SPVA01000072.1 GCA_013530545.1 Acinetobacter lwoffii
GAAGGCTGTCCACGTTACTTGGGTCGTGTGATCAAGAACGTCAATACCAAGGCTGTGACTCCTGTATGGATGGAGCGTGCATTGGCACGTTCAGGTATCCGTCAGCACAGCATTCTGGTCGATATTACCAACTATGTGCTGATGGAGCTGGGTCAACCGCTACACGCATTTGATGGCGGCAAAGTTCAAGGCGCAGTACATGTACGTCAAGCGACAGAAGATGAAAAGTTAGTTTTGCTCAATGAACAAGAAGTGGAGCTGAATGAAAAAGTGATGGTGATTGCAGATGATGAAAAAGCATTGGCCATTGCTGGTATTATGGGTGGCTTGTTTTCAGCAGTCAGCGATGCAACCACTGAAATTTTCCTGGAATCAGCATTCTTCGCGCCACTGCATATTGCCGGTCGTGCACGTAGCTTTGGCCTGCATACTGATGCTTCTCAGCGTTATGAACGTGGTGTCGATTTTGAATTGCCATTGATCGCTATGCACCGCGCATCACAATTGATTGCGGAACTTGCGGGCGGTGAGTTTGGACCAATTACAGTTGCCGAAAATGCAGCATTATTGCCAACACGCGACGCAATTGAGTTGAATCAAGCACAAGTCGATCAACTGCTGGGTTATAGTGTTGACTCAGCGTTCATTACTGATGCTTTAAGCCGTTTAGGTTGTGAAGTTACAGTAAAAGCAGAAGGCGAGTGGTCAGTGGTACCGCCATCACATCGTTATGATATGGTGATTTACCAAGATTTGATCGAAGAAGTGGCGCGTATTCACGGTTATGACAATATTCAAATCAGCCTGCCTGTGATTGATGTGAAGCTGGCGAAATACCAAGATCAGTTTGAATTGGGCCAACTCCGTCAAACTGCCGTAACTTTAGGTTACCAAGAAGCGATCAGCTTTAGCTTCGCAGACCTAAAGCTTGAAAAGCAACTTAATTCCAGTGTGAATCCATTAGTATTAGCCAATCCAATTTCAAGTGATTTGGCAGTGATGCGTTCAACCTTGCTGTCTAGCCTTATTCCTTGTGTTCAGTACAATGTCAACCGCCAGCAAAGCCGTGTACGTTTCTTTGAGCTCGGTCTGCGTTTTGACTATCAAGAAGCCAGCAGCATCCATGATTTAAAACAGATTCCAACTTTTGCATTGATTGCGACTGGTTCACGTCATGCTGAATCTTGGCATGTGAAACCCGCTGCAATGGACTTCTTTGACTTTAAGGGTGATGTAGAAGAAATTTTGGCTGCTGGTCGTGTCAAAGTAGAATATGTGCGTTCAGAGCGTAGCTGGTTGCATCCTGGACAATCCGCAGAAATTCTCGTGAATGGTCAATCAATTGGTTACTTGGGGCGTTTACATCCCTCACTTGAAGACGAACTTGATCTGGCAACCACATGGGTAGCAGAATTGGATCAAGCGGCTGTTTTGCAAACTTATGTATCTAATTTTACAGAATTATCACGTTTTCCATCGGTTCGACGTGATATTGCGCTTTTAATTAGTGATAAGATTAATGTTAGCGAAATTCAGGGACTTATCGAAAAAACAGGCGGAGAGCTTTTAGACTCAACTTGGTTGTTCGATGTGTACACTGGACAAGGAGTAGAAGAAGGGAAACGCTCACTGGCATTTGCACTTCTCTGGCAGCATCCAAGCCGTACACTGGAAGATGCTGAAATTAAATCAGGTATGGATAATATCCTTCAAGTGTTAGAAAACACTTACCAAGCGACATTGAGGGCTTCATGACAGCACTAACTAAAGCAGAAATGGCTGATCATTTAAGTGAGCTCACGAGTTTAAACCGTCGTGAAGCAAAACAAATGGTTGAGTTGTTCTTCGATGAGATTAGCCAGGCGCTCATCTCAGGCGAGCAAGTAAAACTTTCGGGTTTTGGTAATTTCGAGTTGCGTGATAAGCGTCAACGTCCGGGCCGTAACCCGAAAACGGGTGAAGAGATTCCGATTTCTGCACGCCGTGTGGTCACCTTCCGTGCCGGACAGAAGTTCCGTCAACGTGTGGGAAATGAGCAGGTCAATTGATCTGCTTTTTAAAACTGGAATCTAATATCTTTAAATTCCAGTTTTAAAAATAAAAAAGAGAGCCAAAGGCTCTCTTTTTTTTGTACTGAATAATCTAGAAGATTATTGAGCAGCAGCTTCAGAAGCAGCAGTAGCTTCAGCAGCAGCATCAGTAGCAACTGCAGCAGCAGCATCAGCTTCAGCAGCAGCGTCAACTTCAGTAGCAACTTCAGAAGAAGCTTCAACGTCAGTAGCTTCTACAGCAGCAGCGTCAGCAGCAGCTTCAGCTTCAGAAGCAGCTTCTACAGCTTCAGAAGCAGCTTGGTTAGCGTCAGCAGCAGCGTCGTCAGCTTTTTTAGCACAACCAACGAAAGCTAAAGTAGTAGCAACTGCAGCAGCAATAGCGATTTTTTTGAATAACATGGCATCACTCTCTAAAAATTGAGATTAAAAAAAACCAAAGTTAGTCTGTTAAGTGCTTTTATTGTTCCTAATTGTGTTAGGGACTAACAACGCAGGAGCAGTCTAACTGGTCTGCAAATATGCTATCACTGCGCATTTTTAATTGCTACTGGCAATGATCAAAAAAGTACGGAAAAACGATAAAAAATAAGAAGTTTTTAACAGAAAATAACAATGGAATGAAACATTTAGATTGGAGAAAGGCTTGTTAAACACTTAAAAGTTATACAATTTTTAATCTGAATATTTTATTAATCAAAAACTTAAAAATAAGTTTACATAAATCAGGCTTGATTGTTTCATTCTGTAATTTATGTCAACCTAAAAAAGGCCACCGCTTAGGTGACCTTTCATTTGAAATTTTAATTTGAAGCTTTGCGTTTCATCTGATCAAAGAAATCATCGTTGGTCTTGGTTTCTTTCATGCGATCCAGTAAGAATTCCATTGCCGCCAACTCATCTTGAGTATGCAACAGCTTGCGCAGAATCCAGACTTTACGCAGATTGTCTTCTGACATCAGGCGTTCTTCACGGCGAGTACCAGATTTCTTGATGTTCATCGCAGGGAATACGCGCTTTTCTGCAATGCGACGATCAAGGGTAATTTCCTGGTTACCTGTACCTTTGAATTCTTCGTAAATCACTTCATCCATTTTACTACCGGTTTCAATCAGGGCAGTAGAAATGATGGTCAGTGAACCGCCTTCTTCGATATTACGTGCAGCACCGAAGAAACGTTTAGGGCGTTCTAAGGCATGTGCATCCACACCACCAGTCAGTACTTTGCCTGATGAAGGAATCACAGTGTTATAAGCACGTGCCAGACGGGTAATCGAGTCAAGCAAAATCACCACATCTTTCTTGTGCTCAACCAGACGTTTTGCTTTTTCAATCACCATTTCAGCAACTTGAACGTGACGTGCAGGAGATTCATCAAAGGTAGAAGCCACGACTTCACCGCGAACCGTACGTTCCATCTCGGTCACTTCTTCTGGACGTTCATCAATCAGGAGAACGATCAGAATAACTTCAGGATTATTGCGAACGATGGACTGTGCAATGCTTTGCAGCAGCATGGTTTTACCCGCTTTCGGCGGAGCCACAATAATTGAACGCTGGCCTTTACCAATCGGGGCCACTAGGTCGATCACACGGGTGGTTAAATCTTCAGTGGTACCATTGCCTAACTCCATCACCAACTGTTCGGTCGGGAATAATGGGGTCAAGTTTTCAAACAGAATCTTGTTACGTGAATTTTCAGGTGTGTCGTAGTTAATCTGATTGACTTTAAGTAAAGCAAAATAACGTTCGCCTTCTTTCGGCGGGCGAATGGTGCCAGTAATGGTGTCGCCAGTACGGAGGTTAAAACGACGAATTTGAGAAGGGCTGACATAGATATCGTCAGGACCTGCTAAATAAGAACCTGCGGCTGAGCGTAAAAAGCCAAAACCATCTGACAAAATTTCTAGAACGCCATCACCAAAAATCTCTTCGCCATTCATTGCATGACGTTTTAAGATGGCAAAAATAATGTCTTGCTTACGGTTACGAGCCATACCTTCGAGGCCCATAAACTCGGCAATCTTGATGAGTTCGCCAATCGGTTTTTTCTTGAGTTCGGTTAAATTCATAGGTGGTCAGATAGAATCAAAGTTCTGAGGTACAGGTTAGAAAGGGAGTAACATTCGGCCGCATACCAGCATTCAAACGAAAGCAATTGAATTTGCAAAAGAACAATTCAGAGATCTGTTTGAGTGTTTCAAAGGAAAATGTGGAAAACAATTTCTATTGCCGAGCGGCATCTTATGTAATGTGTCTTGTAAGAAATTGACAGGATTTAGGATCCTTTATCTCTTGAGTAGCGAATATAAGAGAAAATGCTAGGTTTGTCAATTTATAGCCGAAAAAAATACGCGAGAATGAGTCGCGTATTTTTTACTAAAAATGCTGTGCTTAGATATTGTCATCAATAAATGCTGTCAGTTTAGATTTTGGTGCAGCACCGACTTGAGTCGCAACAACTTCACCATTTTTGAACATCAACAAAGCCGGGATGTTACGGATGTTGAAATTTACAGCAGTTTGTTCGCAAGAAGTTACGTCAACTTTCACGATTTTAACTTTACCTTGGTATTCATCAGCAAGCACTTCAAGCACGGGTGCAATTGCTTTACATGGTGCACACCAGCCTGCCCAAAAGTCCACCAGTACAGGAACGTCTGATTGAAGAACGTCTGCTTCGAAGTTTGCGTCAGTAGTGTTTATGATGTTGCCAGACATGGAATGTGCTCCAGATTAATATTTTAAAGATAACTAATTATTAGTATTACATAGCCATCTTTAACAATGTAGGGGAATCTGTAAATTTTCAATGCTTAATGTTATTTTGTCTAATGGATGATCACGATAGTGATGATCGTGTCTCACTATTATTCCCGATACAAAAAAGAATAAGGCATTAAATTGTCGCTACAAATGGCTTTTAAATTGCATGCATGTGAATTACTCTAAGCACAATTCGTTAAAGGTTTATTTCTGGAATGTCTGACTTTTTGATTGATGAAGAATTACTTGCCGCCATCGATATGGGATCAAACAGCTTTCATTTGGCCATCGCCCGTGTAGACCATGGCGAAGTGAAGAAAGTGGCATCAATGTCAGAAAAAGTTCAGCTTGCCGCAGGACTAGACGAAAATAAGAATTTAACCGAAGCCGCCCAGCAACGCGGTTTGGCCTGTCTGGCCCGTTTTGTCGGACGTTTAGGCGCAGTTCAGCCAAACCGCTTGCGGATCGTGGCGACAAATGCTTTGCGTCAAGCCAAAAACGGCCATGAATTTATCCAGAAAGCTGCAGAAATTTTACCGAAACCGATCGAAATTATTGCCGGCCGTGAAGAAGCTCGTCTGATTTATCTGGGTGTGTCGCATACCATGGCCAACAGCGGTCGTCGTCTGGTGGTTGATATCGGTGGCGGTTCAACTGAGCTGATTATCGGTGAGGAATTCGAGCCGATTCATACTGAATCGGTACAAATGGGCTGTGTAGCGTTTACCAAGGCCTATTTTCAGGATGGCGAAATCAGTGCCAAAGCCTTTGATAAAGCAGTCACTGCGGCACGTAAAGAAATTTCCGGAATTGCCAATACTTATAAAGAAGCCGGTTGGGATGCTGTCGTCGGCTCGAGTGGTACCATTAAAGCCTGCCGCCAGATTTGCGTTAATATGGGCTGGAGCAATGATCGCGAACAGTTGACGCGTGAAGGCCTGGAAAAGCTCAAAGACAAGCTGCTTAAATATAAATATGTCTCAGATATGGAATTCGAAGGTCTGAAAGATGACCGTCGTGCCGTTTTACCCGCCGGCATTGCCATTCTCTATGCAGTTTTTGATGTGCTGGGAATTGATCATTTGGTCTATTCTGATGGTGCACTGCGTGAAGGCGTGATGTATGACTTGCTTGGCCGTTTCAAGCACGAAGATATCCGTGATCGTTCCGTACATGCCTTGATTGGTCGATATAATGCCGATGCCAAGCAGGCTGAGCGTGTGGTTCAGACCGCACAGAAACTGTTTAATGACGTGGCCAGTGAACTCGGTTTGAGTGTTGAAGATAGTGATTTGTTACGTCGTGCTGCCTACCTACATGAGATTGGTTTGGCCATCAGTCACAGTGGCTATCATCGTCATGGTGCGTATTTATTACAACACTCGGATATTGCCGGTTTCTCGCAGGTTGATCAAAATCATTTGTCACATTTAGTCGCGCACCATCGGCGTAAATTGCGCGCTGATGCCAAGATTGATGTGATGAAAGTCGGTGGATCTAAACTTTTATGGTTATGTTTGCTGCTTCGTCTGTCGGTTTTGGTCAATCACAGTCGTAGCGATGAGATGCTTCCTGCCATTGAACTCAAGGTTGAAAATGCGCAACAATGGCAACTCAGCGTGTCTGGTGATGCCAAGCAATGGCCATTGCTGGTCGCTGAACTGCACGATGAACAGCAGCAATTTAAAAATTGGGAGATTGAACTCTCGATTCAATCCGAACAGTTTGTTAATTAATACCTTTATAGGGATGAAAACGGTTAACCTATGAAAAATAAAGCAACTCCATCAAAAGCATGGGCGACAGTGCAGATTGCACGTCATCCAGAACGTCCACAATTCCTGGACTATGTGGGTGAAATATTCACTGAATTTGATGCTTTACATGGTGACCGCCTATATGGTGATGATGGCGCGATGATTGGTGGTCTGGCTCGTTTTGATGGTCAACCGGTGATGATCGTTGGTCAGCATCGTGGTCGTAGTACCCGTGAAAAATTACAGCATAATTTTGGCATGAGTAACCCGGAAGGTTATCGTAAGGCACAGCGTCTGCTAGACATGGCAGAGCGTTTTAACCTGCCAGTCTTTACTTTTATTGACACTATGGGTGCTTATCCGGGTGTCGGTGCAGAAGAACGTGGTCAGGCTGAAGCGATTGCCACCAGTCTGGCTCAGCTTTCTAACTTGAAAGTACCTGTGATTGCAACTGTACTGGGTGAAGGCGGTTCAGGGGGTGCGCTGGGTATTGGGGTGGCAGACCGTGTGGTGATGCTCTCTCACAGTATTTATTCGGTGATTTCACCGGAAGGCTGTGCCTCAATTCTCTGGAAAACCGCTGAAAAAGCTGAACAGGCCAGTGAAGCCTTGGCTCTGACTGCAGAAAAATTGCAGAAAATGGGTATTGTAGAATATGTGGTGGATGAAGGTGAGGGTGCTCATTTAAATCCGGATCAGGTCATGAACAGCTTGAAAGCAGTGCTGAAAGAAGCTTTGAATGAACTACAACCAATGGAAGCGCAAGCACGATGCGAAGCACGTTACCAACGTTTAATGAAGTTTGGCAGCGACAATTTAGGTCTGGTTTCTTAAAACAGCTGCAGGACTTTCCTGCAGAGACAAAATTTCTCATCGGATGCAGTGGCGGCGTAGATTCTATGCTGTTGCTGCATCTGATGTTTTTTTTATGCCCGGAAAAAGTATTTATGTGGATCATCAGCTGCAAAGTATCAGTAGTGCATGGGGCACTTTTGTTCAGCAGCAGTGTCGGCAACTGAATATTCCCTGTATCATTCAGCCCGTCAATGTCGCCAGTGGCAATTTGGAACAGCAAGCGCGCAATTCACGTTATCAGGCCTATCTGCAACATTTACAAGCGGATGAAATGTTGGTGCTGGCACACCATCAACAAGATCAGGCGGAAACCCTAATGTTGCGTTTATTGTCTGGCGCCGGCGTTGATGGTTTAGCAGCCATGAAACAGATCGATATACGTGAAAATCTGACGATTTGGCGGCCACTACTGAATATTTCCCGTGAGCAGATTTGCCAATGGGCATCAGATCTGAATATTGAGAATATTGAAGATCCGACCAATGATGATACCCATTATGACCGGGCCTGGGCACGCCAGACCCTGTGGCCGGTATTAAGCGGACGTTATCCTAAAATGCAGGCCGCCTTGGTGCGAGCCAGTGAGCTGATGCAGGATGCTCAAGATATTTTACAAGAAGTGCTGCAACAGGATTTAGCGTCTTGTGGGACTGAAACGCAGCTTGATCTTGGTGAATTTCTACAGCTTTCAAAATCAAGACAACATCAATTACTCTCTGCCTGGATGAAAGGTAAACAACAGTATCGTCCATCCTTGGATATGGTGGAGCGTTTGCAGCGCGAAGTGATTTATGCCAAGCAAGATGCTCAGGCGGCATTGCATTGGCAAGGCTTTTACTATGTACGCTATCAGCAGCAATTATATCGTTTGGCCGCAGAGATCTATTTAGCTGATCAACAACAAGTTCAAACTAGCCCGAAAACTATAAAATTCGCTTTAAAAGACAGCGTGCAGGTTTTGTCAGGGAAATTTATCATTCAGCCTGCACAGTTAGGTTTATCGGCTGCATTATTGCAGCAACCTTTGCATTTGCAGCAGCGTCAGGGTGGCGAAAAAATTCATTTATATGGCCGTGTCGGTACCTGGCCACTGAAAAAAGCCATTCAGGAAGCGCAAATATTTCCTTGGGCTCGGCATACTATTCAAATATTAAGCACAGA
>SPVA01000017.1:0-6612 GCA_013530545.1 Acinetobacter lwoffii
TGGATTGAAGATTACAATTGCAATCATCCTCATAGTGGGCTAAAAATGAAATCTCCTCAGGAGTATCGATTGCTAAAATTAGCAAGTTAACTGTCCGTTTTTACGGGGGCTAATACAGTTTAAGGCAAGAGAATTGTCGATTAACTGATTTTTTACGATCTGATAGCTAATAATGAGAGAAATAATAAAAAGGCTAGACACACTAAAAATAGCCAATAAAAGTATTAACTGCCTTAAATTGAGATCAAGGTGTTTCCTAAAATTATTAGCTGACATAAAAAATTAGATATACCTCGATATATTTATGAGCATTGTATTGCATTTATATTCAATGTTTAAGGTTGATATAAAATTAAATTTCCATTAAGTGGGAGCTTTGATTTCGATCAAATTTAGAATTTATAGATTGCTTGGCTGTAAATAGGGTGGATTTGAAAAGCTGAGTAAGGTTCTGAATATTTGACTATGCTGCAAATAAAAATATGGTATTTAACGTTCAGAAAATCAATTGAATAATTTTGATTTCCTCATGTAAGTTATTAAATAATCAGACAAAAATATGGTTAATTGACATTGATGGGAGGTTAAATTGTCGCCATTTTTTGAAAAATAATCATTTTAAAATTAGTCGTATCGATTCATGACAGCAGTTTCTTTGAATATTGCGTCCTTTTCCGGAAGTATTTTTTATTTATAAAAAATCATATTCCAACTTAAATTTTAAAGCGCTTATTGAGATTATGAACGAGAGTATTGAGCCGTCTATGCAACGGGAAGTTGTATGCTTAATAAGGTATTTTTCTAGAAATCAATAAATTAGATAAAGATGATATGAATGCAAAATTCTTCGTAAGACAAGCCAGAAATATTCTAATCTGCTTTAAAAAAATGACAATTGGAATCTTGTATAAGTCTTCTTTTAGAAGTGTAAAAGAGTATTGTTGGCTAAAAAAATACTGTTATATTGAACTCATGGTAGGTCGTAAAACCAATAAGACGCTACCGATAAGTTGGACGGATCAATGACAGTTAGTTGAGTTTGATGTTCATCACCAGACAATAAATCTAGCACTAGCCATCCAACACAGAGCTCGCAGAAATGCGAGCTTTTTTAATGTCTGCGCAATTCATTCAGTTTAATATTCTTTTTATTATAATCCCTCCAGATAAAAAAGTTTACATTGCCAAATTCGTTAACATCTTGAAGATTAATCGCTTGGCTAATTATGGTATAAAAAACTGCAAATTGGATAATGAGAGAGGAAGGAAAAATGTCAAAGATGATTGATATCAAGGTGAAAGATCAATTTAGCCAAGTGACTGAAGCGAAAGCGATGCTGCGTTCCTTTGCAGAGCACAACATTCATCATGCAGCTGAGTTGGTCAAAAAAATTGAACATATTGTGGTGGATGGTGAAACGATTCTGCCGAGTATTGAGCTATTATTTGAAAGCCAAAAATCTTCAAATATTTATCGCGTTGTCGAATAATTTAATCAGTGAACTTCAGATAGGTAGAAAAAAATTGAACTTATTTATCCGAAATCACCGATTCAGCAGTTAAAAAACTCACCATTTAGGTGAGTTTTTTATACTCTGGTATTTGCCAGCTTGGATACTAATGTATGCAGCTATAATCAGAAGCTGATTCAATCTCTAAGAGAAGACAACGTGGTAGTGAGCCTTGATTGGCCGAAGAAATTCCCCATACCAATAAAAAAGTTCGCTAGAGTGAGCAAGTATTTAAATCTGTTTAAGCTGTACATCCACATCATATTTTTCAAATTTTTGCAAAATCTGCGCTAAAGTTTGCTGTGCGGTTGTATGCTCAGGGCTTAAAGAAATTTCCTGACGAGTCGTGCTGTCAAAACATTCAATGGCCTGAATCAGCCAATGATGCTCAATGGGACTTTTTTGAATCAATATACGGCGCGGTTGCAAGCTATCACTGATCTGGCGGGGAAGCACATAGGTAATCGCCAGTTGCACAAATTGCAGTTCTTCAACCGGACTTAAAAAGGTGATCACCCAGTTGCCAACTTTACTCAGTTGCATGGGATTATCGAACGCATCGAATTCTAAATAATGTGACATATACATGATCCAATCGGATGTCTATGCTCACCTATATGGCGGGATTGTAATTCTTTTTCTATCACGCTTAAGTCGGATATTCCGAGCTTTAAATTTCGCTTGAATATAAATATTTCAAATAATCAATTAGTTATCTTAAAAAATCAAAGCTAGCTTATTGTTAAACTTGCTCATTTAAGAGTTTTAAAGACTAAGATCTTATTAGTCTTCAGCTTTATTTTGCTGTAATTGATCTAAAGCAAAATTGATCTGCTTCAGAATGTGATTCAATTCTTGGGGAGCAATACGGCTTTCCTGAAGGGACGTGATCCATTGCATTTGGCACAGTTTTAAACTGCGCGTATCCGGCGCCTGTAAAATCTGATGAATTTGCTGCTTGGCCATCAAGCCACAATATTTTTGTAAGCTTTCCATCATCATATATTTAAGGTCTTCAAAAGACATAGGTTGCAGTTCAGGCAGCTTTTTTGCATGGCTTGAATCCGTTTCAGCAGATGGAATGTCCTGCGCTACTTTAATGGATTCCATCTCAGGATGGAGTTCTTTTGTCGCAGAAGCTGCTGCTATCGATGAGTCCAACGATCGGTGAATCTCGGAGTGTGCCAGGTCAACTTTTGTATCTGTTCTTGCATCAGCCTGCTTTTGACTGATGGCTACCTCGCCCGTTTCAGCTGGAATAATTAAATCCATGGCATAAAGCTGATCTAAGAGTTCGGCAGGAGCAAGCTGTTGTTTTAAGCCATCATTTAATAAGTTGAAATCCTGGCTGCCGATCAGAACCAGTAAGCGGCGTTGGCGTGCGGTCAGTGGGATGGAGCGATCCTGTAGCACCTCGATCCCACGTTGAGTTTTATAAAAATGCATCATAGCTGAATAGATGGTTGCTAAAATTCAGCTAGAGCATAGTCTGTGAAAATTACATTAATATGAAGTATTTATTAAAATACTGAGGTTTATTTTGATAAGACCTATAATGTCGTGATCGCCGTATTTTCAAGGGCCTTACGTAAATAAGGATCCAGTTCATCCTGACGCAATAGCCATTGCACATAGTCAGTAGGAAGTTCGGCGATGGCAGTACCGCGATGTTTGCCAAAATTAATCGTACGTGGAATTCGGGCATCTTCAGAAGCGTCGAATAATTCCTGCATACTGTTGATTTTTAAATGATGCACAATATGCATCAAAATATTAGCAGTTAAAATAATATCCATATCGGCACGATGCGCTTTACGGATCATTTCACGCGCTCTTTCGCTGCCTTTGGTGATCATATAAATCAGGGCAGAAATATTGTGTGCTTCCGCATCTGGCCAGACCCGACGTGCTAAAGCCAAGGTGCAAATTGCCTTGATTTTCGAAGTATCTACTCCACATTTTTCGATGGCACGGACATCATAATCAATATTATGGCCGATCATGTAGATGGTTTCATCAGGCAGGCGAAAGGTACTGTAATGCGGCTGACCTTCCAGATCCGATTCCAGAATATGATGCACGGCCATGGCAGCAAAAGAAATGGCTTCGTCACAGGTATAGAGCTGATCAAACAGGCGACTTTTATCCAGACTTATTTTATGTTCTACAATTTCGACAGGCGCATAAGCAATTTCGATGGGTTGACCATTTAAAGTATGCGTTTCGGTATCAAGAATAATGGCCTGCATGTCGGAAATGTGCCTGAAAAAGAGAGGAGAGTAAAATCTAACATTATTATTTTGCAACTGACAATTGAATTGCTTTATTTCTGTATTAATTACCGGCTTTTTAACGTATGACGACTATTTGTATAGTTCTGGAGACAGAAACCTCTCTATTCTTAAGTTTGCATGCTGATTTCATAATAAATCTAAACCAGTGCGAATTTAGCAAAAAAATAACGCATTCTTTTCTTGATATTGTTTAGATAAATTGGGAAATTAGATATGGTTTTATCGTTTGTTAAAGATAAAACCAGAAAAACTCATTAGAGATGATAATAAATAAGATAAGGATAAGATCGATGAAACGTCAAGTATTGACCTGTACTCTTCTCACATTAAGTGTAGCCTTAACTGCTTGTAACGATGATAGTGATAATGATCGTTTTTACGAGTCCAAACCTGCTGTTCCAGTAAATAATATCGATAATCCAGTCGTGGCAACACCTGTAGCCTATACTCAAACGGATTTCTCCGGGATCGCTGACGAAAGTGTGATCATGACTTATAAGATGTTAGGAATTAATGGTAAGGAAACACAAGCTACTGCATTAGTTTTCACACCCGAGGGAACGCCTCCAGCTACAGGCTGGCCAATTGTGGCATGGGCACATGGAACTACCGGTGTAGCTGATCAGTGTGCGCCGAGTCGAAAAGCGCTGAATGATTATATTAAAGCCATGATTGGCGGGTTTCTCCAAGCTGGCTATATTGTAGTGGCACCTGACTATGAAGGTTTAGGAGAGCCAAGTGGAAAAGAACTTCATCCTTTCTTGAATCTGAAAAGTGAAGCTTATTCTATTACTGATGCAGTTGTGGCTGCACGAAATTATTTAGGTTCACAAGCGTCCAATCAATGGGTTGCAGTAGGGCATTCTCAAGGTGGCCAGGCAGCTTTAGGCGCTGCGCAATATGCAGCACGTGCTTCTAAGATGACCTATAAAGGTACGGTAGCTTTAGCACCTGCTTCTAATTTTAGCCTGATTTTGTCAGGTGGTGAGACGCAAGCTGGACAAGAAACCGATCTGGGTAAAAAGATTGAAACTTTGGCGTCTTTAGATACGTTCACGGCATTGATTACTGCCGGTTTACGTAATCCAAACCCAAATCTGCAATATAGCCAGATTTTTAAAACACCGACTGACCAGATCGCTAAGAATGCGGAAACTGATTGCTATGATGTACTGGGTAATAAATTTGGTGCTGCAATGGGACAGTATGCTCAAAATAACGGAACTTTAGAAGGATATCCTCGTACTCAAACTAACTTTATGAGTATTCCAGTCGTAAAGAGCTTCTTGGAAAAAGGTTCTCAGCCTTTACTTGTTAAAGTTTCTACGCCAGTGATTATTTATCAGGGTTCAGCAGATAGTACCGTTCCGAAAGCAGCAACAGATGTTTTGGTTGCACTCGCCAATCAGAAACAAACTTCAGTACGTTATATTACGGATGAGTCAAATGCGACTAAATGGGATCATGGTAGCGTCTATGCACTGAATATTCCTAATATTATTTCAGATGTAAAATCTCTAATGCCAATTCAATAACTTATTTTTATCTGAATGGCTCATGTTTTTTTAGATATGAGCCATTTTTATTGCAAACTGAATAAAGTTCATGATCGAAAATTTAAAACTTCATGCTACAATACGCGCCAATCTTAGCACGGCTTAAAAGCCCTAAATCAATAGGACCTCGCTAATGTTTGCCAATATCTCTATCGCTGAATTTGATCCAGAATTAGCTCAAGCAATCTCGAATGAAGATGCTCGTCAAGAAGCTCATATTGAGCTAATCGCTTCTGAAAACTACTGCTCACCAGCAGTTATGGAAGCTCAAGGTTCAAAACTTACTAACAAATATGCGGAAGGCTACCCAGGTAAACGCTACTATGGCGGTTGCGAGTATGTAGACGTTATCGAACAATTGGCGATTGACCGTGCTAAAGAACTCTTTGGTGCTGATTATGCTAACGTTCAGCCACATGCTGGTTCACAAGCAAACTCAGCAGTTTACTTAGCGCTTCTGAACCCGGGCGATACAGTTCTGGGTATGAGCCTTGCTCACGGTGGTCACTTGACTCACGGTGCAAAAGTAAGCTTCTCTGGTAAAACATATAATGCGATTCAGTACGGTTTAAACCCTGAAACTGGCGAGATCGATTACGAAGAAGTTGAGCGTTTAGCGCTTGAGCATAAGCCACGCATGATCGTTGCTGGTTTCTCTGCATACAGCCAGATCGTTGACTGGCAGCGTTTCCGTGAAATCGCGGACAAAGTTGGCGCTTATCTGTTTGTTGATATGGCTCACGTTGCAGGTTTAGTTGCTGCTGGCGTTTACCCAAGCCCGGTGCAAATTGCTGACGTTACGACGACGACGACTCACAAAACACTTCGTGGTCCACGTTCTGGTCTTATTCTTGCGAAAGCAAACGAAGAAATCGAGAAGAAACTTCAATCGGCTGTATTCCCAGGCAACCAGGGTGGTCCTTTGGTTCACGCAATTGCTGCAAAAGCAATCTGCTTTAAAGAAGCAATGGCACCTGAATACAAAGCTTACCAACAACAAGTTGTGGTAAATGCGAAAGCAATGGCTGAAGTATTGATCGCTCGTGGTTATGACGTAGTTTCTGGCGGTACTGAAAACCACTTGTTCTTGTTGTCTTTAATCAAACAAGACATTACAGGTAAAGAAGCTGATGCTTGGTTAGGTGCTGCTCACATTACTGTGAACAAAAACTCTGTACCAAACGATCCACGCTCTCCGTTCGTCACTTCAGGTATCCGTATCGGTACACCTGCAGTAACAACTCGCGGTTT
>SPVA01000017.1:6648-11869 GCA_013530545.1 Acinetobacter lwoffii
AAAGGCGATGAAGCTGTTATCAACGCGGTGAAAGAGAAAGTTGCAGCGGTATGTGCTAAATTCCCAGTTTATGCATAATCGCTTATAAACGGAAAGGAGCTCCCAACCGGGAGCTTTTTTTATAGCTGTAAAAATAACGATGTAAAAGATGTTTAGACTTGATCGGGCTTATATAGATCAATTTCCATGCCGTAAGAGATTGAGTCATCAATAAAATCATATTGAGTTTTTCTCAATCTGGCTTAAAGTCTTTTATCAACTATTTGTATTTTTAAATGCTTTAAAAGAATGAATGCATTCGTTGCATGCTTTGCTTGAAATTATTTACAGGAATTATTTTCAGAACCTGACACTTTAAAAATAATAGGTTATTGAGCTGAAGATCATGGTAGATGAAGCGCTTGAGTGAATCCCATGTTACTGTAAGGTGGTGCTGATATAAGCGCCGTGAATGACATCATTCTTTTTATTTAAACGTTATATGGATCGGTATCATTTGAATATGGGTAAATCCTGTATTTAAAAATGCTGCTGGCGGTTGATTGATTAATTTTTCATTTATGCATTAAACAAGGTAATAAGGATGACTAAACCCAACATTATTTTATCTGAGCAAGATTTACATCGTCTGGAAACGATGCTGGAGAATCAGAGCAAGCTGAGCGAAACCATGATCCGCTTAGAGGATGAATTGGCACGTGCCGAAGTGGTCGAGCCGCAAGCGATCGCAAGCAATATCGTGACCATGCATTCCCGTGTGTTGTTGACCATTGCACCTTCTACGGAAGCTGTTGAGGTGACATTAGTTTACCCACACGAATTTAAAGGTGAAAAGGGGCAGGTCAATGTCATCGCACCGATAGGTGCAGCCATTTTGGGCTTAGCAGAAGGTCAAACCATTGAATGGCCACAACCGGATGGTAATACCATGAAAGTGACCATTGAAAAAGTGCTGTTTCAGCCGGAGAGCGAAGGGGATTATCTTTAAGCCAGCGTTGGATCATCCTTGAAAGCCATAGCAATATGGCTTTTTTTGTATATGGATTTTAAGTAAAACCTGATGTTGTAAGCATTTAGATCAGATTGAATACATTTTAAAGTTCTAAATGCTTAAAGTTAAATAATTCTCAAAATGCAATGTAGTCATTTATCTCTGCAATTGAATCGTATTGCCAAAATCATAATTAAAATAAAGATAAAACATGGATTTAGTTAAAGTGATGTAACGAATTTCTGGATAAATATACACAACGCGGTCTGTTTTTTTGCTACATTCGAAGATGTTCTAGACTTCTTTGTTTCACTTTTTTAAAGGATATCGCCTCAACCATGTCGCGCTTTGAAGCTCTACCTGCCTTGACTGACATGATGCTTGATCGTGAGGAAATTCTGGCGATTAAGCGTAATGAGCTTGTGCCTGTACTGGATAATCAATATGGGCTGAATCATTATGCAGATGCTTTGATTCAGGCACAGTCGGTTCTGCTGAATGGGGTCGATCCGCACTTGACCCAACAGTTAAGCCAGACCATTGAGCAATTGATTCAGGCGCTGGCAGAATCTAAAAAATATCTGAAAAAACGTAAATTTAATGCCCTGCAGAAATGGCTTGGTATTGATCTGGATTATGGCTCAAGTCAGGTAGAATATTATCAACGGCTGGACCGTTTGCTGGATCAGGCCGATCACTTAAGCCGTAAATTACAGATTGAAATCCAGAAATCCCAGTCGCGTTTTCAGCAGCTGTTGGGGTTGCGCGAACAGATGGCCAAGCACATTGTCGCTGCAGATGAGTTTTTATCTGAATATCCGCTATTCGTCAAAAACCAGCATCCACTGGATAATTTTTCAGAACGCCTCTCCAAGAAAATTAATACCTTACGTACCTTACAAAGCAGTAATGACATCGCCATTACCCAGATGCAGCTTTCGCAGCAGCTTTCCTTTAGCCTGCTGGATCGCTTTAAGGAAGCACAGCAGGTCTTGATTCCGGCTTGGCAATATCATGTCAAACAAAGCCAGACGAAACACTCGACAAGTGATCTGGAAAAACTTGATAATAGCCGTGAGAGTCTGATTAAAACGTTAAAAAAATCCCTCGAGAAGCCCTCGAAAACATAACAATATAAGGTGAACTATGACCAAGTCTGATTTAGTAAATTTACCTGTTGAAAGCTCGAATGAACTGGTCGAACAAAAATTCCAGCAAATGGACCTGAAAGAACTGGGCTTGCAGCCTGCTGACTTTCAGGAGGTGCTGGCTGCACGTAAAGAGTTGCAGAACATGAGTCATAACAGCGTGGCTGAGTATGGTAAAAATATTGCGACCAAAACTTCGACCTATACCGATGAATTGCTGAATCTGGTGCAAAATAGAGATCTGGATGCGACAGGACAGAAGCTGAATCAGGTGGTACAGGTGGCTCAGCAGCTGAATACCAGCAGTATTCTCAATAAAAAGAAAAGTTCGGGTTTTTTTGGCAATATCATTAGCAAATTCAAAGGTGCGAAAGATAACTTTGATGCGCATTTCAATACCACTAAAGAGCAGCTAGATGTACTGGTGAAAGAGATTGAAACCTCGCAATCCGGTTTGAAAGCACGTGTTGATACCCTGGATAAAATGTTTGACGGGGTACAGGATGAATATAAACAGCTCGGGGTACATATCGCCGCAGGCCGTTTACGCGAACAGGAGCTGCAGCAGGAAATTTCCACTTTAACCGCCTTGCCGCAAGATCAGAGCACCACCCAGAAAATTTATGACCTGAACCATCTGGCCAATAATCTGGAAAAACGTGTCAGTGATTTACAGGTATTGCAGCAATCTGCGATGCAGACCTTGCCAATGATCCGGATTATCCAGTCGAATAACCTGATGTTGGTCGACAAGTTCTATGCGATCAAAAACATTACTTTACCGGCGTGGAAAAACCAGATCAGTCTGGCGATTTCGTTGAATGAACAGAAGAACAGTGTACAGCTGGCCAATACTATTGATGATGCCACCAACGAGCTGCTGCGCCGTAATGCTGACCTGTTACATCAGAACTCGGTTGATACGGCTAAAGCCAATCAACGCTCGGTGATTGACATTGAAACGCTTGAACATGTGCAAAACACCCTCATTAAAACTGTAAATGATGTGATTCAGATTCAGAAAGAAGGTGTACAAAAACGCACAGAAGCAACCGTGCGTTTGAAAGCTTTGCAGGATAATCTGAATCATTTGGTGATTGAATCAAGTACCAGTGGATCCAAGCCCAACTAAATCAGGTAAGGCCAAAATCTGTAAGAAGGAGTAGAGATTGCCGCCCTTAGATGAATACGCCGTTAAGCCTCAGGACATCAAGCAGGGGGTAGTTGCACTCAAGAAACGTCAACGCAATTTGATGCTATTGGGTTTGACTACTTCTACCGTATTTATAGCCTCATTGATCAGCCTATTTTTCCAGCAGGAACTGGTCTATGGCTTTTTTGGCCTGAGTACTCAAGTACAGCAGTTGCATTTGCCGGTCAGTGTAGATGCCACACTGGCCAGCATTGGTGATAGTCCGGATTATTTTTTTAGTTTGCTGAGCTGGTTTGGCTGGCTGATTATTAAAATTTTTGCCTCTTTCATCGGTGCATTTTTTGTGATTGGCTTACTGAAAAAGTTGCGTTTCTTTTATGTTCGCTTTCAGTCTTTTGTGCTGAAATTTGTCGCCTGGCTGATTGCTTTTATCGTGATCTGGTCAGGATTGACTTACTGGCAGCATGATCTACGTAATGATCGGGATGATGCTTATCAGCAAGTGGTGTATTACGACAGCAATATCAATGACAGTGAAATCGCCCGTTATCTGGCCGATTCAGAGATTGCTGCACCAGTAAAGTCTTATTTATTGGCGCAAACGGCATTGCTGCATAAGCCGCAAGATTTATCTGCCGCAAAACCCTATGTTTTAAAATTGGTTGAGGCAGAAAAACAGGATCCTAAATTTGAACAATATGGTTTCAAGCCTGGACAAATCTGGACCATGCAGCAACAAGTCTATGGTCAAGCGATGACACCGGTCGCCAAGAGTGTAAATACGCAGGTGCAACAGGCGGATCAGTTGAGCCAGATCACTAATCTGGTCATTATTAGTGTTGCCATTTTATCGGCACTGCTCAGTCTAATCTTGTTTTTTTTGGCCAACTCAATCAAGGGTCGTTCTCTGCGTATCGAACAGCGGATTCATTAATTTCCCAAAATGCTCCTGAATAGGGTAATGCTGATCAGTTAAGGAATTTAGAAATAGACTCTTTAGCTTTTCAGTCGTTTATGAAAGATTCTTAACTTTTTAAATCAAATACTTGCAATATCACTTGTTACTTTGGTTTCGCCCAAAGTAACCAAAAGCATTTGTCATCCGCAAAACTCGTCAGCCACTATCCCTTAGTAAATTTGTCGCAAAAACAATCATTTTTTAATGTAGTCCTGCCTCAAACAGTTGCGGATGACTTTGCTACCTATCAAATATAATCTTGAATTTAAAAAAAATGCCAGTCAATTGCTTAACTGACTGGCCTGGCATTACCTGAATAGGGAGCATTTTTTGATGGAATTTCAACGCTATTTTTAAGACAACCTATTCAACTTGCTCTATATAGCCCAAAAATAAAAACAAGGCAGCATAAAGTCTATAACTGGATTAATAATCTAAAATACCGATCAATAAAATAAAAACAAACTGTTTTACCTATTTATTCAATTCATTTAATATCCTGTTATCAAATAAACATTTACTCCTTTGGAGACGTTAGCAATGTTAGATCAAAATACTTCAGCCCAACTTAAAACCTTATTAGAACGCCTAGAAGGCCCGATTGAACTGGTGGCGACTTTGGATGGCTCTGACAAATCAGCCAAAATCCAGGAACTGGTGTCCGAAGTGGCTGCACTGTCTGACCTGGTCACTGCACGCTTTGACGGGACCAATGCACGTGCGCCAAGTTTCGGGATTGCAAAAGCTGGTGAGGAACCATGTGTATTCTTTGCAGGCTTGCCAATGGGCCATGAGTTCACTTCGCTGATTCTGGCATTGCTGCAAACCTCAGGTTATGCACCGAAAGTCTCTGATGAAGTTCTGGCGAATATCAAGAGCCTAGGTGTTCAATCTAATTTCGATGTATTTGTATCCTTAAGCTGCCATAACTGTCCGGATGTGGTTCAGGCACTCAACCTGATTGCCATTTA
>SPVA01000010.1 GCA_013530545.1 Acinetobacter lwoffii
AAAAAAGCACCCAGTTGGGTGCTTTTTTATTACGGTTATTTAAGTTGCAGGTTTTCTAAATAATGCATCAATACCGAACTGGCTGCCTGTTCAAGCGCGGGCGCATAGCTTTGATGATCTGCCCGCAGTGCCGGAATATTGATATTGGCCTTACGTAATTCACACGTATGGCCAATCAGCCATTTTTCCAGACTGTCACTGGCGACTTCGGCATGAAATTGTAGCGCCAGAATATTTGCTCCTACCCGAAAGGCTTGATGCGGATAAAGCTCGGAGCTGGCCAATAATTCAGCTTGTACAGGCAAGTCAAAAGTATCGCCATGCCAATGCAAAACTTCAGTATTTTTCAGATGATCTAGCGGATTTTTGTCTGCTGGATGTAGTTGCAGTTTAGACCAGCCAATTTCCTTGACCTGTCCAGGATAAACCTTGGCACCTAAAGCAGTAGCAATCAGTTGTGCGCCCAGACAAATCCCTAAAGTCGGTAAATTCTTTTCTAAACGAACTTTAAGTAAGTCTATTTCTTGTTGTAAGAAAGGATAATCTTCAGTTTCATAAACAGCAATCGGGCCACCGAGAATAATTGTTAATCCAGGATGTTTAAAAGCCTTGGTAAGATCATCGATGCCAGCTTCGAAATAACGCACACGTAAGCCGAGCTGATAAAAAATATCTTCCCAAGCACCTAAGTCTTCAAAAGCCAAATGTTGAATGGCATACACGGTATCGGAGAGGTGGGCTAAGTTCAGCATAGTTTTTTGATATCAAGAGAATGATTTAATTTAACGTGAATCAAAAGCAAAATAAAAGGCTTTATGCCCCACATCATGTGCAAAATAGAAAATAATGAACATCGCTGCGCTATCGGCAACTGTGTAAACATTTTCGTGTGATCGCTACATGAAGCAGTTCATTTTTCCTTTTATATAGGAAAGGGAGTAGAGTAAGGCTGCCGTACTGAATAAAAATAACAAGAGCATCAGGATCAAGGATATGCAAAATATACGTTTATATGTCGATAAAAATAGAATCAGCCCTTATGCCATGTCGGTCTATGTTGCCTTAAAAGAAAAGGGTTTAGATTTTCAGGAAATCGTGATTGATTTAGATCAGCAGCAACAGAAATCTGCGGCTTATCAAGGCATTTGTCCAAGTGCTAAAGTTCCGTGTTTAATAGTAGATAACTTTAGCCTGTTTGAATCATGGGCGATCACTGAATACTTGGAAGATGCCTTTCCGGCTCCAAGTTATCCGGCCTTATATCCTAAGGAAATTCAGGCCAGAGCCAAATGTCGCGCCATACAAGCTTTGGTCAAAACCGATTTTATGCAAATCCGCCAGCAGATGCCCTCCGATTCGGTATTTCACCCAGCAAAAATATCTACACCTCTTACAGCTCCGATCACTGAAGAAATTCAGCGCTTGGTGAATGTGGCAGAATATATGCTGGAGGACATATGGTTGACTGAACACTGGTCCATTGCAGACTTTGATCTGGCCTTTATTTTGCATCGTTTGCTGAGCCATCAGGTGAAACTTCCTGTGAAAATAATAGAATATGTCGAGCGTAATTTTAAGTGTGCTTCGGTACAAGCCTGGCTTGCAGAACATGAAAAAGCTAAAACTTTAATCTAATGCCGACTGATAAAACAGTTCATAAAAAAACCTACTTAAATAGATAAAATTCAAGCGTAATATGAATCAGAATAAAACTTGAAAGATACAGAGGATATAATCCTCATTGAATAAGAAGGAAGGAGTGGCCGGTGGGGAATTCACATCA
Organism: Acinetobacter lwoffii; assembly: GCA_013530545.1. Lineage (GTDB taxonomy): Bacteria > Pseudomonadota > Gammaproteobacteria > Pseudomonadales > Moraxellaceae > Acinetobacter > Acinetobacter lwoffii_G. Next base: position 1,784 of record SPVA01000010.1, read on the forward strand.
TCATGAACATAGTCATGTCACTGTGACTGCAAAAAATGCCAAAAAATTATCAATAGCGTTGGCATTAACCACGACTTTTTTAATTGTGGAAGTGATTGCTGGTTTTCTAACTCAAAGTTTGGCCTTACTTTCTGATGCTGCGCATATGTTTACCGATGCTGCTGCACTGGCTATTGCTTTAGTCGCTATCAAAATTGGACAAAAACCGGCAGACAATAAACGGACATTTGGTTATCAGCGCTTTGAGATTTTGGCTGCTCTGTTTAATGCCTTAATGCTGTTTGTGGTTGCGATTTATATTTTGTTTGAAGCTTATCAGCGTTTGAGTCATCCACCGGAAATCCAGAGTTTGGGGATGATGATCGTAGCCACCTTGGGGCTGATCATTAATCTGATTTCCATGAAAATTCTGGTATCCAGCAGTCAGGAAAGTCTCAATGTTAAAGGTGCTTATCTGGAAGTACTCAGTGATGCGCTGGGATCAGTCGGGGTAATTATTGGGGCACTGGTGATTTATTTTACCGGCTGGATGTGGGTCGATACGCTGATTGCGGTATTGATCGGATTTTGGGTATTGCCAAGAACCTGGATTTTGCTGAAACAGAGCATCAATATTCTGCTTGAAGGGGTGCCGGATGAAATTGATATTGAAAAATTACGCCACGATCTTTTGGCGCTTGACGGGGTTCAGGATATTCATCAGCTCAAGGTCTGGGCAATTACCTCTAAAAAAGTCATGCTGACGGTGCATCTGGTAGCGCCTGATGTTGACTATGAACAACTGCGTCATCAGGCTTTTGAGATGTTGAGTCATCAACATCATATTACCGAAATGACCTTGCAGATCGAGGCGGAAGATTGTCCACCTGAACATCGTGGACAATCTGTGCATGATCATTCAAATCATCATCATTGAACTTGAATTAGCCGAATTTTAGATATTCACGATTTTTTTAATAATGAACGAATCACTTGCCAATAATTGGGTGGAGCATCGACATAATTTCGTTCTCTTAACATCTGGTGCATTTTAGCCAGTTTCTGATGCGGAACCGAGGCCATTAAATGATGTTCAATATGATAATTCACATGAATCGGTGCCACAAAGGCTCGCGCTATATATCCTGCTCGTGTAGTACGGGTATTACTGAGCGCAGAATGACTGGTTTCCAGACCGGCATGTTCAGCCATGGCACGAATGCGGATAAATAATGGGAATGGGGTGATATAAGCCAGCGGCCAAAGCAGATAAAGCTTAGGGTGCCCACTGGCCCAAAGTGCTGAGAAAATCGCGGCATTGGAAATCAGCATGCCGGAACTATTCTTGAGCAAGTTCTTCGCCAACTCCAGATGGGTACGACCAGCGCGTGGAATCGGTTTAGGGTCATTTGACACGCTCCATTCCAGAAGTTCTAAATCCATCAGCACCCGGCCAGCCAGAAATTTCAGCCCGGACTGTCCATTCAGGTCGCGGAAAAATTTTCTGAATAATGAGCTTTGCGTAATCGGGAAGTTTTTAACCAGACTTAAATCCGGATCATCTGCTTGCGATGTTTTTGCATGATGCTTTAAATGATAAGGACGATATTTACTGACATCATTCCAGATGGGACGTGCACAGAGCCAGTCAGTCAAATGGGTATTCAGCCACTTGGTTTTGAACAGACTGTGATGTGAAGTATCATGCATCAAGATGGCCATTGCCAACTGGCGACCGGCCAAAATAGCCAATGCCAGTGCACACATCAGAACTTTGCCCCATGTCGGTAAATATTCCCAACTATAAGCAACCGTACCAAAGGTCATGACAATCACGGCCCAGGTTGAACCTACAGCCCAAGCTCCATGCAGATCGGAGGCTGTGGTGAGCTCTTTGATTTCTTCACGACTAAAAAGTTCGGTGACGCTAATCTTGCTGTTCATTATTGTGCCTGTGTGTCGTTCTTATATTTGTTTTAAATATATTCACGCTAAACATTACAGTCAATTTATTTTTATTAAATATTATGAAATAAATTATATCCCCTGATTTTTAAAGTATTGTTGCCATAAAATCTGCCCCTGTTTTTCCATATTTCGTACCGACAGTTCGAATTGCTGCCGTGCTTCCGCATCTAGCCATTCGGCAGGCAGCAGGGGATCAGCCCGTAAGCTGAACAGGGCTTCTTTACCCAGATGGAAAGCACTTTTTGCGGCATCGGCTAGACTTAAAGAGGAGTAGCTTTCAAACCATTGCTGAATATCATGATGCGTTTTGGTGTAGGTCTGCTGTAGCGCTTCGATATCCCAGAGTGCACGGACTTCGGTTTCGTTTTCCACTGCACTGACCTGAAAAAAACGGGCTTGCTGATCCAGACCAAACTTGATCGCTGCCGTTTTTAAGTCATGTAAATGCAGGGTTAAATTATCCGGACGGATAAAAACATTCTGCTCCAGTTCCTGAAAACCATAATAGCGCAGGGCTTTTTCCCTTTTAGATAATGCGGTACGGTCTACACGTCCCAAGGCGCCAGTATAGACCAGTACATATTTACCATCCCAAGTGGCGGTAGTTTGCATATCAGGGTGTTTATTCAGGCTAATAAAAGAAGTGTCAAATTTCTTTTCCACTAATTGATACACGCCGCGTTCTACGGATTGAATGATATTTTCCTGATTCAGGCGGGCGACCGCGACCCGGATGCCATTATCAGAAATCCTCAATAAATCTGCGGCAGAGAGTATGCGCTTGATGCTGATAGTTGAATTTTTAGAAGCGTAGAGCAAGTCTAAAACAAGATGGCGAGCATTTAATTTATATTTCATGAAACGATGTCGTTATTAAAAAAAGAGGCTGAAAGTTTCGCAACTTATTCGGAATGGTGTTTTGTCGAGCATAACCCAAAAAATATCAAGAAAGTAGAGTAGGTCAAAAGGTGATTTTAGCTATGTTTTTATCAAGCAAAGATTTTAGGTGCAATAAAAAAAGCGCCTATCTTTCGATAGGCGCTTTTCGTATTCTGGAGCGGGAAAGGAGACTCGAACTCCCGACCCCAACCTTGGCAAGGTTATGCTCTACCAACTGAGCTATTCCCGCAATGAGGTGAATTATAGAGAATTCCACGGCAGTGTCAACTCTCTATCGTTCTGTTTGCTTAATTAATCAGCACGACGCCAAACAGTACCCTGACGGGTATCCTCAAGCACTACCCCCTGATCGAGTAAGGACTGGCGAATTTCATCGGCACGCGCAAATTCTTTGGCTTTTTTCGCATCGACACGTTGCTGAATTAAATCTTCAATTTGTTCAGGGCTTAAACCTAAAGCTTCCTGTCCAATATCTGATTTGAGGAACTCATCAACGTTGTACTGAACCAGACCTAAAATATTGGTTAAGTGGCGCAACGTTGCATAGTAAATGGCCGCTTGCTCGGCATTTTCTTCTTTCACTGCACTATTTAAAGCTTTGTTAATTTCAAATAAGACAGCAATGGCTTCAGAGGTATTAAAGTCATCACGCATCGCGGCATTAAAACGCTCAACCAGTGCATCATCTAAAGTATCAACCAGTTTGTCGCCATAAACAGCTTGATAAGCTTTAAACGAATGATAGAAACGTGACAGGGTTGCTTTGGCTTCTTTGAGCGCTACATCAGAGAAATTCACCGGGCTACGATAATGCGATGATACAATAAAGTAGCGAATTACTTCAGGATGGAATTTATCCATTACATCACGGATGGTAAAGAAGTTGCCTAAAGACTTCGACATTTTCTCGCCATCGACATTGATGAAGCCGACATGCATCCAGTAATTTACATACTGTTCGCCTGTAGATGCTTCCGATTGTGCAATTTCATTTTCATGATGCGGGAAGGTTAAGTCCGAACCGCCGCCATGAATGTCAAAGTGGTTGCCTAGGCAGCAAGTTGACATGGCTGAACATTCAATATGCCAGCCCGGACGACCATTACCCCAAGGGGAAGCCCAAGAAGGTTCATTTTCTTTGGCATGTTTCCACAGTACAAAGTCAAAAGGATGTTTCTTTTCAACTTCGACATCGACACGCTCTGATGCACCGGCCTGCATATCTTCCAGTTTACGGCCAGACAGACGACCATATTTGGCAAATTTTTCAACCTGGAAATACACATCGCCATTTGATGATGGATATGCTGTGCCATTGTCGACCAATGTACCGATCATGTTTTGCATTTGCGGAATAAAATCCGTCGCGCGCGGTGCTTCGTCAGGATGTAAACAACCTAAGTTTTCCGCATCTTCATTCATCGCCTGAATGAAACGATCCGTCAATGCAGTAATGCTTTCACCATTTTCATTGGCACGCTTGATGATCTTGTCATCAATATCGGTGATGTTGCGAACGTATTTAACGCTCCAGCCCTGACTACGCAGGAAGCGGATAATATAGTCAAATGCAACCATTACACGCGCGTGACCAATATGACAGTAATCATAAACCGTCATACCACAGACATACATGTCAATATGGCCTTCCTTGCGTGGAACGAATTCTACTTTTTTGCGTTGCTCTGAGTTATATAGAACAAATGGTTGCATAGCTGTTCAAAAGACTTCAAATAAAATGATGAATCATCTTAACCTAAGCATAATTATTCATAAAGATAAAAGCGTAAAAAGCCTCAGTTATTTAGGGGAGTTAGACGACGAGAGTGATTTAGAAAGAAGAGGTTCAGGAAGAGAAATAGCGAATATTGAGCTTACATTTTCAGAGGCAGTGTTTGCCAGTCTGATGGAATTATATTTGAATGAGTCTGGTCTGATTTGACCCAAACTTATTTTGGATAGCGTAAGCGTGTT
>SPVA01000066.1 GCA_013530545.1 Acinetobacter lwoffii
AAACCTAAAACAAGCACATCTCAATCCTTGATGGAACAATCTATGCAATGTCCTAAATGTGGCTCAGCTGATATCGAACAGCGCGATCATGAACAGAATTTAAAGAAAATTGGCGGCATTCTCATGAGTTCAGCGGGTGCAACTGCAGGGACTGTAGGTGGCGCTGCTTCGGGTGCATCCATTGGCGCTGCGATTGGTACGGTAGCCGGACCTTTAGGTGTGATTGTCGGCGGAACCGTAGGCACTTTTGTCGGTGCAATCAGTGTCGGAATTACCGGCGGTGTGGTCGGTAATTTTCTGGGGAAAAAAGCTGGGGTTTCTGTCGACCGTAATCTGTTTCAGGATTATCAATGTCTGAAATGCAAATACAGATTTAGTCAAAAAGATCAAAAAGATCAAAAAGATCAAAAAGATCAAAAAGAAGCCTAATAAAATTCAGGAAATGAAGTTCATCCTTCATTTCCTGTGAGTGTTTTTCAGACTCGATTGAGTTTCAGTACCACTTCACCTAAACGCTTGCCTTGTACTTCACACAGAATTTTTTCATCCTGACTCAAGCCCTGATCATGCCGTGGGCCGCTAACATGACTAGCACCATAAGGTGTACCACCAGTTTTGGTATTCGAGAGTGCCGGTGTTGCATTGCTGAGCCCCATAATCATCATGCCATGATGAAACAACGGCGGCAGCATGGTCAGCAAAGTACTTTCCTGTCCGCCATGCATGGAACCTGATGCCGTAAACACGCAAGCCGGTTTACCGTGTAGCGCTCCATTCAGCCACAGACTCGTGGTCTGATCCCAAAAATATTTCATTTCAGAAGCCATGTTGCCAAAACGGGTCGGTGAACCAAGCGCCAAACCGGCACACTGCGCCAGATCGTCTAGAGTACAGTAAATATCCCCTTCTGCCGGAATACTGGGTTCAGCGACTTTTACCACGCTGGATATATTTGGAACTGTCCTGATTTTTACTGCCACGCCTGCCGCTTCAATTCCATTGGCAATCAAATGCGCCATTTCTTTGGTTGAGCCATATTTGCTGTAATATAAAACAAGGACATAAGGTTGCATCATGGTTCTTATTCATTACTTAAAAAAATAAAACTATACGATACTTTGCAAGTTTTTTGGTTAAGCTGATGATGAAAATTCATGATGATTAAAAAAATTGAGATTGGATGCAGATGATTGTTAAGTATTTAAAGAAATTACCTTTCTATGAAAAACACTGGTTTCAATTTGTTTTATTTGTACTTCGACGCTTTGAAGCAGACCGCTGTCGCGAACAGGCAGGTTCCCTGACCTATACCACCCTGTTTGCGGTGGTGCCTATGCTGACGGTTTTTCTGGTAATTATCTCTTCCATTAAAGCGCTGGAACCTGCGCGGCAGCAATTGCAACAACTGATCTATAGTAATTTTTTACCCAAAACTACAATTGCCTTTGATAAGGCCCTGAATGCCTTTACCGATAAATCCAGCAATCTCACCATCATTGGTATTCTGTTCTTGTTTGTGACGACAGTATTGATGCTCAGCAGTATCGAAACGGTGTTTAACCGCATTTGGCGCGTGACTGAAACGCGGGGCGGAATTATGGGCTTTATGCGTTACTGGACCATCATTTCGCTCGGGCCGATTTTACTCGGCAGTGCATTTGTGATTTCTTCGACCGTGGCATCCATGAGCATTCTCAGCAATAACTTTGCCGGTTATGAGCTTGATGGCGCTTTTGTCCTCTGGGCGATTTCCTTTTCTTTGACTGTACTCGGATTTTTCATTTTGAACTGGACCATCCCGAATCGCAGTGTACCGCTTAAATCTGCCTTTATTGCCGGTCTATTTAGTGCCGTGGTGTTTGAGCTGCTGAAAAATCTGTTTGGCTATATCATGTCAAACTTTACCAGCTATGAGATCGTCTATGGTGCCTTCGCCGCCGTGCCGATTTTCCTGCTCTGGATTTATCTGTCGTGGATTATTGTGTTACTGGGGGTTGAAATCAGCTATGCCCTGACGGCGTTTGAATCTGGGCAGGACAATAAACGCCATCCCATCGTCATGCTGCTGGATCTGTTAGAATTATTTTATAAAAAGCAGAAAACTGGTGAAAGCATCAGTGAAGCCCAAGCACTTGAGGTCTTAGGCCGGGATGAAATTGGACGCTGGCCGAGCTATGTCGCCATGTTTGAAAAGCAGAATTTGATCAAACGTACCGATGAAAATGAATATGTGCTGGTTCGTGATCTGGATCAGGTCAGCTTCTGGAATTTTTATCTGCAATTACCCTATCCACTGCCACGCAAAAACCATCTCACCAATGCCCAGACTGATGACATCTGGATGCAAAATTTCTCACCTAGATTACAGGAAACCGATCAATATCTGGAAGAAAAACTCAATTTTCCATTGTCCGAACTGTTCCGACATAAATAAAAAAATCCTCTCGCTTGAGAGGATTTTTTTTAACTGATAGCGGTAGATTTCCAGCAGACTATAGCGCCTGCAGTCACCAAACCCGTCCCGATCCAAAAACTGAGTTCGGGTCTGACATCCAGAATCAGCATTGACATGACCGAAGAAAGAATCGGCATAAAATAGGTGGCTAAAATCAGCACCTTGATATTGCCGAACTGCATACTCTGATTCCAGTTACTATAGGCGATGCCAATCAGACTACCCACCACTGCAATTCCCAGCCATAGCTTGAATGTAGGCATGATAAAAGGTTCGTTTAATCCTAAATGTAAGAACCATAAGCTAATTACAGCGACCAAAAAGAAAATCGGTACACCATTTTGTCCGCGGCCATAGGTCCTAGTTAGAACGCAGTAGCAAGGCCATAACAAAGCGCCGAGAAAGGCAAAGCCATAGGCCCAAGGATTTTCAGCTAAAGCCTGCATAAACTTCGGCAGATTAGTGATTTCTGGATTGACCACCAGCATCAGTCCCATCACAGCGAGCAGAAAGCCTGGAATCACCCAGAGGCGAGCCTGCAACTGTCGGGCAAAAATCGAAAAAACAATCATCAAGGGTGGCCACAGATAATTGATCATGGCAATCAGCATCACCTGTTCACGATTATCCGACCATGCCACAGCAACCAGAAATAGAATCTCATAAGCCACAAATAAAGCGCCACAACCGAGCAGATAACGCTTGGACATTTGCATGATTTTTGGAAAGCCGGTGAACGCAAAAATCGCCAGACTGCTAAAACTATAAATTAAAGCAATCCCCTGCACTGCACTGGTGGATTCAGTAATCAGTTTCACTACGGCGACCAGACTGGCCCAGATCAGAATAGAAGACAGACCAATCCAGGTCGCTAAATTTACAGACCAGATTTTCATGCTTGCTCTTGAATGCTTTTATTGATATTCGGTTTTTTCAGCCATCCCTGCAAACTCACTAGAATCACACCCAGCATGACCATACAGGTGCCGATAATAAAATTGATTTCGATATGTTCATCCAGAATCAGTACGCCGAACAGCATGCCGAATACAGGGGTCAAAAAGGAAAATACCCCTAGACGCGATGCCAGATAATGCTTCAGCATCCAGAACCAGATCAGATAACTGGCAAAGGAAATCAGCACGGTATGAAAAACCAGACTGGAAATAGACAACACCGTCCATTGAATGGCTGCTTGTCCAGTCAGAACAGCCAGAGGCAATAACAGCATTCCACCTATCAATAATTGATAGAACAAAGTCTGGGTTGCAGGTGCTTCAGCCAGCCGGCTCAGACGTACACTGACTGTGGTGGCTGCCCAGAATACGCCGCCAAGCAAAGCCAGAAAATCTCCCCACAAGGCATCAGTTTGTAAAGTTGATTCTGTCTGTGGACGTAACAGAAAGCTGACTACAATTCCGCTAAAGGCAAGAAATATTCCGCCCCATTGCACAGAAGACAAACGCTCTGCCGGCAATTTCCAGTGTAAACCCAAAGCCACAAAAATCGGCGCGGTATAAAGTAAAACAATCGTATGCGAGGCTGAGGTATAACGCAGTGCCTCACCAATCAGATAGAATTCGGTTGCAAACAACACACCGACTAGTAATCCTGCAGGTAAATAGCGTGCATTCCAGAGTTGACGGCGCACGCTCTGCTGAATCAGGGGATAAACCATCAGCGCAGACAAGGCTGAACGCAAGGCAATTTGCATCAGGGCTGAAATATCATTCGCGGCCCACTTCAGTACCACCTGTTGTAAACCCCACAACATACACAATACAAACATGATGGCAGATGCTTTGGCATCTAATGCCTGACGCTGGCTCACATACGGTCCTGTTGCTCATTTGGAAGGTACACTATAAAAGTGTCAGAAATAAAAGATATACTTCAAAACAGACAAATGATGGTGTTATTCAGGCAATTTCGGTGATGCATAAAAAAATCCAAGCAGATTCAGCTTCGCTCAAGCAACTTCCGACCCATGATCTGATTAAAGCACCTCTGTGGATCAGTTTCAGGGAAGATCCTGCGCAATCTGTTTATCCGCTACATGGCCATGCCTGGGGAGAATTTGTCTATGCTTTTCATGGCGTGATGGAAGTGAATATTAATCATATAAATTATGTGACGCCTTCACCTCACGGCATCTGGCTCCCACCGAATTTAGAGCATCGTGGTCTGAACCGTACCGCAGTTTCTCATGGCACTCTGTATGTGCATGAATCACTTTGTAGCCAACTGCCCACTCAACCGGGCATCCTGCTCAGCGCCCCCTTGGTCACTGCTTTATTTACCCACCTGAAACAACTACATCAGCAAGATCATCCGGGATTCGAGAATTCAGCTGAATATCAGCGTCTGCTACAGGTGCTGCTTGATCAGCTCCAGCAAGCCCAACTGGTCAGCAGTTATCTACCGCATTCAGAACATGCATTGCTGAAACAGATTTTAGATTATTTACATCAGCATCCGGCAGATCAGAGCTCGCTGCAGCAACTGGCCGAACGCGTCAATTTAACCGAGCGGACATTAGCGCGATATAGCCAGAAAGAACTGGGAATGTCACTGCATGAATGGCGGCAACGCCTGAAAGTGATGCAGGCCATGTCTTTATTAAATGCAGCGCATAGTGTCGAGAGCATTGCCTTTGATCTGGGCTATGCCAATGCCTCAGCATTTATCAGCATGTTTAAACGCTGGATGGGAAGCACCCCAGATCAGTTTCGCAAGCGTTATACTGTTAATGATTAAAATTATGCATATGAAAAAGGAGCCCATTGGCTCCTTTGATTCAAAATCTTGGTTATTTCACAAAAGTCGTCCAGACATAATCCTGAGCCTGCCCCTTCAGCGTCATTTTCAGTTGATCGCCTGAATGCAATGCCGCAACACCTGCCGGGGTACCGGTCATCACCACATCCCCTTCTTCCAAAGTAAAGACCTGACTGATGTCAGCCAGCAAGGTCGCAATATCAAAAATCAATAAAGCGGTATCACCTTTTTGACGCAGCTCATCATTGACTTGCAGTGTGTAATGCACATCTTTCCAGTCAGTGACTACATCGGCGACAGGTACCCAATCCGACAACAGACAAGAGCCATCAAAGGCTTTGGCACGTTCCCAAGGCTGGCCTTTGGTTTTCAAATCATCTTGTAAGTCACGCAAGGTTAAGTCCAAACCTAAAGTTACAGCCCCTACTGCTTGCAGGGCTTGAGCTGGATCGGTTGCTTTGCTTAGGCGATGGTCAATGCGTAAAACCAGTTCACATTCATAATGGCAGCTGCCCCATGCAGGATTCCAAGAGATGCCCGCATCTAAACTGAGCAAACTGCTCGGTGGTTTAATAAATAAAACCGGACGATCAGGAATCGCATTGCCTAATTCTTTGGCATGGTCTGCATAACTACGACCGACACAGACAATTTTAGATGGACGTGTACTCATGATCTTCCTCTGATTTTTTGATGGTGTTATGGAGCAAAATACTTATTCTTTGAAAGTATTTTCAAATTTTGCTTGATCCGCACTATCGGCCAACGCACGCTTAGGCACAATCACCACAGTACGGTTTTTCAGCTCAAGCATATAGGTCAACTTGCCACTGGCAAACTTTTGCACTTCATTATAATGGACCACTTGCTTGCGACCATTGGCATAAATTTCCGCATAATCTTGGTATAAATCGATGCCTTGCTCACTTTTACCAAACTGATATTTCACAAATTGGCGCTTAAACATCATCGGCAGAAACCAATAGCGCATGAGAATTTGTAAAACCAAGAAAAATATACCCAACGCCACATAGTAGCGACCGACGCCTGAGAAGCCGAGCATAAAGCCCCACACAATAATCCCGACACTAATCAACGGCGTGATAAAACGCGTCATTTGCTTTTTACCAAAGGTCGCTAAGGCAAAACCAT
>SPVA01000106.1 GCA_013530545.1 Acinetobacter lwoffii
TGGATTGAAGATTACAATTGCAATCATCCTCATAGTGGGCTAAAAATGAAATCTCCTCAGGAGTATCGATTGCTAAAATTAGCAAGTTAACTGTCCGTTTTTACGGGGGCTAATACAGGTCCTAGCAAGGGGGCCAGCAAAGATACATTCGCCATGAGTGCCATGACTTTGATGGCATCGCGTTCTTCAAAGCTTTCCTGAATGGCGGCATAACCTACAGCGGTAATAAAGGACAGGCCAAAGCCCTGTAAAAAGCGCAGAAATAAGAAACTTTCGATATTGGGTGTTAATAAAATAGCCAGACAGCTAAGGGTAAAAAATGCCACACCGCCGAGCAGTACCATTTTACGTCCGAGACGATCGGACAATGGCCCCAAGATCGCTGCGACAAATGCCCCGCCCAACAGGAAAAAGGACATGGAGGATGGTGCCCATGAACTACTCACGCCAAAATCACGGGTAATCGCCAGCATGGCTGGTTGGATCAGGTCATTACAGATATAGACGGAGAATTCAAACAGGACCAATGCCAGCGGAAACATGAGTGTGGCACGGGTCAGTTTTTGAGTCTGGATATTTTGCATGGGAGTTTTTATTGTCAGTCTGCCCAGTGAAAGCAGACTAAACTTTATCTAAAATAGAAAGAAGGAATTTTAGCAGAGTCCTGTTTTTAAGTCCGTTCTCTTTTTTAATGACCGACTCAAAATATTATTTTTGCTTTTAGTGACTGGAAACCAAATTATCTAATTCATGAAAATTATTGAAAAGCCGTGAAATGAAAAGTACTTATAATCATTACAAATCAATGGAGGATACATTATTCATCTATATTCTAATAATTTATAAAAATCAAATAGACTCTACTGAATTCCACTCTTGAAACCATTTTTCTTTTCTAACATTTTCAAAATGAAGAATTTGTTCTACTAAGTCTATAATTAGTTGATCAATATCTTTTGCTATTGAATATCCTAGCGTTATTTTTGAAATGCTCCCACTTTTTAATTGGTCATTACAGTCTAATCTAGAGGAATGATAGTTAGCCCTATCCATGATAAATTGATCAATATAATTAACATGTCCTTCTGTTGAAAAATGATCTTGAGGAAAAAATCTTACTAAGCTTAGCCAACAAAATCTTAAAAACCAGATTAAGTCTTCATTACCTTTTATCATATTAAGAGTGATTCCGCTATCCCAATTGATATGACAGTTTAAATACACTTCTCTTTTCAAATTAGGTAAAGAAAAAATAAAATTTTGATCTGCCTCTAGTTCACTATCTTTCTCACGATACAATAATTTTTCTCGTAGGATTTTTTCTGATTTTCTTTTATCGTAATTGGTATAAAACCTATTTAGATAGAATAATAAGAGTGAAGCTAAAAATCCTCCAATTACGCCAATTGTAGCGGCTAATATATTTGAGTCCATTAACTCCCCCTTCCCAAAACAAAAAAGCGCATCCTTAGATACGCTTTTAATCAAAATCTGCCTAAAGATCAAACACTATTAAGGACAAACCGCTTTTTGGAAAGTCTTGGTATTTGAGCCTCGTGCACAACGATACAACTTCTCGGTATTTTGCAGCATCCAGCTGTTATCTTCCCGTTTAAAATAATAAATGGTCTGCACTGAGCGTACCGAATCATCCATTAAACCGGTTTCAGTGACTTTGACCTGTCCAATCGTGGGCGACTCTACCTTGTCAAAGAACTGGCGCAATTCAACCGTTGCCAGCTCTTTACGCAAGTCCGGTCTTAATTGTAAAACCTGTTCTAAAGGCGTATCCGAAGATGACTGTACCTTTGCAATGACCTGTTGAGCAGTTGCACAGCCTGAACCCAATAGACCAAAAGCGAGAGTTGCAACTGCCAATATCCGGAACATATTATTTAACCCTTTATCGTCATTCTTATTCCACCCCATCATGCCGAGCTTCTTAATACAAAACCATTTAGACTCTGTAACTGTATTTACACAGCAATAAAAAAGCGCACCTTTCGATGCGCTTTTTTCAATTTCGACCGATTAAAGATCGAAAAGTTTACCCGGGTTCATGATGCCATTTGGATCGAACACTTTTTTCAGGGCTTTCATATATTCAATTTCTTCCGCCGAACGCGAATATTCAAGATATGGCTTCTTGGTCATGCCCACACCATGTTCTGCAGAAATTGAACCGTCATATTTTTTCACGGTATCAAAGACATACCTGTTCACCACCTGACATTTGGCAAAGAACTCATCTTTAGACAAATCCGCAGGTTTCAAAATGTTCAGGTGCAAGTTACCGTCACCGATATGACCAAACCAGCAGATTTCAAAGTCTGGGTAATTCGTCGATACAATCGCATCAATTTCTTTAATGAACGCTGGAACATGCGTGATCAGAACGGAAATGTCATTTTTGTATGGAATAAATGGCGCGATAGATTCAGAAATATCTTCACGTAAACGCCATAAACTTTCTACTTGATCCAGGCTTTGGCTCATTACGCCGTCCAGCACCCAACCTTGTTCCATGCAATGCTCGAAGATTTCCATCGCCTTGTCCATAATCGGCTCAAACGGCGCTTCAAACTCAAGCAATACATAGAATGGGCATTCAGTTTCAAATGGACGTTGCACGTGACCATGTGCCAACACTTTTTGCATTGCCAGTTCACCAAAGAACTCAAATGCAGTCAGGTCAATTTTCGCCTGGAAGGCATGCAATAACGGCATGATCGCATCAAAGTCAGGTACACCCAGTACCATCACTTGCAGGTCTTGCGGTTGACGTTCAAGCTTGATTTCCGCTTCAGTCACCAGACCCAGCGTCCCTTCACCACCAATAAATAAATGCTGAAGTGCATAACCAGTTGCATTCTTGATCATGCCTTTGTTCAGACGCAATACATCGCCCTTACCCGTCACCACAGTCAGGCCAAGCACCCAGTTACGGGTCATGCCATATTTAATCACTTTGATGCCGCCAGCATTGGTCCCGATGTTACCGCCAATTTGCGATGAACCAGCCGAAGCAAAGTCAACTGGGTAATACATGCCCTGCTCTTCAGCATAGTTCTGTAACTGTTCAGTCACCACACCTGCCTGTACGCGCACCATGCGGTCTGCCGGGAAGAATTCCAGAATCTGGTTCATCTTGTCCATGCTGACCACGATCTCACCATTGGCTGCGACAGCACCTGCAGAAAGACCGGTACGACCACCCGATGGAGTCACTGCAACGTTAAATTGGTTTGCCAATTTTACGATGTCTTGAACTTGCTCAGTTGACGACGGAAAAACGACGACTGACGGGTTTGGATCAAAGTGCTTCGTATGATCGCGACCCCAATTCTGGAGGCTGTCCGTATCGGTTTTAATACGGTTTTCACCCACAATTGCAGTCAATTGGGTCAATAACTCAGGGGTTAAAGCGACTGGAGCATTCATCGTTTACAGACCTAGCATGATTTAAACAAGAGAGACTTCGCTGGTTCATTTGCACATTTTTTATACATAAAAACATGGATACAAATCAGGCGAAACATGATTATTAAAGCACCGGATCACGCTGCTTTAAAAGCATGGCGCAATATTATAAGCTATTTTTTGGTGTTTCCTGTGAAAAATGACAATTTTGATAATATACCTTTGAAAATGCAGATTTAAATCAACCAGCATGATCATTATTATCAATATATCTTGCCAGAATAGCTGATGTGAGCGTCATCAAGGAAATGTATAAGTGTGCTTTTCCTGTGCTATTATACCGCGACTAAATTTGGCCTTTGTAGCGGAGCCGTAATGAGCCAACATCTATCTCTACCTAAAGATAAAATCCGTTTCTTGTTGTTAGAAGGCGTTCACCAGAATGCAATCGACACTCTAAATGCTGCTGGATATACCAACATCGACTATCGTAAAACTGCGCTTGAGGGTGAAGCGTTGAAAGAAGCGATTAAAGATGCTCACTTCATCGGTATTCGTTCCCGTACTCAACTGACTGAAGAAGTCTTTGAAGCTGCGAACAAACTGATTGCTGTCGGTTGCTTCTGTATCGGTACCAACCAGGTGAACCTGGATGCTGCAATGCGTCGCGGTATTCCAGTCTTTAACGCACCTTACTCAAATACGCGTTCAGTGGCTGAACTGGTATTGGCAGAAACTATTCTTCTTCTACGCCGTGTACCTGAAAAATCAACAGATACACATGCAGGTGGTTGGAACAAATCGGCTGTCGGTTCATTCGAAACACGTGGTAAAACTTTAGGTATCGTAGGTTACGGTTCAATCGGTTCACAACTTTCTGTACTGGCTGAAAGCCTAGGCATGAAAGTAACCTACTATGATGCAGTCACAAAACTACCTTTAGGTAATGCACGTCAAGTCGGCTCTATGGGCGAATTACTTGCCAATGCAGATGTGGTTACTCTACACGTTCCGGATCTGCCATCTACTCGTAATTTCTTTGGCAAAGAACAGTTTGCGCAAATGAAAGAAGGTTCAATCTTCCTGAATGCGGCACGTGGTACCTGTGTCGTGATTGAAGACCTGGCAGATGCGATCAAATCTGGTCATATTGCTGGTGCTGCGGTTGACGTATTCCCGAAAGAGCCTAAAGCGAACGGTGAAGAATTTGTTTCTCCATTGCGTAACCTGCCAAACGTGATCCTAACTCCGCACGTGGGTGGTTCGACCATGGAAGCGCAAGCGAACATCGGTCTGGAAGTAGCTGAGAAATTCGTAGCTTACTCTGACAAGGGTATGACGCTTTCTGCGGTGAACTTCCCAGAAATCGCATTGCCGTTGACTGAAGGCAAACACCGTTTACTGCACATCCACCAAAATATTCCGGGCGTGTTGTCTAAAATCAACAACCTGTTTGCTGAACAAGGCATCAACATCTCTGGCCAGTCACTGATGACTAAAGGCGATGTCGGTTACCTGGTGATGGATGTCGATGCTGCTGCATCTCATGAAGCACTCGATATGCTTTCGAATGTTGAAGGTACAATCCGCGCACGCGTATTGTTCTAATTCAATATTGTAGAAAAACCACAGCTCTCGGGCTGTGGTTTTTTATTTTTAAGGTTTGTATTTTTAAACCTTTTTCAGCTTATGCTGCTCTTCCGCTATTCGAGCAATCGAAACCTATTTAGTCATGCTGAATTTTAAAATTGCACCTATTGTGCAAGCGCCACTAATTCTGTTGATCGCCATGATCAGTATGCAAAGCAGTGGCTCCTTTGCCAAATATCTGTTCGGTCAATTTCCCATTCTGACTGTTTCCGCAATGCGTCTGCTGTTAGGCGCTATGATTTTGGCACTGATTTTTAAAATTTGGAAAATCCATTTCAGACAGATCAAGTGGCCGGCCATTATCAGTTATGGCCTTGCCCTGGCTGGCATGAATCTACTGTTTTACCTGTCGATTGATCGCCTGCCGCTGGGGATTGCCGTCTCTTTTGAATTTATTGGCCCCTTAAGTGTTGCCCTGTTTTATGCACGTCAGAAATTCGACTTTGTCTGGGTCGGACTGGCGATTCTAGGGCTAATTCTACTGTTCCCTTTTGATCAGGCTGCCCAGCCGCTTGACCCGATTGGGATGGCATTCGCCTTGGGTGCAGGTGCCTGCTGGGCCTTATATATCGTTGCCGGCCAAAGACCTTCAGGCGTTTCTGGCAATCATACTGTCTGCTTAGGCATGTTTGTCGGTATGCTGGTTTTGATGCCGATTGCGCTCTTTGCAGGCATGCCGGCACATACTTTTGAACCGATGAGTTTGCTGTATCTTGTGGCTTTGGCAGTACTAGCCAATGCCCTGCCTTTCACACTGGAAATGATTGCCCTGCGTAATTTAAGCGCACTGAGTTTCGGCACCTTGATGAGTTTGGAACCCGCTATTGCCGCACTCTCAGGCCTATTGTTTCTGGGTGAAACCTTGTTGTGGACACAGTGGCTGGCATTGGCCACGATTATCAGTGCTTCGGTAGGCTGTACAGTGACAGCACAAAAAAGGAAGCATTGAATAAAAATAAAGGCGCTAGAGCGCCTTTATTTAAGATTACTTATTTTCAAATTTTAACGTGGTGTGGCTTTGTTGCACAAACCTATCTGTAAAGGCTTTTTCAGCGATATAATTTTCAAATGAAGAAGCCTACACAGAAAATCTACCGCACAACCAATTGGCCCGCATATAACCGAGCACTCATGAGTCGCGGAAATATTGCCATTTGGTTT
>SPVA01000085.1 GCA_013530545.1 Acinetobacter lwoffii
CCTCTAATTTGGCCTTTTGTAATGAAATATATAAAAACCCTCTTCGGAGGGTTTTTTGTTTACATAAAAATCACAACAGTAATAAAACTCTTACCAATTCCTTACCAAGAACCTCATTTTTTTCCAAACAAGATTGTTAGTCTAATGATACGGTGATTTACAAGCTAAGTCTTTCATTATTAACTGAAATTTTTACTTGAAAAGGAATATAAAATGGCAGGCTCACTTGCTCGAGATTCAGACAATCTGGTTCAATTTCAACCAAAAGAAAATATAAAGCTGCAACGACTTCATCAAATTTCTGAAGAGCTTGAACAGCAGTCACATCTGTTCGTAGTTATCTTGGGAACCATTATTGGCGCAATCTTGGCGCTGTTCATTGGTTACCATATCAATACCAGCATCATGCATTTTATCCTGTTGAGTATTTTGCCGATCTGCTTGGCCTATTTCTTACGTAAAGTTTATATTTATACCCTGACACATAGCTGATTCTGTCTGATCATTTATATTCCAAGACTTTACCACACAAAAAATACTGCTTAGGATATAGGCAGTATTTTTTATTTTGCCAATCATATGAATCTGACTGAATGGATTATTTCCGTCATGGAGCAACTGGGCTACTGGGGCATTGCCCTGCTCATGTTCTTGGATAATGTCTTCCCGCCAATCCCTTCCGAAATTATTATGCCTTCCGCGGGCTATTCAGCCTCTCAGGGCGAGTTAATACTCGTCGGGGTAATCATGTCCGGCTGTATCGGCTCCCTGCTGGCAGCCGCCTTGCTGTACTGGATTGGCTATAAATTTAACCATGATTCTATTTTTAAATTTGTCGATCGTTATGGCAAATATTTATTTATTAAATCAGAAGATGTAAAAAAATCATTGAGTTGGTTTGAGCATTATGGTCACCGGATTGTGTTCTTTGGCCGCATGATTCCTGCGGTTCGCTCGCTGATCAGCATTCCTGCTGGCATGAGTCATATGCCCTTCTGGAAATTTATGTTTTATAGCGCACTTGGAACCATCATCTGGACCACATTTTTGGCGTGTGTCGGATTTTATTTTGGCGAAAACCAGCATTTGATGCAGCAAATTTTCAGTAAAGTCAGTTATGTGATTATTGCCATTGTTGTGGTAATTATTATCTGGATTTTCTACCGTAGACAGCAGCGTAAAAATCGTCCATCCTGAGGGAAGATGCCTTAAGGAGATTAAAACGATGTCGCATTATCTAAAATATTTTGCCACCGTTTATCTGACCTTGGTTCTATTGGTAGGCATACTCATCTATGTATTCAATCTGGGCGCCATTCTGCTGATTCCTGCCCTGATTGCTTCTGCCTTTCTCAGTGCCCGATACTTTGTTAAGAAAGAACTTCGTTTGCCGACTCAGCAAGAGAAAAGCAAACTGGTCTGGGGCTCTACTATCATTGCTATGACATTCGGGTTTATCTTTTTAGTAGTGGTCATCTGGATGAACCCGCAGACAGATGAGATTTATAGAACCATCACCTATACAGGAAGAGGAACAAATTCATTCTTGGTGGCTGCAAGTATTGCCTTACATGCCTTACTGTTCCATATCGCCTACAATGCTTATGCACGCTATAGTCTGGCCAAGCGTACAGGCTTGGAAAGAAAATAGGATCGAGCAGCTCTCAAAGATGCAAAAAGGCCAAAGCTAAAAAAAGCACCCTGCGGTGCTTTTTTATGAATTATTCTGGAGTGTGATACATCAGATACAATTCATTTAAGTTTTCTGGAATTTCTTCTGCAAGTTCATCCATTAACTGGCCATTGCGACGGAAAGTTTCCATTTGTGGATCTTCATCATCAATGCCGCTGAAGACCATGATTGGCAGGGTTAAATCCACCAGTTGTTCTTCAAATTCTTCAGTAAACCAAGCGTCTTCGTTTAGGAACATGGCGTCTACAAAGCCCACACTCCAGTCACCCAAGCTTGATTCAGTATCTGCTTCTTCAATTTCAAACGGGAACGTAATCCCTTCTTCATTGGCTAAGCTTTGACGAATAGACTCTAACCATGCTTGCACCTGAGTGATGATTTCTGCAGGCACTTTCTTTTGATTACTATCAAAAAGTTCGTCTAACCATTTGTCGAATTTTGGGCCTACTGCAATAGCACATAAGAAACCATGGGTTGCCGCGAAATCTAGACCATGTTCATTTTGGTCACCATCTAGATATTCACTCAACAGGTCTAAATCTAAAGCACTCATCTAACATCCAAACTTAGAAAACCGAAAGGTTTAGCATAGCATTTATTCAGGCTATGCTAAATCCGAATTCGTTAATCTTCGTCGTCAAAATCGTCATCATCGTCGAAGTCATAGTCAAAATCTTTGAGTTCGCGCTCTAAACGACGTTGGGTCAGCAGATCATCGATCAGACGACGTTTTTCCAACGACTCTTTAGCACTGAGCTTGCTAGAAGCCTCATCGAAATTAACATCATCTTCACCGAAGTTATCATCTAGTTCAAAATCTGTAGAAGACACTAAAACTTCCTCATGAGTGAAAAATGTAAAAGGATTTAAGCGCTATTTATCGTGCCTAAAATAACAAGTCAAGTTTTATTTGGATTTTCGTATTTTTAATTTGTAATTAGGGGTTTTTTCTGTCTCAATTGTGTGCCATGATATAATCCACCCTGCGTCCTTATGTTTTTTGATTCTCCTTTTTGAGTCATAAACAGACACGCATGGGATGAACTTGAAAACAACAAATTCACCCCCATCTTAAATTACTGAATTTCATTTTAAATATTTTATCAGACAGCTTTCATGCTGAATTCTCTGATGAAATATGTAGGCTATTCACTAAATTTAACGAGCTTAAATCGTGCAGCATTGTACGGTTTTTTACTGCCACAGATTCAACGAAGAGTAAGCAAAAGATGAGCGATATGACTTCCCCTACTTCTCAAGTAGCGGCTCTGATTAGCCGAGGCAAAGAACAAGGTTATTTAACCTTCGCTGAGGTTAACGATCATCTGCCGGACTCCATCACAGAAAGCGAGCAGATTGAAGACATCATTCAGATGCTGAATGACGTTGGTATTCCGGTACATGATCGCGCGCCTGAATCTGATGATACGATGTTCGAAGATACTGCAGAAGCGGCGGATGAAGTTGCAGAAGAAGAAGCTGCAGCCGTACTTGCCTCGGTAGAAAACGAGCCAGGTCGTACCACTGACCCTGTACGTATGTATATGCGTGAGATGGGTACAGTAGAACTTCTGACTCGTGAAGGCGAAATCAGCATCGCAAAACGCATCGAAGAAGGTATTCGTGATGTTTTGCACTCGATTGCTTACTGGCCGAATGCGGTAGAAGTGGTACTGCAAGAATACAAAGATTATGAAGCGGGTGAACGCCGTCTTGCTGACCTTTTATCAGGTTATTTAGATCCTGAATCAGATGAAGAAATTCCTGAAGTTCTAGAAGAAGAAGCGGTTCTTGCTGAAGATGAGACTGACTCGAAAAAATCGACCAAAGATGTAAAACTGGACGATGATGAAGAGGAAGAAGAAGCAGATTCTGATGATGAATCAGAAGCAGATTCTGGTCCAGATCCTGAAATTGCTAAAGCGCGTTTTACTGAACTGGAAAATGCGTGGCTGAATACCAAAGCAACTATTGAAAAACATGGTCGTGACAGCAAACAGGCTGAAGAAGCTTTGCAGGCACTTGCAACTGTATTCATGATGTTCAAATTTACTCCGCGTCTATTTGATATCATTTCTGAAATGATTCGTGGTACCCATGATCAAATTCGTGGTGCAGAACGTGAAGTGATGCGTTATGCAGTACGTCGTGGCCGTATGGATCGCACCCAGTTCCGTACCAGCTTCCCGGGCCAAGAATCGAATCCAGCCTGGTTAGATGAGCAGATCGCAAAAACACCTGCAGACCAGAAAGCTTATCTGGAAAAAGTACGTCCAGACGTATTGGCCTTCCAGCAAAAAATTGCCGATATCGAGAAAGAGCTTGGCCTTGATGTAAAAGGCATTAAAGACATTGCCAAACGTATGGCCGTCGGTGAAGCCAAAGCACGTCGTGCCAAGAAAGAAATGGTTGAAGCGAACTTGCGTCTGGTCATTTCGATTGCGAAGAAATATACCAACCGTGGCTTGCAATTCCTGGATCTGATTCAGGAAGGTAACATCGGTCTGATGAAAGCCGTAGACAAGTTTGAATACCGTCGTGGTTATAAATTCTCGACTTATGCGACCTGGTGGATTCGTCAGGCGATTACCCGTTCGATCGCGGATCAGGCACGTACCATTCGTATTCCGGTACACATGATTGAAACGATCAACAAGATCAACCGTGTATCTCGTCAGCTTCTACAGGAAATGGGTCGTGAACCGACGCCTGAAGAACTGGGCGAACGTCTGGAAATGGACGAAGTTAAAGTACGTAAAGTACTGAAAATCGCCAAAGAACCAATTTCGATGGAAACACCGATCGGTGATGATGAAGATTCACATCTGGGTGACTTCATTGAAGACAGCAACATCACTTCACCAATTGATGCGGCAACGTCTGAAGGCCTGAAAGAAGCGACACGTGAAGTTCTGGAAAACCTGACTGAACGTGAAGCCAAAGTCCTAAAAATGCGTTTTGGTATCGATATGCCGACCGACCATACTTTGGAAGAGGTGGGCAAACAGTTTGACGTAACACGTGAACGTATTCGTCAGATTGAAGCGAAAGCGCTGCGTAAACTTCGCCATCCATCGCGTTCAGAACACTTACGTTCATTCCTTGAGAATGATTAAGATTTGATGCTTATTCTGGGGACTTGAAATTTGATCATCAGTCTCCATTTAAGTAGCCAAGACAAACCCAAACGCCTGCATGATTGCAGGCGTTTCAAATCAGGGGGACTACCATGTTAGACCGTACACCATCTCGTGAACTTCAAGAACATCTTTGGGTTTTCCCTATGGATTATCCGATTAAACTGATTGGCCTTGCGGGCGATGAATTGCGTCATGCTGTCATCGACATTTTTCTGAAACATTTTCCAGATTTTGAAGGTGATAGCGTCAGTATTACGCCATCACGTACTGGAAAATACCATTCCATTACCGCACAACTGCGCTTTTTGGAACTGGAACAGGTTCATGCAGTATATGCAGATTTGGCCGCTTGCCCGCTAATTAAAACAGCACTGTAATCGAAAATACAAAAGACACGCTTCCGGGCGTGTTTTTTTTATGCCTATACAGCGCTAAGATACCCATGAAATATTGCTGATCTCACCCCTATTTCATGCCGAAATCATTATAATTATGACCAGTTTTTTATAATTACCAAGGACACTTCCTGTGACTGATGTGCTGCAAAAGCCCGAGCTGATCATTCGTCAATATCACGACCTCACACCTTATGAAGATCGTTTTCTGGAAATGAAAACATTTACGGAAACCCGTGATGAACATAGCCCGGATCAATTGTGGATTTTGCAACATCAGGATGTACTGACTCAAGGTCAGGCAGGCAAACCGGAACATATTCTAATGCCGAGCAATATTCCGGTGATTCAGACCGATCGTGGTGGTCAGGTGACCTGGCATGGTCCCGGTCAATTGGTGGCTTACTTCATGTTTGACTTGAATCGTCTGGGCTGGAATGTGCGCACCCTGGTGTCTTATGCTGAAAACCTGATGATTGATTTGCTAAAAAAATATGGCATTGATGCCTATGCCAAACCGGATGCACCTGGTGTATATGTGGCTGAACGTAAAATCGGCTCACTCGGTTTTAAAATTCGCAAAGGCCGTAGCTACCATGGTCTGTCCCTAAATCTGGATTGTGATCTGAGCGGATTCAACACCATCAATCCTTGTGGCTATGCAGGACTGGAAATGGTACGCATGAGCGACCTA
Source organism: Acinetobacter lwoffii (assembly GCA_013530545.1). GTDB lineage: Bacteria > Pseudomonadota > Gammaproteobacteria > Pseudomonadales > Moraxellaceae > Acinetobacter > Acinetobacter lwoffii_G. The sequence continues at coordinate 5,923 of SPVA01000085.1, forward strand.
CTGGAACAACAGCCACAATTCAACCAGTTATGTCGTGAAATTATTGAAACTTTGCGCCACAGCGGTTACTTTAATCAAGTCACTGTCGAGCAAAGATAAAGCCTTTGCATTTCACCCCCAAATAAATTAGAGTATTTACTCTAAACCAATAATATTGAGATAGGGATCATCACGTGATTGCAACTAAATCCGTAAAACCCGCTTTGCAGCTTGCCTATGTCAAACTCATGATGGATGTGATTGGCCGCGGTCTGGTCATGGCAAGTCAGGTGGATGAAGAAATCAAACAGGAAGTTGCCCAATTTCCAGTCCATTTCACTCTTTCCATGAAAGTCTTTCCGCATGGCCCAGCCTTTGTGGCGCGGGTCACTGAGGACAAGCAATTGGAACTGGTGAAAAATCTGGAAAAAGCACCTGATCTGACTATTACCTTTAAACATCTGCACCATGCTTTTTTAGTTTTTTCCTTTCAGGAAAGCACCTCTCAAGCCTTTGCCAATGACCGCATGATTGCCGATGGCGATATTTCCAATGCCATTCGTCTGGTGCGTTGTCTAAATAAAATGGAAGCACTGATTTTGCCTAAACTGGTGGCGCAACTGGCTGTCAAAGAATATCCAAGCAATCTCAGCCTCAAAGAAAAACTAAGCGAAGCGAGCAGTATTTATCTAAAAATTGCTCAATCCTATTTAAAACGGAGTGTATAACATGGCTAAACCTTATTATGAATTTTTCTGTCCGGTTAAAGTCATTGCCGGACATGCCGCGTTAGAACATATTCCGTTTGAACTTGCGACTTTAGGGGCCAAACGTCCACTCATTATTACCGACAAAGGTGTACGCGCCAATAATCTGCTGGCACCGATTGAAGCTGCATTTGAAATGGCGGATGCTGCAATTGTAGCCATTTTTGATGACGTACCACCCGATTCTAGCTTGGGTACAGTACGTAGTGCGGCGAAACTGTATCGTGAAAATCACTGTGATGCGATCATTGCTGTGGGCGGCGGTTCAGTCATTGATACCTCCAAAGCAACTAATATTCTGGTCTCTGAAGGCGGTGATGACCTGCTTAAATATTCTGGTGCCCATAACCTGCCTAAGCCGCTGAAGCCATTTTTTGTGATTCCAACAACTTCGGGGACAGGCTCAGAAGTCACCATGGTGGCCGTCGTCTCAGATACTGAGAAGAATGTTAAAATGCCTTTCGCATCGTATTATTTGATGCCGCATGCTGCGATTTTAGATCCGCGCATGACCCAGACTTTGCCGCCGCATTTAACCGCCATGACCGCAATGGATGCACTGACCCATGCGGTCGAAGCTTATACTTGCATGGCAGCCAATCCAATCTCAGATGCTTATGCGACTGCCGCAGTCAAAAAGATCAGTAACCACCTATTTAATGTGCTGGACAATCCTTCCGATGCACAAGGCCGTCTGGAACTGGCACAGGCATCAACTATGGCGGGAATTGCATTTTCCAACTCGATGGTCGGCATTGTGCATTCACTGGGGCACTCATTAGGTGCAGTGGCTCACTTGCCGCATGGTTTATGCATGAACTTATTCCTACCTTATGTGCTGGAATACAACAAAGAAGTCAATGGCGATAAAATCGCGGATCTGCTCCTGCCTTTGGCCGGTGCCGATATTTATGCACAAACGCCAGCACATCTACGCGCTGACAAAACCATTGCGACGATTCTGACCATGCGTGACCGCATTTACAGTCTGACTAAATTACCACGCACATTACGTGAAACCGGTAAGATTTCTGAAGCCCAGCTCGATGAAGTGGCAGAGAAAGCCCTGAATGATGGTTCCATCATTTATAATCCGAAAGAAGCCACCCTGGAAGATTTAAAATCTATCTTAAAAAAGGCTTGGTACCTGATGTTTTTTTAAACATCAGGCTTTTATCTTGCATAAGAAAAAATTCGATTTCTTTTTTGAATGGCACATTTTATGCAGGACAAAATTCAAAAAAATAGCTAGCAAAAGCCGTTCTTTTCAAGTAGATTGGCGGACTTTTATAGAAAACTGTAGGGGGGATCGTTCGTCTCAAACGATCCTTATAAATATGACTGATCCTTGATCAACGATTAAGAGGATAACGCCGTTGACTAATATCTCTGGGACTCAATCGGCAGCTAAACTGCAAAAAACGCTGGGACTCTGGCACATCATTATTATTGGTTTAGCTTATATTCAACCCATGACCTTGTTTGATACATTTGGTCTGGTATCTGAAGAAAGTAACTTCCACGTTCCTACCTCTTACATTTTTGCACTGATTGCAATTTTGTTAACCTCCTTGAGCTATGGTCATATGATTCGTCGCTACCCTTCTTCGGGTTCGGCCTATACCTATGCGCAAAAATCCATCCACCCGAACGTAGGTTTTATGGTGGGTTGGTCATCCTTGCTGGATTACCTGTTATCGCCAATGGTCAATATCATTCTGGCGGTGATTTATCTAGAAGCACTTTTCCCAGACATGAACCATTGGGTTTGGGTCATTGGTTTAACCGCCTTTATGACTGCGATTAACCTTCGTGGTGCGAGATTTGTTGCCAACTTCAACAGTATGATTGTATTCGTACAATTGGGCGTCATTGCATACTTTACCTGGATGGTTTACCAACTTCTGGAAGGTGGCGTAAATGCAGACGGCACACTGGTCGATGCAAAGTATCAACTCTGGAGTCTAGAGCCATTCTGGAATGAGTTTACTTCTGTTGCTGCCCTGATTACCGGTGCAACCTTACTGTGTTTCTCCTTCACAGGTTTTGACTCTTTAAGTTCTCTTGCTGAAGAAACCAAAGATACCGAGAAAACCTTACCTAAAGCGATTTTCTTGACTGCATTATTGGCAGGTATCATCTTTATCATCAGTACTTACTTCATGCAGATCTTCTTCCCGAATGATCCAAAAACTTACTTTGAAGATATCGCTGCAACACAGCCGGATATTTTACAAGCTGTCGGTGGCGTGGCGTTTAAGACAGTCGTACTTTACTTCGCAATTGTGACAGTCATGGCTTCTGGTATTTCAGCACATGCGGGGGTATCTCGTCTGATGTACGTAATGGGTCGTGATGGCGTAATCAACAAGAAGATCTTCGGTCATATTAGCCCTAAAAACTACACACCTTCCTACAACATCCTAATCGCTGGTGCAGTGGCTTTAACTGCTGGCTTTATGGATCTTGATTTTGTGGTGTCGTTGATCAGCTTTGGTGCCTTAACGGCATTCAGTTTCGTCAACTTGTCGGTGATTTCACGTTATGCATTACGTGATGGTCGTACCAAGAGTGCTAAAGAGATCATGAACTTTGTCGTTGTTCCTTTACTTGGTTTCATTTCAGTCTTTGCATTGTGGCTAGAAGTCGATGAAGCTTCGCTTAAATATGGTCTGATCTGGGCATTTGGCGGTATCTTGTACTTGGGTTATAAAACCAAAGGCTTCAAGCACCCAGCTCCTCAGCACAATGAATTTGACGATAAATAATATCTTTTCAATTCAAATAAAAAAGGCGCTTCATGCGCCTTTTTTATGTCTGTCATGTTTTGATTTTACTAACGCAGATAGCAATCAAAACCCATCTGGGTATTAACTCGATTATTTTCATAACCCAGTTTCTTAATAAACAGACTGCGATTAGACAATAACTTTTGCTCTTCCGGACCTAAACGGGCTCTATTTTTGATAGCCAGTTGATACATTTCATCGACGACATCCTGAAAAATATCACAGACTTCCTCACGCTTGGCGGGCTTTAATTTACGCCCCCGCCAGGTCCATTGAAAATCATCTGAATTCAGGCTCTGCCCCCATTTTTCGATACGTGTATCTAAGCGTTTTTGCATGTTGAGCAAGCCCTGCTGTATTTCCGCTTGAGTAATGGGTTGAATTTCCTTTGTTGCCGATGTGGCAGCACTGCTCTCTTCCGCACTGATGGAAGCCGCAATAGTTCCAAGGCAACATGCGATGACAAGTTTTAATAGAGGCTTCAAGGCTGTACCTTTTGTTATATTTGATGAAGTTATAGACTCAAGCATACAATGAAGTGAAAAGCAGTTTATCTATCTGTTACACAAAATAAAAAAGCCACCCAAAGGCAGCTTTTACAATCATCACAAATTTCAGCTTAAAGCGTTTTAAAACCTTGCTGACGCCAAGCTTCGTAGACAATTACTGCAGTGGCATTCGACAGGTTCAAACTTCGGGAGTTTTCTGCCATCGGTAAACGAATCCAGTGCTTTTGCGGAAACATCAGACGAACATGTTCAGGCAGACCACGAGTTTCCGGACCCATTAATAAAGCTACCGGACGGTTTAAATCCGAAGTGTGCGGTGTTTCAAAACCTTTGGTGGTCAATGGATAGATTGCATCCAGACCAATGCCTTTGCTTGCCAGATCGGCCAGACAGTCTTCGATATTTTCCCAAATCTGCATATTGGCATATTCGTGATAATCCAGACCGGCACGTTTCAGCTTTTTGTCATCCAGCTCAAAACCCAACGGTTTGACCAGATGCAACTGCGCTCCTGTATTGGCACACAGACGAATAATATTGCCTGTATTTGCAGGAATTTCAGGCTCATATAAAACAACGTGGATCACAGCTTACTCACTCAAGATATTTAATTCAGACACGACATTCGTCTTGCGCTCGGGCAAAGCAGTGCTTCGCTTATCCTCTTACTTCAGGCACAGCCTTCGTATTGCGCTCGGGCAAAGCAGTGCTTTGCTTATCCTCTTACTTCAGGCCTAGCCTTCGCCTTGCGCTCGGGCAAAGCAATGCTTTGCTTATCCTCGCTCATGCCATTGCAATTGTTCACGTAAGCGTACGACTTCACCAATAATGGTCAAAGTCGGTGCCTGAATCTGATGTTCGGACACTTTGGATGCAATATCTGCAAGCGTTCCTACTAAGACTTTCTGTTCAGGCGTCGTACCTTTAGAAACCAAGGCCACTGGCATGTCGGCTCGCTGACCATGAGCGATTAATTCTGCACAGATTTTCTCCAGTCCCACCAACCCCATATAAAGCACTAAGGTCTGGTTTTCATAGACCAACTCACTCCAAGGCAATTCTGGCGAACCTTCTTTTAAGTGACCGGTCAGAAAACGCACACTTTGCGCATAATCACGATGGGTTAATGGAATACCGGCATAGGCTGAACATCCTGAAGCTGCGGTAATCCCTGGAACCACTTGAAAAGTGACACCTGCCGCAAAAAGTTCTTCAATCTCTTCACCGCCACGCCCGAATATAAATGGATCACCGCCTTTCAGACGACAAACCCGCTTTCCTTCACTGGCATATTTCACCAACAAGGCATTAATCCCATCTTGCGGAACCGCATGATTGGAACGTGCCTTACCCACATAGATCTTTTCCGCGTCGCGACGGCACAGCTCCATAATTGGTGCTGAAACCAGTCGGTCGTAAATCACCACATCGGCTTGCTGCATTAAACGCAAGGCTTTTAAGGTCAACAGTTCTGGATCACCCGGACCCGCACCGACCAAGTAGACTTCACCTTTCGGCTGTTGCCATTCCTGTAAGGCCTGCTCGATCAGGCTATCTGCTTCCGCGATATTGTCGTTGAACACCTGTTCTTTTAGCGGACTGGCATATAAATCTTCCCAGAAAATACGGCGTTCATCTGGATTGACAATTTTAGCCTTAACCGCACTGCGCCATTTTCCTGAAAACTCGGCCAACTTGCCCATACCATGTGGAATAGCGGCTTCTAACTGAGTACGGATCTGCCGCGACAATACGGGCGACGTGCCATTCGATGCCACCGAAATGACCAAGGGCGAACGGTCAATAATCGCAGGCACCATAAACCGGCAATGCGGCGGATCATCAACGCTATTGACCAGGACATTTTCCGCTTCACACAGTTCAAAGACCTGACGATTGGTCTCTGCATCGTCAGTCGCTGCAATAACCAGTCGATATGGACGTAACGCAACTTCAGGATGAAAAGCCGCCTGCACATATTGTCCTTGGCTATTTTGCACAATTCTCAACAGACTCTCTTCAATTTCAGGCGCAATCACATGAATGATCGCACCTGCTTTTTGAAGTAAAAGTGCTTTACGGTATGCAATATGTCCACCACCGACAATCAGACAAGGTTGCTGTTGCAACTTTAACGAGATTGGAAAAATATCCACGAACTACCTCAAAATTATAAATCTGACTGTCTATGCAATTTTCATGCACATTTAGGGATGGAAAGATCGACCATTAGTCGATATAAGTCGCCCCACCCATATATGGACGTAATACTTCAGGAATCTCAATCGAGCCATCAGCGCGTTGATAGTTTTCCATCACTGCAAGTAAAGTACGACCCACGGCCAGACCTGAACCATTCAAGGTATGTACAAATTCAGTTTTCTTCTGATCAGCACGGTAACGCGCTTTCATACGACGCGCCTGGAAATCACCCATGTTTGAGCAAGATGAAATTTCACGGTAAGTATTTTGGCTTGGTACCCAAACTTCCAAGTCATAAGTCTTGGTCGCACCAAAGCCCATGTCACCACCGCAGAGTAAAATTTTACGATATGGAAGTCCAAGTGCTTGCAAGATGCCTTCAGCATGGCCAGTCAATTCTTCAAGCACTTGCATCGAAGTTTCAGGCTTTACAATTTGAACCATTTCGACTTTGTCGAATTGGTGTTGACGGATCAAACCGCGGGTATCACGGCCATAAGAACCTGCTTCACTACGGAAACATGGGGTATGCGCTGCATATTTCAGTGGCAGACGGTCTGCATCAATAATTTCATCACGTACGAAATTCGTCACTGGCACTTCAGCCGTCGGAATCAGATAAAACTCTTTTTCGCCCTGCAGCTTAAACAGATCTTCTTCAAATTTAGGCAGCTGACCTGTACCGCGCAATGAGTCTGCATTGACCAGATAAGGCACATAGGCTTCGGTATAACCATTTTGATCAGTATGCGTATTTAACATGAACTGGGTAATGGCACGTTGTAAACGCGCCAATGGACCTTTCAATACACTGAAACGTGAACCGGTTAATTTAGTCGCGGTTTCAAATTCCAGACCGCCCATCATTTCGCCCAGATCCGTATGGTCTTTGATTTCGAAATCAAATTCACGCGGTGTACCCCATTTCAGGATTTCCACGTTATCACTTTCGTCTTTACCTTCAGGCACAGCTTCATCGGGCAAGTTTGGAATAGATAATAATTTTTCTTCAAGCTCAGTTTGCAGTTCAGCCAGTGCTGCTTCAGCCGCTTTGATTTCATCACCAATCGCAGACATGCGTGTCATGATTTCAGATGCGTCACCACCTGCTTTTTTAATTTGACCGACTTGTTTGGCACCGGCATTACGTTCAGCTTGCAGGGTTTCTGTCTTGGACTGAATCTCTTTACGGCGTGCTTCTAGGGACGCCCACTCTTCAACATTGAGTTGAACACCACGTTTTGCCAAGGCTACATTTACAGCCTCAATATTATTTCTGAGTAATTTCGGGTCGATCATAATCAATCTTTGCAGAAGAAAAAAACTGGCTATAGTGTAAGCTCTTAACGTCAAAAAATACAGTGACCCTGACCCTAGCTGCGTCCTATTAGCACAATATTTAGGAAGCTTCTTACTGCAAAATGGCTAAATATTCAGGCTGAATCACTTCATTTAAATCCGCATAGGACACTTTTAATTCAGGCATTCCTGTTGCCGCCGGAGCTAACTCGCCTGCCGGATACACCATTACCAGACCAGACCTGTCAAAATAATAGTTATCACTCAATTTTAACGGCTGTTGTTGAATCCTTTGCGTACTCAGCCATTGAGTATTGGCCTGATACATTGCATTCAGCAGTTTCTGCTCACCGTCATTTAATAATAGTTGAGAGAGGGCCAAACGTTTTCTCTGCTTTAGATCAAAATTGATATATTCCACATGTTTCAGAGAAGCATTTTTATTCCTTGCCAGATTGGAACTTTTTAAGGCAAAAGTCGCCAGATAAGCACGCTGATCGACAAATTCTACCTTGATAAAGCGCTGATCCAGATAATGCGGCTCATCGGCTTTTTTAGGATTTTTCTGGGTGAATTTGGTGAATGCAACAGGTTCGGTATGCTGAATGCGCTCAATAAAATATTGATTAATCCAGTCAATATTGCTGTCCACCGTTTGTAGATCAAAGCGTACACAACCCTCTATTTCACACACTACTTTAGCTGCCCCTTTCACAGGAACGGTCTTGGCTTCAATCTGCACAACCCGATCTGTTTGCGCAATCGTTGCCACTGAACTGGATTGAGGCTGACAACCCAACATACTTACAGTGAGTAATAAAACAGCGTAAATTTCAGCAGTTTTCAATAGATTAATCTTCATACTGAGCTCCAAAAATTTTGCAATTTCATTGACTCGACTTTTATTTATTCTAAGATGCTCTTGTGTTTAGATATAGCTGAACCTTGTAGCCTATCCAAAATAATCCTGATGATCGGCAATAAAAAAGCAACCTCGAAAGGTTGCTTTTTTATTTGGTTCATATTGATGCTTATTGATCAATGATGTCCGTACCTTTTGGTGGAGTAAAGTTAAAGGTAGAGGCTGGAATACTGCTATTTACTTTTACATTGCTAAATTTGATATTGGTGGTTTGTCCCAATGAATCCTGCAAGATCATCAAGCTTGGTGCTTTGTTCGCGCCAAAGCTAATGGTCAGGCTTTCAAACACACCATCGGTATTTTTAGGATACAGCGTGTAATAGGTTTTGCCTTTATTTGGCTGAGTCACCCGGTAAGACTGCATAATCTGACTGGTGTTTCCTGACAGCAATAACGCCGGTGTATTGGCAACCTGCTCATCTAAGCTTTGACGAACGGCTTGCTGCAAGTCCGGATCATAAATCCATACGGTTTTACCCGTGGTTGCAATGACTTGCTTCGACGGTGCGGTTGTTTCCCAATAGAATTTACCCGGACGCGCGACTTTCATCACCCCTTTAAAGGTTTGATTCATATGTTGTGCAGTCAGACCTTTTTTCTGGGTCGCTCTCGGGTTGGTTACCTTAGTGCTTTGTTCGAAATTTGCAGTCATGCTACGCACATGATTGAGCTGCTTGACCAGACTGGCTGTTGCCTGTTGCTCCGAAGCTGCCACAGGTGCAGCAAACACGGTTGTACTCATCACCGGTGCTAAAGTCACTGCACCCAGAGCCATAGCACAGACGGTTTTACGAAGCATATTCATAATTTCACCTTTATATTTTGCGTGATCGCAATTTATTTGATAGCTCATCTTAAACGAAAATTAAAAGCTAAAATGATAGAAAATAAGAACTTTTGTATTGTTATTAATTCGAAATCGGTTTTTTTGTTCATCATTATGAAGATTTCAGGATAATTTTTACATTATGGAATGTCGCTTAATCTGAACATTAATTTTCAGGCATAAAAAAACCCACAAAAATTGTGGGCTTTTTTCTATCTCAGCGGATTACGCGTCAACAGATACGTAGCGACGGCCAAATTGACCTTTCACTTCGAATTTTACTACGCCATCAGCAGTAGCAAATAATGTATGGTCACGACCCATACCAACGTTTTGACCAGCGTGGAATTCAGTACCACGTTGACGAACGATGATGTTACCTGCAGTTACAGTTTGACCACCGTAAACTTTAACACCTAACATCTTAGGATTCGAATCACGACCGTTCTTAGTCGAACCACCGGCTTTTTTAGTTGCCATGTCTATTTACTCCTCGTAATTAGCCTGAAATAGCTGTAATTTTCAACTCAGTGAACCATTGACGGTGACCTTGTTGTTTACGGTAGTGTTTACGACGACGCATTTTGATGATGCGGATTTTGTCGTGACGACCATGGCTAACTACTTCAGCAGTTACAGTAGCACCAGCAACAACTGGAGCACCGATTTGAATGCTTTCACCGTTAACAAGCATCAATACGTCATCAAACGTAATAGTCGCGCCAGTTTCAGCTTTCAATAATTCTACTTTAAGGGTTTCACCCTCAACTACACGGTGCTGTTTACCACCGCTTTGGATTACTGCGTACATAATGTACTCCAAACAAGCCCGTGTCGTCGTGCCGATAAAGGAATATATCGAACTTAAGACGTACGCCACTGGGGGGATATCTAAGGGCGAGGATTTTAAGGGATATTCAAAAAAACAACAAGCCATTTTACTGAAATAATAATGAGCAGGATGCGCTAATTATTTAACTATTAAATAATTTCTATCAAATCAAATACTCAAGATATATTCAGCAACATAATAATACAGCAGAAATCCGGCCAGTTTGATTAATATACTCAGCCTGACGAATAGGGCGATGCCCTGACCTTTCCTGATTTTTTATGGCTCGAAATATGGATCGAATCTACATAAGATCTATAAAAAGCTGATTTTTAGTGGAGTTTATGCATTTCTTAGGTTTCACTCATGTTATAAATTGTTAAACTACGCCCAGCGATTTACCAGACTAGAGGTTTTCTTTCACATGACCATCGACTTTAAGCAAGACATTCTCGCTCCTGTTGCTAACGACTTTGCTGCGATGGACACATTCATTAATGAAGGAATTACCTCAAAAGTTGCATTAGTGATGGCCGTCAGCAAACACGTAGTGGAAGCGGGTGGCAAACGTATGCGCCCGATTATGTGTCTTTTGGCCGCCAAGGCGTGTGGTGCTGAAAATTTAGAACCGCACCGTAAACTGGCTGCAATTATTGAAATGCTGCATACCGCAACACTGGTGCATGATGATGTGGTAGATGAATCCGGTCTGCGTCGCGGCCGCCCGACGGCCAATGCGACCTGGAATAACCAGACTGCGGTTTTAGTCGGTGACTTTCTGATTTCACGTGCTTTTGATTTGCTGGTCGATCTGAACAACATGGTGTTGCTCAAAGATTTTTCGACCGGTACCTGTGAAATTGCTGAAGGTGAAGTGCTGCAACTACAATCCCAGCATCAACCGGAAACCACTGAAGCGACTTATTTGAATATTATTCATGGCAAAACTTCGCGCCTGTTTGAACTGGCGACCGAAGGTGCTGCCATTTTGTCGGATAAAGATGAATTCCGTCAGCCTTTAAAAACCTTTGCCGGACATTTCGGCAATGCTTTCCAGATTATTGATGACATTTTAGATTACACCTCCGATGCGGACACGCTCGGCAAAAATATTGGTGATGATCTCATGGAAGGTAAACCGACCCTGCCATTGATTGCGGCACTGAAAAACACCACCGGTGAGCAACATGAAATCATCCGTCGCAGTATTGCGACTGGCGGTACGGAACATCTGGAACAGGTCATTCAAATTGTCAATGAATCTGGTGCGCTGGATTATTGCCGTCAACGTGCCACAGAAGAAACTGAAATTGCAATTGATGCCTTACAGGCATTACCTGACTCTGAATATCGTCAGGCCCTGATTAATCTGGCCAAACTGGCCCTACACCGAATTCAGTAACTTTTAAACTCGCCTATGCATATTAATTTTCTAGATCTTTTTCAAAACATGCAACACCAGCTTGAACAACCTCGGGCGGTGCTGGATGAAAATCTTCTGATTGAACTGGTTGAAAGAATCAGACCTGAAGACAGCAGAAATACCGAAGAGATCGAAGCGAAATTCAATGCATTTATCCGGGCTTTATTACTCACCCCGAATGCGGTTGCCACGCTTCAAACCTTTACCCTGCGGATCATTAACCGCTATAAACAGACCGGTCTGTTTTCCGATACCGGCATTTTGTCTCTAGATGGATTCTGGAACCAGCTAAACCAGCGCCTTGGTGCACATGTCTTGCCGCTGATTCCTGACCATCAACAACTTCAGGAATTATTTCGCAAGGTTTTTTATCAACGTACTGATAAATACTGGCTAGACTATTTTGATGAAGATGACTGGCAACGTTTATTTGCAGTTCTCAATCAGGGACATTCCAATCAACCTGAAAAAACCCGAATCAAAGACCAACTGATTAAGGCACTGACCATTTTGTCGTACCGGATCAGTGGTATTGGTCTGCACCCTGAATTTATTAATGCCCAGCCTGAACTGATGGAATATGAATCTCCCTTTCTGGTACAGAATCGTGAGATTAACGAGTTTATTCAGGAATATAAAAAGCGCTATAACACGGTCACCCTGGTCGATTCGATCACACCACCCGATGCGTCACAAGCGCTGGTGATGCTGGAACAGTGCCATGATGTCGTGGCCAAGATTCGCCGTTCTACCAAGCGGACTGGCGTCAGTGTCAGTCTGACCTATATGCTGGCACTGCTAGAACAGTGTCTGGAACGCGTTGAAATCCTGCTCAATATGGTCATGGATGACGATGATCTGCGTTATCAATCCATTGGCCTGTTTATGGCGGACATTACTGAAGCAATTTATAGCGAACGCAGTGTGCGGGCCCTGTTGGCCACCAATAGTGAACTTTTGGCTTTACAGGTAACTGAAAATGCCAGCAAGACCGGTGAACATTATGTGAGTACCGACAAGCAAGGCTTTCTGGCCATGTATAAATCGGCTGCAGGTGCTGGTGCCATCATCGCGACGATGGCCACCTTAAAAGTTCTGATGACACGCCTCACCATGGCCCCTTTGATGCAGGCCTTTAGCTATAGCATGAACTATTCGCTGGGCTTTATGCTGATTCATGTGCTGCATTTTACCGTGGCAACCAAACAGCCGGCGATGACTGCTGCCGCACTGGCGGCTACTGTACAGCAGCGTAAAGGCTCGAAAATGGCTCAGATTGCCGAGCTGGCCGCGTTGATTGTGAATATCATCCGCACCCAGTTTGTCGCAATTCTGGGCAATATTTCGATTGCGATTCCAGTAGCAGCATTAATTACCCTGCTGTGGGATTTTGCGCTGCATGAACCTTTAATGAATCATGCCAAGGCTGCCAAAACCCTGCATGACCTGAATCCGTTTACTTCGTTGGCAATTCCGCATGCAGCGATTGCCGGGGTATGCCTGTTCCTGTCCGGATTATTAGCCGGTTATTTTGACAATATGGCCGTTTACCGCAAAGTCGGTCCGCGCCTGAAAGCCCATGTGCGGTTATCGCAGCTGATGGGACAAGAACGTCTTTACCGTTTTGCTGACTATATCGAACGTAATCTGGGTGCACTGGCGGGTAATTTTATTTTCGGGATCATGCTTGGCAGTATGGGCACCATTGGTTTTATTCTCGGTCTGCCGCTGGATATTCGTCATATCGCCTTTGCCTCTGCCAACTTTATTCAGGGCCTGATTACCATCAATGGCCCTGATATCGGCTTGATCGTAGTGTCTTTTCTGGGTGTGTTACTCATTGGCCTGACCAACTTGTTTGTCAGTTTCACTTTGACGATTATTGTAGCCTTACGCGCGCGCCGGGTGCGTTTTGAACAGTGGAAACCTTTGGCAAAACTGGTCATGACTCACTTCCTGACCCGACCTAGTGATTTCTTCTGGCCACCCAAGCAAAGCATTGAAATTGACGAAAATCATACATCGACAAAAACTCAAAACTGAGATAATTACAGTATATTTAGCAACAAATTCCTTACGAAAAAAATGGAATTCGCATAAAATACGCACACTTGAAAAAAAGTGTACTGACAAGTACACTTTGCTTCAGACAATGGACCGATCTGCGAACGGTTAAAAGGACAAGGATTTTAGGCATGCATTACTTGTTACTTTTTGTCGGTATTTTATTTTTAATTTTCAGTGTGTTCATCCTGAATATTCCCGCTTTAAGCAAGCTCGACTTGCAGGCTGTGGAATGGATGAGTCTGTATCGCACCGAGTTTTGGAATCAAATTACTCAGTCCTTATCCCTAATAGGTGGCATGCCATTTGTATTATTTTTATCCACACTATGGTGTATTGCATTGCTGTGGTATAAAAAGTATACAAACGCAATTTTTATATGTATCGGAATTATCGGAGGAATTCTCCTAGCTTGGCTGTTGAAATTTACGATTGCCCGACCCCGACCACCAGAATCCTTGCATCTGGTTGAAAGCTTTGGAAGTTCCTTTCCAAGTGCCCATAGTCTATATGCGGCCTGTCTGGCTTGTCTGGCAATTTACATCCATCGGCAACATTCCCATTATACCCTCATCGTAATAGGTGCAGTGGTATGGATGGTGATGATGGGGATCTCAAGAGTTTATCTGGGTGTACATTTTCCTTCAGATGTCATATCCGGCTGGAGTATCAGTTTTATTTGGATTTCGTTGTGGTATATGGTCTGGATCAGATATTGCACGGCTCACAAATAAGAAAATTTAGATATAAATCTAATTAGAGGTGGAATAATGATGTCTGCAAAGCTTTGGGCACCTGCCCTGACTGCTTGCGCATTGGCAACAAGTCTTGCACTTGTTGGTTGTAGCAAAGATCCTAAAGAGGGCCAGCAAGCTGGTGCTCAACAACAAATGCCACCGACTGAAGTCGGTGTTCTTGTTGCACAACCGCAAAGTGTAGAGCAGTCTGTAGAGCTCTCAGGTCGTACAACAGCATTTGAAATTTCAGATGTACGTCCACAAGCCAGTGGCGTGGTGCTTAAACGCTTGTTCACGGAAGGCAGCTATGTGCGTGAAGGTCAGGCCTTGTATGAAATCGATTCAAGCACCAACCGCACTACAGTGGACAATGCTCGTGCAGCGATTGCCCGTGCTGAAGCCAATCTGGGCGTATTGCGTGTGAAGGAAGGCCGTTACCGTCAACTGGTCGGTACCAATGCCATTTCCAAACAGGAATATGATGACATCGCGGCACAGGTCAAACTGGCTGAAGCTGATTTGAATGCCAATCGCGCAACTTTGCGTAATGCCGAAATCAACCTGGGCTATTCGACTGTACGCGCTCCGATTTCAGGCCAGACCAACCGTTCATCGGTGACGGCGGGTGCTTTGGTAACAGCGAATCAGCCAGAGCCATTGGTGACAATTCAGCGTCTAGATCCAATCTATGTAGATATCAACCAGTCAAGTGCCGAGCTTTTACGTTTACGTCAACAGCTTAATCAAGGCAGCTTGAACAGTTCGAACAACACCAAAGTCAAGTTAAAGCTTGAAGATGGCAGTATCTACCCGGTTGAAGGCCGTCTTGCATTCTCCGATGCCAGCGTGAACCCGGAAACAGGTACTGTGACTTTACGTGCAGTATTCCCGAACAAAAATCACCTGCTTTTGCCAGGTATGTTTGCCACTGCGCAAATCGTACAGGGTGAAGTACCGAATGCTTTCCTGATTCCGCAAGCAGCTTTGACCCGTACCCCAACAGGTCAGGCGATGGCGATGCTGGTCGGTGCTGACAATAAAGTGACGCCACGTCCAGTGACCACCGTTGGTTCCCAAGGCAGCAACTGGATTGTGACCGAAGGTCTGAATCCAGGCGATAAAGTAATTGTAGATGGTATTGCGAAAGTAAAACCTGAACAGCAAGTTGTACCAAAACCTTATCAACCTCAAGCTGCTGCGCCACAAGGTGCTGCACCGCAACAGCCTGCAACGAGCGAGAAAAAGGCAGATGATACTAAAGAGAAACCTGAACAAAAACCTGCTGCAAATGCATAAGGAGTAATGGTTCATGGCTCAATTCTTTATTCATCGCCCGATTTTCGCTTGGGTGATTGCATTGGTGATTATGCTGGCGGGTATTTTAACCATCAGCAAAATGCCGATTGCACAATATCCAACCATCGCGCCACCCACCGTGACTATTTCTGCGACTTATCCGGGTGCATCTGCTGAAACTGTTGAAAATACAGTGACCCAGATCATCGAGCAGCAGATGAACGGTATGGATGGCTTGCGCTATATCTCGTCTAACAGTGCGGGTAATGGTTCTTCGTCTATTTCCTTAAACTTTGACCAAGGTGTCGATCCTGATATCGCACAGGTTCAGGTTCAAAACAAATTACAGTCTGCGACTGCCCTGCTGCCTGAAGATGTACAGCGTCAGGGTGTGCGTGCAAGTTTTGGCATTCTATTCACCTGATAGCAGCCTGACCGCAGATGACATCAAAGACTATGTTAACTCGAATATTGCTGAACCTTTAAGCCGTGTGGCCGGGGTCGGTGAAGTTCAGGTCTTTGGTGGTTCTTATGCGATGCGTATCTGGCTGGATCCAGCCAAGATGGCCAGCCTGCAAGTAACGCCAAGTGATATTGCTACTGCAATCCGTACCCAGAATGCACAGGTTGCCGTAGGTCAGTTGGGTGGTGCGCCTGCAGTTCAAGGACAAGTGTTAAATGCGACGGTAACGGCTCAAAGTCTGTTACAAACGCCGGAGCAGTTCAGCAATATCTTCCTGAAAAATGCCACTTCTGGTGCGCAGGTTCGCTTAGGTGATGTTGCACGAGTTGAACTCGGTGCAGATAACTATCAGTTCGATTCTAAATTTAATGGCAAACCGGCTGGTGGTGTAGCAATTAAACTTGCGACTGGCGCCAATGCCCTAGATACCGCACAAGCGGTTGAAGAGCGTTTAAAACAGCTACGTCCGAACTATCCGCAAGGCATGGTCGACCAACTGGCGTTTGATACAACACCATTTATTGAACTATCGATTAAGAGTGTGGTTAAAACCCTGATCGAAGCGATTATTCTGGTGTTCCTGGTCATGTTCCTGTTCTTGCAGAACTGGCGTGCCACCATCATTCCAACCATGGCGGTTCCAGTCGTTGTATTAGGTACATTTGCCGTCATTAACATCTTTGGCTTCTCGATTAATACCCTGACCATGTTTGCCATGGTGTTGGCGATTGGTCTTCTGGTGGATGACGCGATTGTTGTGGTCGAGAACGTCGAACGGGTCATGGTGGAAGAACATCTCGATCCGGTGGCTGCAACTGAAAAATCAATGAAACAGATTTCTGGCGCATTGATTGGTATTACCTCGGTGCTGTCGGCAGTATTCGTTCCAATGGCTTTCTTCGGTGGAACCACCGGGGTCATTTATCGCCAGTTCTCGATTACGCTGGTAACAGCGATGGTCTTGTCACTGGTGGTTGCCTTAACCTTTACCCCTGCCCTATGTGCGACCCTGCTGAAACAGCATGATCCGAACAAGCCGGAAAGTAATGGTATTTTTGCGCGTTTCTTCCGCTGGTTTAATAGCAGTTTTGATAAGGTCTCTGTGAAATATCAGGGCGGCGTCAACCGTATGACTCACAGCAAGATTTTCTCAGGCGTGGTGTATGCCGTGGTACTGGGTATTATTGTGCTGTTGTTCCAGAAACTGCCTTCTTCGTTCCTACCTGATGAAGATCAGGGCGTGGTCATGACGCTGGTTCAGTTACCGCCAAATGCTACCTTGGAACGTACCGACAAAGTGGTCAGCACCATGACCAACTATTTCTTGGAAAACGAGAAAGAGCATGTCGAATCCGTCTTTAGTGTGGCAGGTTTCTCCTTCACGGGTGTGGGACAAAACGCAGGTCTGGCATTTATTAAACTGAAAGACTGGTCAGAGCGTCACAGTCCGGAATCTCAAGTCGGTGCCATTATTCAACGTGGTATGGCGCTGAACATGATTGTCAAAGATGCGTCTTACATCATGCCTCTGCAATTACCTGCAATGCCTGAACTGGGTGTGTCGGCTGGCTTTAACTTACAGCTCAAAGCTGCAAGTGGTCAAAGTCATGACCAGCTCCTGGCAGCACGTAATACGATTCTCGGTCTAGCAGCACAAGACTCGCGTCTGGCTGGTGTGCGTCCGAATGGTCAGGAAGATAATCCACAGTACCGTGTCATTGTCGATCATGCACAAGCTGGTGCACTGGGCGTGAGTGTTGCTGAAATTAACAGCACCATGGGTATTGCTTGGGGCGGTTCGTATATCAATGACTTCATTGATCGCGGTCGTGTCAAGAAAGTCTATGTTCAGGGTGAAGCTGGCTCGCGTATGATGCCGGAAGATCTGGACCAATGGTATGTGCGTAATAACCGCGGTGAAATGGTGCCATTCTCGGCGTTTGCCACAGGCGAATGGACCTACGGTTCACCACGTCTTGAGCGTTATAATGGCGTATCTTCTATGAACATCCAGGGTACACCTGCTCCGGGTATCAGCTCGGGCGACGCAATGGTGGCCATGGAAGAAATTGTGGCGAAGTTACCAGAAATGGGCTTGCAAGGTTTCGATTTCGAA
This sequence comes from Acinetobacter lwoffii, assembly GCA_013530545.1. Classification (GTDB taxonomy): domain Bacteria; phylum Pseudomonadota; class Gammaproteobacteria; order Pseudomonadales; family Moraxellaceae; genus Acinetobacter; species Acinetobacter lwoffii_G. The sequence goes on from SPVA01000085.1 coordinate 24,147, forward strand.
TGGACAGGTCTGTCTTTAGAAGAGCGTGAATCTGGTGCACAGGCGCCGTTCCTGTATGCCTTGTCACTGCTGATTGTCTTCCTGTGTCTGGCAGCCCTGTATGAAAGCTGGTCGATTCCGTTCTCGGTTCTAATGGTAGTCCCATTGGGTATTGTTGGTGCATTATTACTCACCTTTGGTGGAATGGTCTTGCTGCAAAACCCGAACCTGTCGAATAACATTTACTTCCAGGTGGCGATTATTGCCGTGATTGGTCTTTCTGCGAAAAACGCGATCTTGATTGTCGAGTTTGCGAAAGAATTGCAAGAACAAGGTGAAGAGTTATTTGAAGCGACCTTGCATGCGGCAAAAATGCGTTTACGTCCAATTATCATGACCACATTGGCCTTTGGTTTTGGTGTATTACCGCTTGCCCTGGCTTCAGGTGCGGGTGCAGGTAGCCAACACTCAGTCGGTTATGGTGTACTCGGCGGCGTGATCAGCTCGACCTTGTTAGGTATCTTCTTTATCCCGGTATTCTACGTGTGGATTCGAAGTGTCTTTAAATACAAACCAAAACAACAAAATCAGGAGTATAAGTCGTAATGCAAAATGTATGGTCTATTACAGGTCGTAGCATTGCGTTATCTGCCCTTGCGCTTGCTTTGACGGCTTGTCAAAGCATGCGCAGTCCAGAGCCGGTTGCGCAGGCAGATATCCCGAGCAGCTATACCAATGCGTCTGGTACTTCTGTAGCAGAACAAGGTTATAAAAACTTTTTTGCCGATCAGCGCCTGTTACAGGTGCTGGATCTGGCATTAAACAATAACCGTGATTTGCGTATTGCTGCCCTCAATATTCAACGAGCTCAGCAACAGTATCAAATTACTGAAAACAACCAGTTACCGACGATTGGTGCCAGTGGTAGCGTATTGCGCCAGGACACCATGAATTCGCAGAATCGTGGTGCAGTGACAACTTATAATGTCGGACTGGGTGTAACTGCGTATGAACTGGATTTTTGGGGACGTGTCCGCAGCTTGCGTGACAATGCGCTAGATAACTTCCTGGCAACCCAAAGTGCGCGAGATGCGACGCAAATTGCCTTGATTGGTCAGGTATCTCAGGCTTGGCTCAGCTACTCGTTTGCCAATGCTAATCTGGCTTTGGCTGAACAAACGCTGAAAGCCCAGCTTGAATCGTTCAATCTGAACAAGAAACGTTTTGATGTCGGGATTGATAGCGAGCTTCCAGTGCGTCAGGCGCAAATCTCGGTTGAAACAGCACGTAATGATGTTGCGAATTACCGAACTCAGGTGGCACAGGCACAAAACCTGTTAAACCTGCTGGTCGGTCAGCAAGTGCCTGCGAATTTATTACCAGCACAACGCGTGACCCGCATCACTTCAAATACTGCATTGGGTTCAGGCTTGCCAAGTGATCTGCTGATTAACCGTCCAGATGTTCGTGCAGCAGAATACCGTCTGTCTGCGGCAGGTGCCAATATTGCGGCAGCACGTGCACGCCTGTTCCCGACGATTAGTTTGACCGGTTCAGCAGGTTATGCCTCTACGGATTTAGGCGACCTGTTTAAGTCGGGCAGTTTTGCCTGGTCATTTGGTCCGAGTCTGGATATTCCAATTTTTGATTGGGGTACCCGTCAGGCCAATATCCGTATTTCTGAAACCGATCAGCAAATTGCCTTGTCAGATTACGAAAAGTCGATTCAGACTGCTTTCCGTGAAGTGAATGATGCTTTGGCGGTACGTCAGAATATTGGTGATCGTCTTGCAGCTCAGCGCCGCCTGGTCGAAGCAACCAACACCACCTATCGCTTGTCTCAGGCACGTTTCCGCGCCGGAATTGACAGCTATCTGACGGTACTGGATGCACAGCGTGCGTCTTATGCAGCAGAACAAGGTTTGTTATTGCTTGAACAGGCCAATCTGAACAATCAGGTTGAAGTCTACAAAACCCTGGGGGGCGGCTTGAAAGTCAATACGACGGATACCTTGCCGAATACACCGTCTGTATCTGAACAGCGCCGTGCGGCAGAACAACCAGCGCAATAAATTCCAGACAGATCAGGAAAAGCTCACTTCGGTGGGCTTTTTTTTATTGCATTTTCGAGGCAGTTTTCCTATTGTCATAGACTAGCGATTTATTTAGAAAACATGCACATGTTACTTAGCAATCTGGAATCTGTACCGGGACATACCATTCGCCAGCAAATTGATGTGGTGTACGGCAGTACCGTACGCAGCAAACATGTCGGACGTGACTTATTGGCCGGCCTGAAAAATATTGTCGGTGGTGAGCTTACCGCCTATACCGAACTGCTGGAAGAATCCCGTCAGGAAGCCATGAACCGCATGATTGAAAAAGCCCGTAGTATGGGTGCCAATGCGATTGTCGGCATTCGTTTCTCGACCTCTAATATCGCCCAAGGTGCTTCTGAACTCTTTGTTTATGGGACAGCCGTAGTCGTTGATCCGATCATGCCGAAATTGCCCGACCCTTTTCCGCAGGCAGATTAAAGCATGGATGGTTTAATTCTCCAGATCATCATTTTTGCCATTCTGTTTAGTGTTGGTTTCGGTTTTGGACGTTATAACGAAGGTAAACATTTTCGTTATCTGGATGAACAGGAACAACGTCTGGCCTATATCCGGGTGAACAATAGCCGCTTCGTTGTGTCTGAATATTCCGGACAGATGATCAGCAGCAATGTGGTCATTTCCCATGATTATTTTAAATATGCGATTGCCAATGTACAGAATATGCTGGGTGGCCGTCTGACCAGCTATGAAAGTGTAGTAGAACGCGCACGACGTGAAGCGATTGTACGTTTAAAACTGGAAGCCGAAAAAATCGGGGCGACTCAGATTATGGGCATTCGGCTCAGCACGACTGAACTCGGTATGCAAGGTGGCATGGTGGAAGTCTTTGCTTATGGCACTGCAATCCAACAACCTGCTCAATCCGTCTAAAAGCCAGTCCAGAAAAAAATTTATTGAGATGATCACGCCTGCTGCGTGATCCGCGCAGTCAAATTACTCAACTTGAATCAGTTCGACACCTTTAGGATGAAATGTCGTAGAGGAAATGACTGAGGCTGATACTCAGGCCGGTGCAATCTGCTTTATTGCAAACGGTTCTGTGCTAGGATCTTGAGAAGTCAGCAAAACAAATATAAATGGCATGATGCAGTTTCTTCAGTCTATAAAAACGGCGCTTCAATCCCGTCTGTATTTCTTTATTATTTTCCCAGCCATCATTGGATTTTATCTGGTTTTACAAACAGTCACCCCTTTGAGCTGGTCAAGCTGCCTGTTGATCAGCTGGAATATCGCGATTTATGCTTATTTATTATTGACCATAAAAAAACTCTGGCGCATTGATCATGCACATATTCTGCAACGCGCCATGCAACAGGATGCCAGCAAATGGATTATTCTGTTTCTGGTGATCATCACCCTGATCATGTGTTTTATTGCGATTATTATTGAAATTAATCACTTACCCAAAGATACTACCATCCGAACCGGTCATTTAGTCTTGTCAGTTCTGACCATTATTTCAGCCTGGTTCTTGATGCATACGATTTTTGCAATTCATTATGCACATGACTTTTATTTGGCGCTCGACAAACAGCAACAAGGTGGACTGGATTTTCCCAATACCACTAGACCGACTTACCCGGACTTTCTATATTTCAGTTATATCATCGGGACTTCTGCGCAAACTGCAGATGTATCCATTACTTGCCAATCCATGCGGGTTTTAAATACCCTACATTTGCTTTTGGCTTACGGATTCAATACCACCATTTTGGCCATCAGTATTAACGTGACAGCAAACTTTATCAGTACTTAAAAAGTTTTTTGGATAGTGGCAGTACCCTGAAAATAGCGATCTACTGCCCAATCAGCTACCACTATCCTGCGTCTAACCTGAGCAGTTTTTAAATAATTAGGTCAATCACACTTTTTGATTGCTTCAAGCGGTGAGACCTTTACGCAATTCATCTTCGACGATGCTGAGTTCAATTTCACTAAATTTACGAATCTCACCTTCCGCATGCTTTTCTAGCATGCCACCGAGCAAAGGCACTTTGACTTTGACTGTCCAGTTTAACTGAAACTGGATCTGGTCTTCATCTCCAGTGACTGCACGCTGACAGATGGCCTCGATCGGCAAGTTCGCACCGAGTTGTACCGTCGAAGTCATTTCATTCAGATTGCTGACATCGGTACGCTGCAAACGGAATGCATCTTTGAGTAATTTTTTTGCGATATCAGGAATATTAACATCCAGATTATAAGCGCGTTTCAGGGTATACATATGCCCCTGCTTTTCCGAAACCAGGATTTCCAAGTTTTGCGCAGGAATTCGATGGCAAACTGCCTCATGCAAACGAATATCATTGGCCAAACGCTTAAATTCATCAATAGACACGCCATTGATAATTGCTTTCACGGTGAACTGATGTGCCATGCTATTTTTTCCTTATTTTTATTACGATATTCGCCTATGCCACTCTCGGCTGATGCGAATAAAAATCAGATACAGAGATGACCCTGCAATTTATATCAACTTTATAGCGGATGTCATTATTCTTTTATCTGGAAATTCCGGCAGCCCGGTCAATGTTTGCAACATAGTTTTACTGAAAGCTGTGCCTGTCCACAGCTGATCTGTAGCTGCGCTTCGCCATAATAAATCACGGCATGAAACTCATCGGCACCATCATCTAGACCGGAAACATAGTATTCAGTTCCAGCTGGGAAAGCCTGCAGCCAGTCAGCCTTATAAAAATCAGACACAGAATCAAACTGCAAATACAGTTCAGGCTCAGCTTCGATCTTCATCGCCAGTGCAATAAACTTCTGTAATTGTGCTTGATGAAAATCAATGATCATAGTATTTCTGCCTTTTTAGTCCGGATCATTGCTCGCCAGACTCCGTACATTCTAAACGACTATTTCAAGAATAGGACTCGCGAGTCTTGAGGTTTTTCTAGCGCAAGATTATGGCTTAAAGGAGATAAATTATATGGGCTATTTCCGCCAAGCGGCAGAAAAATCTGAGCTAAGGCATGAGATACCTTTTCTGAATTATAATGGCTTAAGTACGTAGCCTGAGATCTTCAGTCGTAGAAAATGACTGAAAGTTGTGTTCTAAGCACAGTCAGAATGCAAAAGTTCCCTGCGAATTTCATGCCGGTGCTCTTCTCCAAAACGGTCGACATGTGCATAGAATACGCCATAGCGACCGACATAATATTCCAGTGACTGATCATAAAAATTCCAGAAAATAGACCATTCGCCTAAATCCATCTGACGAATCTGGGTACCACTGTGCATCGGCATTTTTTGTAATAGTTCTTGCTGTAACTGTTCGGCCTGTGCCCGACTCTCAATATGCACCTGCCGTTGAAAGAATAGCTGTGCCACATCGTCAAACAATTCCAGTTCATAAGCATCCACCAGATGTACTTGCTGCTCTTGCTCGATGACCTCTTGCTCTGTCATGCTAGAAATCTGTGCCGGTTTTTCCGGATGCTGACACACCAGATGGCGCTGAGCTTTATAGATCTTTCTGCCGACGATCCAGGCAGCATTCAACATGAATAAAACACATAACAACAGCAGTAATTTCAGCATGGTTGATGATCTCATGTGACTAATTTTATTTTTATGGTTATAGGATCAAGATTCATTTGAATAGTCCCTTTTGACTCAGCATACGTCTATTTTTTATACAGTGCAAACTTGAGGCTTATTTTTGCTATTTATCTTCTCTGCTTGCTCATTTTACCCAGATTCGAACTTCGATTTATTTAAAAATTGATTTACTTTGATTTTTTATTTTTAACTCCCTAATGAGATTCAAGAACTTGAGATAAACAAACAGGACAAATCAGCAACAGAACAGATCTTCACATGGATAAATCACGGAAAATATTCTCAAAAAACTACAATATTGTTCTGTTTTTTACCCTCTTCTTTTTTATCAAATAAACCTTCCCTATAAATGTTCGAGAAAATGAATAATATTATGATTCGTGAAGGGAGGGTCGAAGATATACCTCAAATTATTCAGGTCATTCATGACAGCATTCAGTCCTGTGTACTGGATCATCAGCGTGAAGAAAGCAAAATTCAAACCTGGCTAGAAAAGTTTGATCATGCCAGCCTGATTGTCGATATGCTGTATAACGATTGCTGGGTTTATCTCATATATGACAAGGTCGTCGGATTCTTATTGGTCAGTGATGCTGGAGAAATCCGGATGCATTATGTGGCCCAACACTGCCAAAGACTGGGGTTCGGCACCGAGTTATTTCAACAAATGCATCGCACTTTATTAAAGAAAAAATTCATCAGATTGAAATACAATCTACCCAAACTGCCTTAAGTTATTATCAGCACTGCGGCTTTCATCCACATTCTGCCGAGTCAGAAGATGAATCGCGCTATCTGTATAAATATGTTTTTTAATCGACCTCTTTTTCAATTTTTAACTGATCACGTCCTGCCTGTTTAGCGGCGTAGAGCTGCACATCTGCCGCTTTCATCAATTCATGAATATCTGCATAGCCATGGTTTTGTTCAACCCAGGCCGCGCCCATACTAACCGTAACATAATCTTTTGCATCTGGCCGATTCAGATGTTCCATACGCTGTTCCCGAATCTGGTTTAATACATTTTCCAGATTTTTTAGGGCAGTTTGAACTGGCATTCCAGTGAGCAGAATCGCAAACTCTTCACCACCATAACGTGCCAGATAGCCAGACGGTGGTAAAGCAGCTTGAATAATCCTAACCAGATTTTTCAGGATTTCATCCCCTTTTAAGTGGCCATAATAGTCATTATAGTTTTTAAAAAAATCGACATCGAGCATGGCAAAAATCAAGGTATGTTGCGGCTGCTGTTGGGTCTGCAAAAACTGCTGCTGGATTTCATGATTTAAGGCACGCCGGTTAAAAGCTCCAGTCAGCGCATCAATATTCATTTGCTGTTCCAGTTTGGCATTCACTTCACGCAGTTGCTGGGTCCGTTCTTTAACTTTTTGATCGAGCGAATTATTGAGGGCGATCAGGTTCAGGTTCAGCTGTTCAGTCTCATAAGTTTGATGTGCATAATGTCTGGACTGCTGAAACATGATTAATAAGGCATAGATACTGGTTGAGATAAAGAACAGATGCGTGGTTTTAATTACATTGATCAGCAATAGATAATCATTCAAAAAAGTTAGACAGAGGAAAATAATTGCAATCAGATTTAAACGCGAATAATGCTCTTTATAACGTAAGGTCTGATAAAAACCGTAAATAAAATTACCGATGATGACCAAGGCAAAAATCGCACTAAATAGGGCCAGACGTTCAAATATCTCAGGAGGTGAAAATAGGGTGAAAGTAATGTTAAAAACCAGTAATGCCACTGCGATATAATAAATCACCGGATTTAGATAGCGCCGGTTAAACAGATGCATATAGCTGAGAAAAAAGAAGGCAGCAATAAAAGTAAACAGATACTCTAAGCGGGTTCCCCACAGCCAGTTGATATTGGTAAATACCGAATAGGCATAAGGTGCAGAAAACAGGTTATGCAGGGCTAAAAAGACAATAAACCAGCCAAAAACAAAGATACTTTTACTGTTACGTTCTCGTGATCCCCTGAATACCGAAAATAGAATAGTAAACACCCCCACCCCAAGTACCGCGCCGCACACCATGGCAATACTCATCATGAGCTGCTGAAATTGGCGATTGATGGTACCTGCAACGCCGATCTGCATCGGTCGTTCGAGACCACCATGCAAGTGGGTATAATTGGAAGCCTGAATGCTTAAGGTAATATATTCAGTGTCTGGAACAAAATAGCCAATACTCGGTGCTTTCTCAGTCACCTGTTTGTCAGGTGTGGTACTGATTTCCCCGAGACGGACAATAAACTGTCCATTGACATATACCCGATAGGCGCCGTATTGGGTTGGAATCCGAATCGCGATGCGTCGCCCGAGAAATTCTTTCGGAATTTTAAAATAACCAATAAAGGTACCGTAGCCAGAGTTTGAACCCGCTAGAGTTTTAAAAGAGGCTGGCAATTCAACTGTTTTTGACTGGAGTACGGGGCTGGGCTGAACAATAAACTGACTCGGATAAAACAGCCATTTTCCCTGCAAGGCACTAGTGCTATGTTCGGTAAAATGAACTTCAGTAATATGGTCGTGAGATTGCTGCTGAAATGACGGCGAAGGGAGTTCATCCTGAGCGATTGCTGAACTTATGATGCAAGTCATCCAGCTCAAGGCACAGACAAATACGAAAAAACAGACATTCCTTATCAAGTTATGCAAATACGTTATATCTCAAAATAATTCTTTATTATTCTTATAATCTACAAGGAATATTTTTGATTTCAAATCTTTTTAGATGTTTTTTGTAGCTTCTCCGGCACAGCTTATTTTGAAGCGACTGCACCGGAACCAGCGTATATCTTTGAATAAAAAATATAACTTATATTCAGCAAGTTAAATGATTTTAATCACGTGTTTTTACATCAAACAGTTCAATTTCAAAAATCAGGTTGGAATTGGCTGGAATGACTTTACCCATTTTACGTTCGCCATAGGCCAAATGTGCAGGCACCATCAGTTTACGCTTACCGCCAACTTTCATTCCCAGAATACCCTGATCCCAACCTTTGATCACACGACCGGTACCAATAACAGTTTCAAAATAATTACCGCGGTCAATTGAAGAATCGAACTTGGTTCCATCTTCCAGCCAGCCAGTATAGTGCGTGGTAATTAAGGCACCTTTTACCGCTTCTTTACCTTCGCCTACTTTTAAATCAATAATTTCAAGTTCGTTGATCATGGTTATTTACCTGAGAGGAGCATAAAATTCAAAGCTCAGTATAAACTGGAATGCTCTATATTTTTAAGTCTGGGCCATTGATGGGTTAAAAGCTGAGTTCCTGAATATTCTTATCATTGAGTAAATACTGGGTTAATTCTTGATGATTCTTGGCCGATCCCATCAGGATCCAGCGTCCGACAATCTGTTGATCAATTTTTTTTTGTGAGGAATGCACCACTTTTAACTGATAACGTTTAAATAACATTTCGTAGTGATCAGAATCATTCTGATCGAATGGGCAGACGATTTCATAGCTGCGTTCCTGATTCAGAGATTCAATGCCGCGCTGGACATACATCAATAGAACCAGCACCACCATGACAATAAAAGTAGCCCAAATACTTAAGAGTTCATAGCCTGCACCGACCGCCATGCCGAGTGCAGCTGTCATCCAGATGGTGGTCGCGGTGGTAATCCCGGAAATACGGTTATCATCTTTCAGGATAACACCAGCACCTAGAAAACCCAGTCCAGTCAAGACATTGGCGGCCAGCCGGTCAGGATTGGCCACGCCTATTTTCAGGGAGATAATGGTAAATAAACAGGAACTCAGACTGACCATAATCATGGTACGCAGTCCGGCAGATTTACTGTGATACTCACGCTCTGCACCAATAATTGCGCCGATCGCGACAGCCAGCAGTAAATCATAAAGTTCATGGTACATGGTGCAGCCCTGCGTATTCTTATTCCTCAGATATACGCAATTTGAGCTACAGGATACAAGTCCAGACTTGCATCCTTATTTGGCCTTATTGTAACTGTTCCCACTCCACCAGCACCTGGCCCTGATCGCCAATCAAGGTCCATTCACCATCCATCACATTGAGCTGTAACTGCATGGTGCGTTCGCATAACTGTGGCAATGCGTCGGTGGTTGCGGTAGATAACTTCCACACTTCCACATTTTTTAAGATTTTTAATTTGCTGCTGCGCTTATACCATTCATCCACCGCAGAACCATAGGTGACGACTGCGACCTGCTTGCAACGCGCACTGGCCTTTTTGACTTTATCTTCATCCGGGCTACCGACTTCAATCCATTTGACCAGTTGCCCGGTCAGATCCTTTTCCCAGAGTGCTGGTTCATCTGTTTCAAACAGATCCTTGGTAAATTCCAGTGCTTTATCGGCATAGCGTGCATAGGCCAGAATACGTACCATCAAGCGTTCAATGGTTTCTGAAGGATGCAGCGCTATCGTCAGCTGATAGTCAGCATAACGATGCGTATCCATGTCCGCAATATTCAAATCAACCTTATAAATCGTCGCTTTTAACGCCATCACATAATCCTCAAATTTGGCGCCTAGCATATAAGATTTAGCGCTATTTTGCTGAACAGATTTAGGCCAATAATTCATTCAGCGCACTAGAAACAGTACCGTTATTTTTCTGGATCGATACGACATTGCATCAGGGCAGTTTCAAATGCCAGCCAATCGCGTGACTGTTGATAAATCACTTCCACCCGGTTATCAATGCCTTCATCTGCCGACTGATAATTAAACTGCTCAGGATTAAAATTAAAGCTTTTCCAGCCCTGGTCGGTATGAAAAATTCCCTTGATTCTGAGCCAGTCTTTTTGTTCACAGAGCAGATCCAGCAGATCATAAAAATTAAATTGCCAGCGTTTTGGCAATTTCCAGCCCGCGACCTGATAACCTTGCGCACTTTCTACATAATGATAAGGCATCTGCTGAATCACTACGGGCGTATCGTCTGAACGGGTGATCTGTTGCTGTTTTAACAAAGGCTGGATCTGACGGGCAGAACCCTGATACTTCTGCTTGATCAGTTCGATATCGAGTTGTCCGTGCTCGGTGAACAGCCACTGTTGCGCATAAGGTTGATATTCTTCCTGAAGTTGCGTGAGCGCTGCGTGATCTGCGGCTGTCATCAAGTCAGTATGTGAAATCACCACAATATGCGCTGCCTTGAGCTGGTCTGCATACAGATTTTGTTGAGTCCAGTCCTGATCATGTAAACGCGAACCATCTACCACAGTGACTAAAGCCTGCATGTTTAAATGACTCTGCCAGTGCGGTTCGGTCAACTGTTCCAATAATTGGCCAGGATGTCCCAGTCCGGTAGGTTCGATAAACAGACGATCTGGTTTCACTTCTGATAGCAGACGTGACAAGGCAATCTGCATCGGCAACTGGCTACTGCAACATAGACAACCACCCAACAGCTCTTTGACTGCATAACCCTGATCTTGTGGCAATAATTGCTGGTCTACCCCAATCTGGCCAAATTCATTCATCAGCACCGCCCAGATTTCCTGTTCCGGTTTTTGCTGCAGTAAATGTTTGAGTAGTGTGGTTTTACCTGCACCCAAAAATCCGGAAATGATATGGACAGGAATAGCCTGCGACGCTGACAGAATTTTCAAAATCGGCTCTCAAGAGATTGAATGGAAATAGCAATGCCCTGCATTATAAAGCACAGTGTGACTTTAAAATGCGTGTTCTTCGCAAATACGGCGTGAAAATCACAGAGATAAAAATTAATGGAATGATCCAAAATTACCAATTTTCTATGTTAACTTTTATTTCAAATTTTATTTTTGAAATATTCATACACACTTTCATTAAATAAAACTCCGCATAATTAACAGAAATAAAACAACTTTCTTAGTTTTGTATCTACAGGGTTATTCCCTGCGTGTCGCTTTTGTTAATTGATTTGCTCAGTAAAATTCCTGTGCTTAGGATGGGCATCTGTCGAATTGATGTGATGGTCAGTTCGGCAGATTACATTACATGACATGAATAAAAGGATGCCAAAAATGAAATATGCACAAATCTTACTTGCCACTACGCTTACTGCTGCTGCAGCTACCAGTTTTGCTGACAGCAAAACCACAGATGCGAAAACCACCACTGCAGAAGAAAAAGTGATTGTGACTACCCAAGAATTACCTGAATCAAATGCTCCAGTTGCAGGTGCATCTGCAGAGCAACCTGCTGCCTCTGAAGCTGCTGCAGAAAGCACGCCCCCTGCAAAACCTGCTGCACGTTAAGTGATTGAACGAATCGTTTAATCCTTCAATGAAGATATCAGGGACAGTAATTCTCCAGTAGGCTTTGTCCTATACTGCCTCGATATTATTCGATGCTGAATCATGCTTGATGCTGGTTCAGCATTTTTATTGCACAAAATCTATTTATTACCATAGTCAAAACTGATCATAGAATTAATACAGGCTATCAAATTTTTATTATTTTTATTAGTAAAATCAATTATTTATTTAAAAACAACCTATTTCAATCTAATATTATCCATATACTTAAGCTACTATCGCCTAACTTGTTTCTGGCTTCTAACTGTCCCTTAATAGCATCAAATGCAAGTCGATTGAATGGACATTCGCTATGAGCAATACTAATTACACTACTGAAGTGGCAATCCTTGGCGCCGGTCCTGTAGGCTTAACCATTGCCAACTATCTGAGCAAGCAAGGCGTAGCTGTCACGATTGTCGAGCAACTGGATAGTTTAATTGATTATCCACGTGCGATTGGGATCGATGATGAATCCTTGCGTACCATTCAATCTTTAGGTTTAGTCGATCAAGTCTTGCCGCATACCACTCCGAATCATGCGATGCGCTTCTTGACGCCTAAAGGTCGCTGCTTTGCTGATATTCAACCTTTAACACGTGAATTTGGTTTCTCGCGCCGTAATGCTTTTATTCAGCCACAAGTCGATAACGTCCTGCTGCAAGGCTTAAAGCAATATAAAAACACCCAAGTGCTGTTTTCTCGTCAATTGACCCAGTTTAGTCAGGATGCTGACGGCGTAACACTCAACCTGCAAAATAAAGAAGGCGATGCAGAAACTATCCGCGCTCAATACCTGATTGCTTGTGATGGCGGTAATTCCTATGTGCGCCGTAACCTGGGCATTGCCTTTGAAGGTGAAACTGCACCAAATCAATGGATCGTGATTGATCTTGAGAATGACCCGCTTGCTACACCGCATATTTACTTATGTTGTGATCCGGTTCGTCCTTATGTATCAGCCGCATTGCCACATGGTATTCGTCGTTTTGAATTTATGGTCATGCCGGGTGAAACACAGGAAGAACTGAGCAAACCGGAAAATATTGCCAAACTTCTGTCCAAGGTTTTACCAAGTACGGATGGTATTGAAGTGATCCGTCAGCGTGTCTATACCCATAATGCCCGTATTGCCGACAAATTCCGTGCCGACCGAATTTTGCTTGCCGGTGATGCCGCGCATATCATGCCAGTGTGGCAAGGTCAGGGTTATAACAGCGGTATGCGTGATGCCTTTAACCTGGCCTGGAAAATGGCACTGGTTGTTCAAAGCAAAGCTGGCCCAGAACTTCTGGATTCGTATCAGATTGAACGTAAAGACCACGCCAAGGCAATGATTGATCTTTCCGTGATGGCAGGTCATGTGTTAGCGCCACCGAAAAAATGGCAGGGCTTTGTGCGTGACGGTATTGCCTATGCCCTGAATTATATCAAGCCGATTAAACAATACCTGCTGGAAATGCGCTTTAAACCGATGCCGAAATATCATGACGGCGCACTTTTGAGTAACGGTGCCAAGAACTCTCCAGTCGGCAAGATGTTTATCCAGCCTCAGGTTCAACTGGCTTCGGGTGAAACCGTATTACTGGATGAAGTGATCGGCAATGATTTTGCGATTATTGCCTGGGGTGTCGATCCGAAATGGGGTCTGAGCCCAGATACGTTGCAACAGTGCATTCAGGTGATCCCGGCAGTGCAATTGCAAAATAGCCAGCGCAAAGAGTATGAAGATGTCATCACCATTGGTGATATCGGCACAGATATCCGTTCATGGTTTGGCAACACGTCTGATTCAGTTGTGATCTTGCGTCCTGACCGTTTCGTGGCTGCGCTGGCCATTCCTCAATCGATGGAAAGCACCAGCCAGCAACTGTTTAAAAAGCTTTACCTGAAATAATATTAGAGTCACTTTTCACCACGCTTCGGCGTGGTTTTTTTTTATTGTTTTTAGATATTTCATTCAATATATATGGATCAATAAATTAAACTCGGTATTCTTGAAACCACGGAATATCTTTCAGAGAATTACGAGAAGCCATCTGCTGTAAAAAAGGTTTGAACTCTTCAAATGGCGGTAAAATTTTCGCAGAGATCGCGAAAATTAAACAGTAAGCCACATAGAGATCCGCCGCCGAGACTTTTTCACCCAACAGATAGGAACTGGCCTGCCCGATGCCCTGTTTCAGAAAATCAAATACGGCTGCTTCATTCCCAAAACTTAAACTTCTTCGGTTCTTTTCAATATTTTCTGGCGGTACCTGCAAATTTTTTATATCGATATATTCGGTGAGGGGCCCATGACAGAAAAACATCCATTTTAAATACGCCCCACGCTTCGGATCATCCAAAGCAGGTGCCAATCCTTTGTCACGATATTTATCTGCCAGATAGATAAAAATGGCGGCCATTTCTGAAATAATGACACCTTGATCCACCAGACAGGGAACTTTTCCCATCGGATTGATCTGTGTATACGCCTGCTGATGCATATGCTCATAGGCAACTTCCACCTGCTCAATCTGATCTTCAATCTGCAATTCTTTCAGCAAAGGCAACAAGGTCAGGCCACGTGATTGCGGATTGTTATAGAGCTTCATCATCCTGCTTCAACCGATTTTTTATTGTTAGATGTTCAGTATAAAGCGATTTAGTCTCCCCATTTAAAAGGATGTGCTACAGATCATTTCTGTCACCCGGCTTTTTAGATTGGCTGATCAACGATGCAGATATTAGAAAAGATCCACACAAAACTTTTCTTTTAATACTTTCAAAATCAGATCAATCACCACATGTTTTTGATCCTTGCGATAATTGGCATACAGTCCAATCATCGGTAACGGTTCTAGGGTCTTTTTCACCACAATATTATCGCCGAGCAATGGAATCACATAGGCTGGCACCAGACTCCAGCCCACGCCCATTCCCACCAGATTGACATTGAGCAGAATATTGGTGGAATACTGCACCACATTCACTTTTAATTTGGACTGTTTAAAAAAATCCTGAATCAGCTTATGCAGTTGCGGTGAGGACTGCTCATCACTAATCACAAAGTCCTGATTTTCAAAACTCTTGATACTGACATAGGACAAGGCCGCAGCCGGGGAATCTCTCGGCACGATCAGGGTTAGAGGCTCATCAAAAATGCGGATCGAATCAAACTCACTCAACTCCCCTGGATATCGGGTAAAGGCAATGTCAATCTGTCCATTTCTTAAAGCACTAAACTGTTCTGCATCGGTCAGACTGTGAAACTGTGCTTTCAGTTCAGGAAAATGCGCGCGGATATTCGGCATGATATAAGGAAAGACTTTCATTTCCGCGACCGGGACAAAACCGATATTCAGCTGGTCCTGCTGCGCATTGGCGATCTGTCTGGCAGTCTGAATGGCGCTCTGCATGCTCAAGACTCAGTAAAGCTTCTTTTAAAAACGCCTGTCCAGCTTCAGTTAGCCCGACCTTACGGTTATTCCGCTCTAGCAACTGTACGCCAACCTCACGTTCCAGATCCTTGATTTGCTGGCTCAATGAAGGCTGTACCGTATTTAATTTTTCCGCGGCACGGGTAAAGTTCAGTTCCTGCGCCACCGTAACGAAATAACGTAAATGCCTTAATTCCATTTTATAACTCCAAACTTGCCGGGCGCTTATTTTGCTTTTTGGCAACATACTGACGATAAACCAATATCGTCACAATGACGAGTGCGGCACTCAAAACATAAGTAGTTTCAAAGCCCCAATAGGCAATCAATACTCCCATTGCCACGGAACCGATCGCTAAACCCAGATCAAACAGGGTAAAGAAGGTTGAAATCGCATGTCCCATACGCTGTTTGTCGACCGACTGAATGGCCAAGGTCTGCAAACATGGGAATAGTGAACCATAACCGATGCCAATAAACACTGCCGACAACCATAATATCCATTGATTGGAAATCAGACTGACAATCACCAGACCAATGGCAAAGAAAATAAATGAAGGATAAATCACCGCACTGGGTCCCTTACGGTCATAAATCTTTCCAACCCAAGGTCTGACCAGCAACATGGATGCTGCAAATACAATAAAGAATACGCTGGTATAGCCCAAAAGCTGCTTGGTTTCACTAAATGCAGTAATAAAACTCATGATGCCCGAGTAGGCAAAAGCGGTTAGTAAAGCCACAAAACTTACCGCCAGAACTTTGACTTCCAGAATATCCTGCAAGCTCAAGCTGGTTTTTTCTGTGCTTATAGCTTCAGGTTTTGGTAACTCTGTGATTTTGAGCATCCAACAGAAAATGAGCCCCAAAGAAATGATAACGGCAAGAATGCCAAATAAGACTTTGAAGCTGGTGAACTGAATTACGGTCAATGCCAGCAAGGGCCCAAAAACCACACCCAGATTGGTCGACATGACAAAATAACCCATGCCCTCGCCTTTGCGCTGTTCAGGAATAAATTCATTGGCGACAGGTACTGCCACCGTGGTCAAAATACTGAACCAGATGCCATGTAAAAAACGCACCAGCAACAGCGACCACATGCTATCCACCAGCAAATAACTAAAGGCAAATAAGGCAAAAATCACACCTGCGCCGCGCATCGAGATTTTCTTGCCGAGCTTTTCGATGATCATGCCGGAAAATGGCCGAATCGCAATCGAAGAGGCCAAAAATAGCGTCAGCGCCAACCCAGCTTCTTTTACCGAACCGCCCAGATCTTTCATGATGTAAATCGGCAAGATGGTCAGTAAGGCAAAGTAATAAACGAACAGGAAAAAATTATTGAATAAACACAAGATAAATGAGCGATTCCATAACCGCTCAGCGCTAACTGACATAATCACCAACTTTTAAAATTTGTAGGGAAATAGCACAAACTCAGGCTTGAATAGCGACAGGATACAAGGCCAACTCGACCAGATTCTGGATATAGTGTTCATCTGGAATCCGGTTGAAAAAAATGATCTGGTAATGAATCGGGCCGTATAAGGTATCCAGCATCAAATCAAAAGGATAATCCGCGCGGATTTCTCCCCGTTCAATCGCTTGCTGAATCAGTTGATGAGTCTGTTGCCGACGTGGCAAGAGATATTGCTGAAAGAACTCACCTGCCAGTTCACGGTGATTGGCAATCACCACCAGCAAAGCCCGCCCCACCGGATGATTCAGTGCCTGAGATAAAGAACCAAGTTGTTGAATAAGATTACTTTTCAGGCTTTTAGAGGCATCCAGCTCAAATACCGAAGCTGTATGCTGTTTGAAAGTGTCCAGCACCAGTTCCGATTTATGTTTCCACCATCGATAAATCGTGGACTTGCCTACGCCGGCACGTGCCGCCACATCTTCAATCGTCAGCTGATGATATTCACATTCTGCCAGCGCATCTGCGACTGCCTGTAAAATGCACTGCTGTCGCCGGGAACTTTTTTCGTAACTGCTCATATTTTTCTACTTAACTTTTAATATTTAAAAATCGAAACGATACGTATCGTTTTATATTAGAGTAAAAAATGGCAAAGCTCCAGCAAAAAACTGAAATTGAATCAAAAAAAAAGACCTTCAAATGAAGGTCTTTTCTCAATCACGATTTGACTTAACTCTGTGCGGTCTTTTTATAAATGCTGCATGAAGGATGATGATTTTCTTGCAAACGCGCGACTTTACGCTGTTCTGCTGCTTCAAAACGGCAACGTTTCCAGTCATTGTCCAGGTTCAACGCTGGAATCTGTTTTGGTTTACCATTTTCATCCACCGCGACCATGGTGAAATAGCAGCTATTGGTATGACGTACCGTTCTCTTTTGAATATTCTGGGCTTCTACACGAATCCCGATTTCCATCGAGGTACGGCCAACATGATTCACACTGGCCAGGAATGTCACCAGTTCACCGACGTGAATCGGCTCTTTAAAATTCACCTTGTCTACAGATAAGGTCACGACATAACTGCCCGAATAGCGACTTGCACACGCATACGCCACCTGATCCAATAATTTCAGAATGGTTCCACCATGAACATTTCCTGAAAAATTTGCCATATCTGGCGTCATGAGAACTGACATCGTTAACTCTGACTGGTCATCCGACACTGCTGCAATTTGATCTAAAGGGGCCATCGTTTTCTTTGAACTCTTTGAATGACAAGGTTATCGTTTATTATTATAGCGTTTTTAACATGAATAAAATGTTCAATTCGGCAAATGAAGCATCACAATTATTGATATAGAAAATGTATTCATACAGAAAAAAATATATTTAATTGCTTAAAATCTCAGTTAGAAAGTTAAGTGCCAATAAATCAACACTTATTTATCTAGGGCTGATCACACAACAACTGAGAATTTTTCACTGTTTTAAGCTCTGAATAAAAATAATTCAGGAAAATAGAAAGACGCTCCGTGATTTAAAGCATCACTGGCCTGAGCATTTCCTGTGCCACGTTCTGATAACTTAAAATTTGTTGACCATCCAAGGTCGTTTCAACGGTAAAAGAACCATCCTGATGGGTCGCAGTCACTGTAAAAATATAGTGTTCGAATTGTGCCAGTTTGACCTGCTGTCCAATTTTAATATGCGTCATGATGTCTACATCTGTGCAGTGATCTTTTCAAACTGCATTCTGTCACGAACACAGATACTTTTGAATATTTGATCAACTTAAGTATACGAATAATAATATTAAAATTTTAATTTAGAACGAATAAGGCTTATTATTTAAAACAATATACTTGTAATTCAATTTGTTATACTTAAAATTAATTTTATCTTTTGCGATAATTCCGACTGACTGATACACATAGACAATCATCTTATCTTTTATAACAATCAGTTAAGCGTTACAGCCGATGATCTTTCATTCTCTTGATTGGATATCCCTATACCGCGGTCCTGCGATATAGGAATAAACATAAAATTCAAAAAAAGATTTATTGAGCTTGATGTTCATGTACCACAAACTGTGGAATGCGATGTCCTTGAGCATAATCATGTTTTTGGTAGGCTTGTGAAATTTCCATCAACTTTAACTGGGTCGCCTCGGCACCAGCCTGCATGGTGAGTTCCCTGCCACGGACATCAAAGATATGACCTTTTTCGCGTAAGTCCGGCTGAATCACCACATCTGCATGCTTTAATTCTTCATGTGCCAGATGTTGCTGCATAATATTGATGTTTTGGTTAAATAGCCCCCAGACATTGCTGGTTTCGGTATGAATAGGCTGTGCCAGAATATCCACCGCAATTACAATGTCGGCCCCTAGCTCACGTGCCACATCAACTGGCACCGGACTGACCAGACCACCATCTACATATTCTTTACCTTGAATAATAGTCGGAATAAACATACTCGGAATCGAGACTGAAGCACGTACCGCCTGTCCGGTATTACCATAATTAAAAACGACTTTCTTGCCTTCTTTCAGCGCGGTTGCTACCACAAACATCGGGATTTTCATGGCTTCAAGCGGAGTTTGATCGACCTGCAAATTGACATAGTCTTCAACTTTTTTGCCATCAAAAAAACCTTTTCTGGCCAGTTTGATATCACGGACATCATTCGGTCGCATACTGAGGGCAATATTGCGCAGTTCAATCGCCGGTTTGCCACTCGCATAAATAGATCCAACGATACTACCGGCACTGGTTCCGACAATAAAATCTGGTTGAATACCCGCCTGTTCCAGTACTTCCAGCGCACCAATATGCGCATAGCCACGCGCACCGCCACTGCCCAGAACTAAAGCAACTACTGGACGTTGTTGAGTCTGCTTGATCTTTTGAAAATCAATTCGATTTGGACGTGCCTGAGCTTCTCCGCGTTGTGCAGCAGGTTGCAGATGACTGGTCGCCGCTTGGGCTGTCATGGGGGTCGTTTGGCAAGCACTCAGGCCAAATGTACCCAGTATCACCATACTCAACACATATTTCTGCATGCAGAGAATGTCCTCATTAATCTAAAGCAGCATAGTGTATAAACACATGCATAAATAGTCTGTAGAATTTCGTAAAACTGTCATACAGTTCAGCTACTTTATCTTCATTTTTCCCCATAATTGTATGCCTTCAATCTCACTGTACCGGATTTTCCTGATTTTCCTGCAACTGGGCTGCATTTCATTTGGCGGTCCGGCGGCACATCTGGTGTTTTTTCACCGAAAATTTGTGACCCAGCTGCAATGGCTGAATGACACCCAATACAGTCAACTGGTCGCTTTGGCGCAACTTTTACCCGGGCCGAGTAGCAGTCAGGTGGGGCTGTCGATCGGTTATCTGCAACGGGGCTATATTGGTGCCATGATCGCATGGCTGGGTTTTACCCTGCCCTCAATGATTCTGATGGCGTTGGTGGCGCTATTGGGTCAAAGCTATTTTCATATTTTAAACTCAAACAGCTTTCATACCATCCAGTTAATTGTATTTTCTGTCATCGCCTGGGCATTCTGGCAAATGCTGAGAAGCTTCTGTAAATCGGCTTGGCAATATGCGGTCTTAATTCTCTCTGTCACATTACTGATAGTCGTTTCAGTGAGTTTTAACCAGATTCTGGTGATTATGCTGGGCGCAATCTGTGGACTCTTGGCTGGACGTTTTTCCCAATCAGATTCGAAACCCAAAGAAATTAACAAAACGGCAATCAGCTCGCCGTATATTCGATCTGCCGCTGCACCCTATTGGTTACTGGCATTTATCTTGCCGTTTGTTCTGCTCCCCTTAGCTGGAAAATTATGGGGTGAATCGGAGCTGCAATTTTTTTCCAATTTCTATCAAACCGGTTCATTGGTATTTGGTGGTGGTCATGTGATTCTGCCTTTGCTATATCAGGACTTTGTCACAACCGGTTTAGTCAGTGCCCAATCTTTTGATCTTGGCTATGCATTTGCCCAGCTAATGCCGGGACCTTTATTCAGTTTTGCCAGTTATATTGGTGCTTTGCTGCCTTGGACGCCTTATGCCTGGCTGAATACATTGTTAGCGACCTGTGCAATCTTTTTACCTTCATTTTTCTTGATCTTTGCCACCTTGCCTTACTGGTCGTGGTTGATGCAGCAGCGCCATATTCATCAGGCGGTGATGGGCATCAATGCTGCAGTAGTGGGACTGTTACTGTATTTATTGCTGGATCTTTCACAACGCTATTTTAGTTATGGGTCCGACCTGGTCTTTGTTGCGGTGATGATTGCCCTGCTACGCTCAAAATTACCAGTCTGGTTCAGCCTGATTTTGGGCTTCGTGCTTTATCAAAGTTATTTAAATTTCTTCTAAAGAAAACTTTGGCACAAAAAAAGCCCTGAATGATCGGGGCTTTTTGCTTCAAGTCTTACCAGATATCTGATTTAACCTTGTCTTTAAATTTAGGATGGTTATCCAGTTTAAATTCAGGTTCTTTCACACCACGCTTCAGCTGACCGGTATAGTCTTTGAGTAGCATCAGCAGGAATGGCATCAGCAACAGGATCGCAATCAAGTTGATACTTGCCATGACACCCATGAACAGATCTGCCATATTCCAGATCAACGGCACACTGGCGATAGAACCGAAATACACCATGACCAATACAAATAAGCGGAAAATCAACATCACCCGGCTATTGTTATTGATGAACTGGACGTTTCCTTCGGCATAGGCATAGTTACCAATAATCGAAGAATAGGCAAACAGGAACAGAATCAAAGCCAGGAAGTCATCACCCCAAGCACCAATTTGGCTTTCGAGTGCCATTTGGGTCAAGGTCACGCCTTCAAAGCCTGCATTTTCATACAGACCTGAAACCAGAATAATAATCGCGGTACATGAACACACCACAAAGGTATCTACAAATACTCCGAGCATCTGTACCAGACCCTGGTTGACTGGATGTTTGACATCCGAGGCTGCAGCAGCATTCGGTGCCGAACCCATCCCTGCCTCGTTAGAGAACAGACCACGCTTGATGCCCATCATCATGGCCATAGACACCATGGCACCAAAGAAACCACCAGCAGCGGCTTCAAACTCAAAGGCTTTACTGAAAATAAGCTGGAAGATGGATGGGAGCAGATCGTAATTGATAACCGCAATATATAAAGCCACCGCCAGATACAGTAGTGCCATAAAGGGCACTACCTTTTCTGCCACTTTGGCGATACGTTTAATACCGCCAAAAATGATTGTGGCTGTAATCAATACTAAGACTAGTCCAATCCAGGAAACTTCAAAATCCAATCCGCCTAAAGGCAAAATGATATTGGCCTGATCCCAGCCCCATGCATGAGAGGTTGCACCGGTAATGGCATTGGCCTGAACCGCATTAAACACAAAGCCATAGGTCGTGATCAATGCAATTGCAAAGACAATCCCGAGCCATTTCTGTTTTAGACCCTGAGTAATGTAATAGGCAGGGCCGCCACGGAATTGCTGGTTTTTATGATCGCGCACCTTAAACAATTGCGCCAATGAGGATTCCACTAAAGCAGAGCTCATACCCAGAAATGCAGTAACCCACATCCAGAACACCGCGCCCGGTCCGCCAATCGCAATGGCAATCGCCACACCGGCGACATTACCCACCCCGACCCGGCTTGCAAGACCAGTCACAAATGCCTGAAACGGGGTAATGCCGTGCGCATCCTGAACCTTGCCACGGCTGCCTTTCATGACTTTCATGCTGTGCCAGAACAAACGAATTTGTACGGCACCCGTCATGATTGTATAGAAAATACCAACTGCGACCAGAAACACCACCAGAAAGTCCCACAAAGGACCATTCACGGCATTAATCCAGCCAAGCAATGTTTCATTTAACTGATCATTCATGTCACATCCTTATGAGCTTATGACTCATCGTATCAGGTCTAAATTATACAAAGAACTTCAAGATCATTTGAATAACAGTGGCATTGATTAAGTCAACGAAGAACGCACCACATAATGGAACGATCAGGAAGGCTTTATGCGACGCACCATACATATTGGTAATCGCCTGCATATTGGCAACCGCTGTCGGTGTTGCACCCATACCAAAACCACAGTGACCCGCTGCAAGTACCGCAGCATCATAGTTCTTGCCCATCAGGCGGAAAGTTACAAAACCGGCATACAAAGCCATGGTGATGGTCTGTGCACCCAGAATTACCATCAATGGTCCTGCAAGGTCAGCCAATTGCCATAATTTCAAAGATAACAACGCCATCGCCAAGTACAGCGACAATGAAGCATTACCGAACACATCAATCGCACGATCGAAAATCTGAACTTTGAAAATACCTTCCAGTACATTACGCAGGATGACACCACCCGCCAATGCCCACACGAATGTTGGCAGTTCAAATGCAGTACCTTTACTGAAACCCGTCATAAACTCTGCAAAAGCCAAACAGCCTGCAAATAGACCCAAGGTCGTGATTGCATTATCAGCGGTAATTAAACGCACCTGATGCGGATATTCAAACGGTACATATTCGCTGGTGGTGCTGTCCATTGGCGTATTGTCACGCGTTTCAATTTGCTGATCGGTACGTGCAGTCGCCAGGTTATGACGATTGATCAGTAATTTGGCCAATGGTCCGCCAATAATACCGCCGATAATCAAACCAAAGGTCGCACTTGCCATCCCCAGTGCCAGCGCACCTTGAATACCATGTTCGACTTCTAGAATTTCACCCCATGCGCCTGCAGTACCATGACCACCGGTTAAGGTAATCGAACCGGCAATCAGGCCAATCAACGGGTCAATACCCAGTAATGTTGCCAGACTTATGCCGACCGCATTTTGCAAAATAATGAAAGCCGAAACAGCAAACAGGAAAATAACCAGACCGATCCCGCCTTCACGCAACTTGGAAAAGTTGGCACTCAGACCAATCGAAGCAAAGAAAATCAGCATAAAGCTGGTTTGTAATTCTGCACTGGTGGTGATGCTATATCCCCACAATGAATGCACCAGCAATGAGATGATCGCCGCAACCAAACCGCCCGCAACCGGCTCAGGAATATTGTAACGTCTTAAAAAATCGATTTTATTAACCAGGAATCGGCCGAGTAACAAAACAATGACTGCGGCAATCAAGGTATAAAATGCGTTAAAAGTAAAATCCATAATTTTTTGCCCAAGATGATTTTGAATTTTTTATTTTTCTAAAAGTCATGGAGTGCGCTAAATCTTTAGCTCGCTCATTAGATGTTCATCTGGAAATATCCTGATTTGATCTATCACCTTTAGAAAAACAAACCGATTTATCATCTCTTTCAAACTTATGAATATCATCATCACGATCATATTCAACAAATGAGAGATTTATAAAAGCAACACCTTTTCTATTCCGATACTCAGTCTGTTGTAAAATTGCAGACAATTTTCAAACAGACGCGCATGCTGATAAAAAAACTGTGTTTTAAGCTCACAAAAAACATTCAGTGCTTGATGAGTGCTTTCAACCTAAAGACTTCATTCAAGCCATCTGGAATCGCGTTATTTAAAACAGATCTTAATCACAAAATGCATGAATTAAGATGAAAAGTCGTACATTATGCTGTTTCTTTGTATCAAGTTTTATTTCTTTTTATTAGCAATAGTTAATTTACCTATAAAAAATAATTATAACTTCTCATTTTTATATGAAGATTAATCTATATTTTAATTCAAAAAAAATATTAATCTTTTACTCGACATGGAATGAAACAGGGATCTTGAAATTAAATTATCTTGATTTTCAGTCAAAATAAACCAGTTCTCTGTGTGAAATTGTTATTGTGGAATGGTTCAAGCACTTGGGTTTTAAGCCATTTTTTAAATCAAAGACCAACATTATGACTAAATTCATTGCTATCACTGAGGCGATTTATGCTCAGCTAAAAGCATGCGAAATTTCATTACTCAAGTCATTTTGCTGACAAATTGTTTTTTTCAGCTGGCGAAGAATTAAATTTTCCTATCCCCCGTTCTGTTTGTTTAGTTTATAGTCATTGCAAACTCAATAAGGATATTCGACTGGACCCCATAATGGATCAAAATCTTGTTCATGCTGTAGATCACACCATCACTTCTCGCCATTCAGTGCGTGCTTTTTTAAATACCCCCGTTAGTACAAATACCTTAAAAGAGATTCTGGCGGTGGCCAGTCGCGCACCTTCAGGAACCAATACCCAACCCTGGAAAGTGTATGTGGTAACAGGTAAAAAGCGTGATGAACTCGTGCAACAGGTTTGTCAGGCACAAATGCAAATCTATGCAAATCCGGAATTGTCGCAGCAGTATCAGGAAACTTTTGCCTATTATCCTGAACAATGGATCTCGCCATTTATTGAACGTCGTCGTGAAAATGGCTGGGGCTTATATGGCTTGCTGAATATTCAAAAAGGCGAAAAAGAAAAAATGGCGCGTCAGCAGCTGCGTAATTTTGAACTATTTGATGCACCTGTTGGCCTATTTTTTACTGTACATCGTTCTTTGGCCATTGGTTCCAAAATGGATGTTTCCATGATGATCCAGAATGTCATGCTGGCAGCAAAAGCCCGCGGTCTGGACACTTGCCCGCAGGCAGCCTGGAATCATTTTCATCCGATCGTGCTTGATCTGGTGGGTGCTCCTGATGATGAAGAACTGGTCTGCGGTATGGCACTGGGTTATGCTGACCCAGAGCAGATTGTTAACAGCTTTATTACCCCGCGCGTTCCCGTAGAGGAATTTGCCGTGTTTATCGATGAGTAATGCAAGGAGGGCTAAGTCAACTCACTTAGCCCTCTGTACAATCCAGCATTTTCAATATTTGTAGAAAACGCCCAGCATCTATGCATTTTTCAAGATTGGCATCTTGATTTTAAAAATCGCCCAAGCGGAAATACCTACAAAAACCAGCATGATCAATGCCATATTTAATAAGGCATGCCAGATCAGAAAATTCAGTAATACACCGCCCAATAAGCCACAAACAAATTGCATACTGCCCATAATCGCACTGGCAGTTCCTGCTCTCTCGCCCTGTTCAGCCATTGCCAGAGCCATGGCATTCGGACCAGTAAACCCGATGGATGCCACCACAATAAACATGCCTAACAACACCCAGAACACAGAATCGACGTCCAGACAGCCGAGTAAGATTAACCCTAATACACCAGCAAACTGCAGACAGGTGCCAATTTTCAGACGCTGCAATATCGAGAATCGCCCAGCCAGACGTTTATTCAAGGTCGAAAACAGCATGATCCCGAAGGCATTGGCACCAAAGGCATAAGCAAACTGCTGCTCGGTCAGTTGATAACGATCCATCAGAATGGCCGAAGAAGCACTGATATAACAGAACATCACCGCACCGGAGAAACAACCGGCATAGAGCGGGCGTCGAAAGCTTGGATCCTGAAAAATAGTACGGTACAAACTTAATACCTGTTGAAAGTTCAGTTTGAGACGGCGTTCTGGTTCCAAGGTTTCTTTAAATAGAAAATGTACACAGGCCAGACTCAACAGACCACAGCCCATCAGTACCACAAAGATCATGTTCCATTCATAAAACATCAACACCCAGGCCCCCAGACTTGGGGCGATGATTGGCGCAATGGCGGTCACAATCATCATGCTGGCAAAGGCCTGAGCTGCTGAATGCATATCCAGACGATCACGAATTGCAGCGCGTGCCATAACCACCCCGACACAGCCACCGAGGGCTTGCAGAATCCGTGCAGCGATCAGACTCCATTCATCCTGCGCAAAGACACACAGTAAACTTGCCACAATGTATAAACACAGCCCAAAATACATTGGCGGTTTACGCCCAATCCGGTCACTAATCGGACCATAAATCAGTTGCCCGATCGCCAGACCGAAGAAATAAGCCGGCAGGCTATTCGAAACCATCTGGGTACTGACACCAAAATCTGCTGCCATGGCCGGTAAGGCCGAAAGATACATATCAATGGATAAAGGCCCGAGTGCACTCAGTGTCGCCAGCAACACAATCCAGGACATGGCATAAGGTTGTTGTACTATTTTATTCGATGTCATAAGCATGAAGATTTAAAGCGTTAATATGCAGACAAATTAACACAGTGCATAGTATGATTTAGCCTGAAATGAAGATATATAAATATACTATTTTCATTAGCCTATTCAGATTCAGCTCTAAGACTGCAGTATAAAGGACGACCTTTGAAATCTTGGCTCACTCGTCTCAAGCAAACCACCTATAATACGACCTTGATGTATAACCTGCGCATGATGACGGCATTTGCAGGTACCGCCTTTGTTCCCTATTTTATGGGACAACAATTGATGACAATTCCACTGACTTTAGGCGTGGTCGCAGCCGGTTTAAGCGATATTGATGACCGCTTTTCGGTGCGGATTTTAAATCTGCTCTACACCTACATTGGCTTCTTTATTACGGCAGTAGGCGTATATCTGCTCTTTCCTTATCCCCTGCTGTTTGCCTTGGCCTTAATTGTGTCCTGTATTGCCCTAATTTTGCTGGGTTCACTTGGCAGGCGCTATGCCACGATTTCCTATGGCTGTCTGGTGGTTTCAGTCTATGCCATGCTTGGGGTTGAGCTGTTTGATGAATGGTATAAACAGGCTGGTTTATTGGTCATCGGCGCGATGTGGTACGGTCTACTGTCGACCCTCAGTTTCCTGACCTTCCCTGCCCGGCTGGCGCAAGACAAGCTTGCCATTTCCTATTCTGCTCTCGGTAACTTTTTATATGCCAAATCCAATCTGTTTGATGTGGACATGACACCAAAAAGCTATCAGCAGAGCATGATTGAACTTTCGCTTGAAAATGGCAAACTGATTGCGATTTTTAATGAGATGAAAACTGCCCTTTTGACTCGCCTGAAAGGCGACCGTGGGCAAAAAGATACCCGTCGCAGCCTGCAATATTATTTTGTGGCGCAGGATATTCATGAACGTGCTGATTCAGCGCATATTGATTATCAGAAACTGGCCAAGATTTTCCAGCATAGCGATATCCTGTTCCGCTTCCAGCGCATCATGTCAATTCAGGGCAAAGCCTGTAAGGACCTGAGTGAAAGTTTGCTAATGCGCAAACCTTATGTGCATAACCAGCGCTTCAAGCATGCCTTTGATAACCTGAGACAGTCGCTAGATAAATTACGTCAGGAGCAGCAGTATGATCAGGTCTGGATCAATTCCTTATTTGCGCTGTTTCAAAACCTGAAATCGATTGATGCTCAGTTACGCAACCTGGAAACCGAGCAAAGTATCAAGTCCGAGCGTTTCAAACATATCGAAAACCAGCTTAGAGATGATGACCTGAAAGGCTGGGATGACATCAAGATTCGGATTAAACAGCATCTGACCCCAGAATCGGTGCTGTTCCGGCATGCCATCCGCCTGTCGATTGTGCTGCTGATCAGCTATATCTTCGTACAGGTCAGTAATATTGAATATGGTTACTGGATTTTATTGACCGCACTTTTTGTCAGCCAGCCAAACTTTAACGCCACCAAACGCCGTTTACGTCTGCGTATTGTCGGTACGTTGGTCGGGATTATTCTCGGTTATGCCATTCTGTATTTTGTGCCATCCATCGAAGGACAATTATTACTTCTGGTATTTAGTGGGATTCTGTTCTTTGAATTGCGCAGTAAACAGTATGCACAGGCTACCGCCTTTATCACGATTTTAGCGCTGATCAACTTCAATCTGGACGGTATGGGCTATGCCGCGGCCATTCCGCGTATGATCGACACCTTGATTGGCTGTGCGATTGCCTGGTTCGGCGTCAGCTTTATTTTTCCGGACTGGAAGTTCCGGCGTTTGCCACGCAGTATCAAACGCAGCTTGCAGGCAGAAGCGGATTATTTGAGTGAAGTGATCGAGCAGTATAAGTCAGGACGTAATAATGGCCTGAAATATCGGATTGTGCGCCGTGCTGCCCACAATACCGATGCCGAGGTGGCTTCACTGATTTCGACACTGGCCACTGAACCGGATATTGATCCGGTACAAAAATCGCTGGCCTTTGAGTTCCTGTGCCTGAACCATACTTTTATCAGTTATATTGCCGCACTGGGCGCACACCGGGAAAAAATTGAAGATCAGGACATTCTGAATTTACTAGACAAAGCTCTTGAGAACATTCGTGGTGCATTGCTACGAGATGAAATGCCCGATTTAAGTGCGCAAAATATGATTCCCCATATTCGCCAGCGCCTGGCTCAAGATCAGGAGCAAGATCAGAAATCCCTGATCATTTTGCAGCAACTGTCTTTAATGTTCAGCATTTTAAAGCAGTTGAGCCAACTGAAACAAAGTTTGAGTCATGAGCGTGATGAACAGGCAACTGAATTAGGTTCATTATAATTTGACTGATTTTGGAACAATATACTCACTGAATTGGTACAATTAGTGCTAAACTTTTTACAGTTTAAAATCTGCTAATTTCATTATGACCGCGAAAAATTTATACGCTTATACCCTACAGCCTGTGAACTATGAAATCTCAGAAGCCGAGCAGCGTCATGCTCAGCTGGTGATCTGGCGTAGTACCAATAAAATTGGCATGAAAGCATGGCTGATCATGGGTGCTGTTGTTGCACTTTCTATTCTGGGCATTCTGCTCCTGAAGAACTATTCAACTATATTCTGCTGGGTAGCCATTGTCTGTGTGGTGTTGTATTACCTGATCCGTACCTTTGGTCTGGAATGGTATGTTAAACGCAAGATGAATGAATTTCCGGTACAGGAAATCAAGGGTGTTCGCCTGGGCGTGCAACCACATGGCATCGTGATGCGCCAGAAAATGGGCATGCAAGAAGGTGTTGGCGCGATTAGCTGGAAAGACATCTATGAATGGTATAACACACCAGAATTCATGTTGGTCAATTTCAAGGTAAAAGGCCAGCAAGGTGCGTATATCCTGCCGAAACGTCTGGACAGCAAAAACTTCTCTTTCGCCACGATTCGCAAGCATCTGGAAGCAGAAGTCGGCGCAGCAAAACAAATCTAAACTGTTCTTTCTTTAGTGAAAAACCTCCTGCCCCGGCATGGAGGTTTTTTTAATCTTAAAATAATAAATGATAATGAGAATAAATATTATCCTCAACACCTATAATTCCGGCTTAAACTTCAGTTATAATTTTGCCACTTTTATAGATCTCACCCTTAATCTGACGACCATGTTTAAAAAGACATTTTTCCAAATCCACTGGTTTCTGGGGATTACAGCAGGTTTAATCCTCTCGATAATGGGGGTCACTGGCGCAATCTATTCCTATGAACAACAAATATTAAAATGGATGAATAGCGACAGTTATACGGTTCAGGTTCAGCAACGTGACAAACTCACGCCTGCCGAGCTGTATCAGCACTTTAACCGTACTGCGCCTGACATGAAGATCAACAGCATTACCGTAGCGCAAGATCCAAGTGCTTCGAGTACCGTAAATGTCGCCAAAGAAGGTGCACGGCGTGGTCAGAATATTATGATCAACCCGTATACTGCGGAAGTCTTGCCAGAGATTAAGGGTCGGGAATTTTTCCAGTTTGTTCAGCAACTGCATCGTAATTTGACGGTTGGCCCGGTGGGTAAGCAGATTACCGGTGCCTGTACCCTGATGCTGATCTTTTTTGTCTTGTCAGGTCTGTACCTGCGCTGGCCGAAACGTCATTCGATCAAGCAATGGTTCTTTGTAAAACCTCAGCTGAAAGGCCGTAATTTTATCTGGGATCTGCACGCTGTTGTGGGAACCTGGGTGGTGATTTTCTACCTGATTCTGGCCTGTACCGGTCTGTACTGGTCTTATGACTGGTGGCGCAACGGCATGTTTAAAGTGCTGGGTGTGGAACGCCCACAACCGGAAATGCAGGCCAATGCCGGCAATAATCGTGGTGAAGGACGTCCAGGCGGTGAACATGGTCCGCGTGCCGAAGGTGAGACACGAGGCGAAGGCCGCCAGGGTGGCGAACGCGGTACTCGTGGTGAAGGCCATGAAAGTCTCAGCCCTGAAGCTACTGTCCGTGCGCTAGACCAGAGCTGGATTGGCTTTAACACTGAATTTTCAGATAAGTATTCTACCGTAACGTTTAACCTTCCGAAAAAACCGGATGGTGAAATGCAACTGAGCTTTGTTGATCCGGTCGCTCAGCATGAACGTGCACGAAACAGCGCTACTTATAATTACCAGACAGCTGAATTTACCGAAGTTGAGCTGTATGAAGATAAAAAGCTCAATGAAAAGATCATGAGCAGCATGTTACCGGTGCATCGTGGCAGCTTCTTCGGCCCGATCTATCAGTTCCTTGTCATGGTCGCAGCCTTGTTGATGCCATTATTCTTCGTAACCGGCTGGATGCTCTATCTGAAACGTCGCAAACAGAAACGCTTAACGCTGGCAGCACGTCAGGGTGCAACTCTAGTAAACTTGGATGAAAATGCCAAACCGTGGCTCATCGCGTATGCGTCACAAACAGGGGTTTCTGAGCAGCTGGCTTGGCGTACAGCAACTGCCCTGCAGGAAGCGCGTCAACCGGTAACCGTCAAGCCGGTACAACAGCTGACGCTTGCCGATTTACAGCAAACTGAACAGGTATTATTTGTTGCCAGTACCTATGGCACGGGCGAAGCACCGGATCTGGCTTCTTCTTTTGAGAAAAAAATCCTGTCTGCTCAAGCTGATCTCAGTCATTTAAGTTATGCTGTATTGGCCTTAGGTTCTCAGGAATATCCAGACAGTTATTGCAGTTTTGGCCACCGTATCGATCAGTGGTTAAAACAGAATGGTGCCCAGCAGCTATTCAATACGATTGAAGTGGACAATGCCAATAACGAGCATATCCAGCAATGGAATAGTGCACTGGCACAAGTCACTCGACTTGAGCTACAAGCGATGAATATCGATAAGACCTTTGATCGCTGGAGTTTGAGTAAACGTGAAGTCCTCAATCCGGGTAGTCTGGGTGCGCCTGCCTTCAATATCGAACTGACCCCTGAGCATGAAGCCGTCTGGCAAGCAGGTGATATTGCCGAGGTTCAACCAGGGAATAGCCCAGAACGTATTCATGCATTTATGCAAAAGCACCAGATTACAGCGGGTACACAAGTACCTTCTATGCAACAGAATATTGAACAGGCACTCTGGGATCGTGATCTGACTCAGGCTGAACCTTTTGATTCTCTGGATCAGCTCCTCACGCAATTACCGGCTTTGGCAACACGTGAATACTCGATTGCCAGTATTCCAAGCCAGCAAGTTTTACGCTTGGTGGTACGTCAGCAAACCGATGCTAGTGGTAATCTCGGTCTGGGTTCAGGCTGGCTGACCCAGCATGCGGCACTGAATGCGCCAATTGCCCTACGTATTCGCAGCAATGACTCTTTCCACCTGATTGATGACAACCGCCCGATTATCTGTATTGGTAATGGTACCGGTATTGCGGGACTATTAAGTCTGCTCAGTGCGCGTAACCGTCAGGACTATAGCCAGAACTGGCTGATTTTCGGTGAACGTCAGCGTGAACACGACTTCTTCTTTGAAGAAACCATTCAGGCCTGGCTGCAAATGGGAACCCTGAAACGTCTCGATCTTGCATTCTCGCGCGACCAGCAGGAAAAAGTCTATGTACACCATAAACTGCGCAAACAGGCTGAAGAGCTAAAAGCCTGGATTGCTCAAGGTGCAGTCATTTATGTCTGCGGTAGCATCAATGGTATGGCTAGCGATGTGGATGAAGCCCTGACCGAGATTCTCGGTGAAACAATGCTAGATCAATTACGCTTGGATGGACGTTATCGCCGTGATGTATACTAAGATAACCTGATATGCTAAAAACCGGGCTCAATGGCCCGGTTTTTATTGAAGATGTAAAAGCAATAATAAGAATAAGAAAAAAGGAACCCTGAATGCTCAATCAATTTAAACGAAGTTTCAGCCTGATCTGTGGCTTGATTCTATGTATCAATAGCGTCTGGTTACTGAGCCAAGGTCAGAGGCATTTTGCTATTGCCCTATCGGTCCTCATTGGGATGGCATTCATCCTGTATGCCTTGTTTTTTTCATCTATTCAGCGCTGGAAACAGAATTCCCGATTCAGAACCTTGTTCTGGAACAGTCTCTGGGGCGGATTTCTATTCTGGATCATCAGTGTCGCGGCTTTCTTCGCTTATATCCAGATGTCAATCAACCCGACTATTCCGGCACGACCTGCTGCAGCGATTTTAGTATTAGGTAGTGGTATTAATCAGGGTCAGCCCTCACCCATCTTAAAAAATCGTCTGGATACCGCAGCAAAATATGCAGAACGATATCCGAACACTTTAATCATTATGACCGGTGGACGAAATTTCTGGGAGAGACAGAGCGAAGCTGAAGTCATGCAAAGTTATATCCATACGAACTATCCGCAGCTCAACAACCCCATTAGCCTAGAAGATCAAAGCAGAAGTACCCAACAAAACCTGCAATATTCTCAGGCAATCTTAAAGCAGCAACATATTCATCGAAATGAGCCAATTGCGATTGTCACCAGCGATTTTCACAGCCCTCGTGCCCGTGCCATTGCCAGACATCAGGGCTATCAGCAAGTGATCAGTCTGAGTGCCAGCACACCTCAAAATATTCGTTATAATTCATGGCTACGCGAATATTTTGCCTTGATTAGTGGGTGGCTACTGAATGAATATTCATTGTTCCAATAAACAAGCTGTTTTAAAAACAATAAATTTAATTTAAACGGATCTGCCTAGGCAAAGGCATATCCGGATTTTTGAACAACTCCGGCTTTTGCACATAAATCTGATACAGATAATTTTTAATATCGAGTAATAATTTTTCGGGTGCTACCAGAATATTCTGCCCTTCTGGGGTCAGATCAAGCGAAACAATGGTACTTTCCTGACGTAAAAAGGGAATGACTTTCTCTACAAAATCCTTGAGACCAATTTCCTGAATCTCGTAATTTGCCCAATTGTCTTTAATCAGCAGTCGAGCCAGACCTTTACTTTGCCAGCAGGCAAATGCGCGTTGTCCGGTCGGCGTGGCACATAAGGCCCAGCCATCTTGGTAGAGTGCAAAAATGCCAGCATTGGCAACAATGGCTTCAATATATTGCTTATAAAGCTGTTGAGGATCGAAAGCAGTTTTTTGGGATTTGGTCGCGGCTTTGCGCTGATAGGGATTTCTCATGGTCGTGAAATCTTAATATTATTATAATAGAATCAGATTCTAAGGAATAAATAGCGTTGAAGCAAGAAGATATGGTGGGCGCTGACGGGATCGAACCGCCGACATTCTGCTTGTAAGGCAGACGCTCTACCAACTGAGCTAAGCGCCCTGAGAAAACAACAGTGTTGTTTTAAATGACGCAAGACCAACAAGGAATATAGTCTTGGTATCTTGAAAACTCAGATCTCAGGAATCCAAGCTTCTCATCTTAGGATGGCGCAGCGGACGGGGCTCGAACCCGCGACCCCCGGCGTGACAGGCCGGTATTCTAACCAACTGAACTACCGCTGCATCGTAAGAATCTGGTGGGCGCTGACGGGATCGAACCGCCGACATTCTGCTTGTAAGGCAGACGCTCTACCAACTGAGCTAAGCGCCCTGATAAAGAGTGTCAATCTTTAGTTTATTAAATTCAGGCTCAGGGACCTCAATTTAATTTCTTTTGAAATGGCGCAGCGGACGGGGCTCGAACCCGCGACCCCCGGCGTGACAGGCCGGTATTCTAACCAACTGAACTACCGCTGCATCGCAAAAGAATCTGGTGGGCGCTGACGGGATCGAACCGCCGACATTCTGCTTGTAAGGCAGACGCTCTACCAACTGAGCTAAGCGCCCTCAAAAGGTCTATCGTATAAATGGCGCAGCGGACGGGGCTCGAACCCGCGACCCTCGGCGTGACAGGCCGATATTCTAACCAACTGAACTACCGCTGCATTTACACAATGTCGCTATTGCGGCAAACGAAAATCAAGATCTTAAAGTGGCGCAGCGGACGGGGCTCGAACCCGCGACCCCCGGCGTGACAGGCCGGTATTCTAACCAACTGAACTACCGCTGCAACTATAAGGTCTCAACATGAAAGAGCTTGGTGGGCGCTGACGGGATCGAACCGCCGACATTCTGCTTGTAAGGCAGACGCTCTACCAACTGAGCTAAGCGCCCTTTCTAAACGTCTATCATCGTTTGATGGGTGCATTATAGAGAATCTGCACAGCCTGTCAAACGCTTTTCGGAATGTTTTCCACTTTTTAGGTGTGAGTGATTAAAAAATAGGTTGTTTGTTAAAAAAAACAACACTTTTTGTTTATTTTTTAAGTCTCTACCGAAATTTTTTAATTTTCAAAATCAAAATTGAAGCGAAATTTTGTGTTTTACCCTGCGAAGTTTCAGTCTTAACCATACGATGTATTGCAATTCTGATTAAGGATTATACAAAGCTTTAAAATACTCGACGTTGTGTTCATGTAATCTTGCAACTGGCATTTATTTTTATTCAGAAAATGCCAGTAAATCTAAGCTTCAAATAATCATTTAACCCATTCCATGCGATAAAAATACGATCGGGATCAGATTAATCAATCTTTTCTGCTGTCTCCACCAAGCAGATTCAGCCTATAAAAACAAAATCATTTTCACATGACTTTAAGTCGATCCGTTATGTTATTCAGTGCGTTGAACATTCAGCATTTCCAGATCCAATTCCTGTTCAGAGATATAAACCAGTGCATTCTCACTGATCAGGTCAAATAATTCAGCGACATCCGGATTACGCATACGGATACAGCCGTGCGACAGCGGCTCTCCCATCTTTTCAGTTTCTGGTGTGCCATGAATATAGATATAACGCTGATAGGTATCGCAGCCCTCGCCTTGATTAAAACCAGCTTCAAGGCCACTCAGCCATAAAATGCGCGTCAGGATCCAGTCCCGCTGCGGGAATTCTGCCGCCAATTGGGGATTATAAATTTCACCCGTCGCCTGACGTGCGACAAATACACTATTTAAGGGAGCATTCTGACCAAACTTTTCAGCAATCTTGTGCCAGCCACGAGGAGTCTTGCCACTATTTTCAGTTTCACCAATGCCATTTTTGCCACTGGAAATCAGATATTGCTTGTTTAGACGGGGCAGATACAGTTTTTGTTGGGCAAGATCAATCAGGATATCGGCTTGATCCAGATGCAAGGTATTCATGACTTGTTATTCTCAGACTCTATTTTATTTGGCTTTATAGGGTTTAACTGATTATCTTCAGATGGCGCTGTTGGTAGATCTGTCTTTTCTGGGTCAACTGTATTTTGCTGAATAAGGATCTGATTCGGTTCAGGGCGTCGCCATAACCAGATCGCGACGATCAGCATCGTAATATTGGTAAAGGCTTTTACGGCCAAGGGTGCAGTAGTAAACAGCATGATGATCCCGCTGATCAGCATCATGATACTGGCCAGCCATTTGGCCTTACGCGGTACAGTACCGTGGGCACGCCAATCTCTTAAGGTCGGACCATATTTGGGATGATTCAATAACCAGTCATCCATTTGTGGCCAGCCTTTGGATGCCGCCCAGGCCGCCAGAATCAAAAAGACCGTTGTTGGCATACCCGGCAGGATTGCACCGATAAAGCCCAGGATCACAAACAGCACCACCAGACTTCGCCAAAACAACACTTTCATACATCAACCCTAGCCGCAGAATTCAGGTAGTATAAAGCGTTTTCCGATACTGTCCGTTGTATTTCTGCACTTTTCACAGGTTGTACTATGCCCTTTTCCAATTTAAACCAAAATCTTGTAGAAGCATGGCAACGTTATCAACATCCTCTGGTGCGGCAACTGGCGTTCGCTGTCGGCAGTCCGAATATCCTGTTCCATATTCCAGATGAACTTGAGCTTATATATTACTTTGAACTGCATGAAAGCCAGGCCTGGCAGCACTATCTCAACCGTTACCATCCACGTTTAGAGTTTCTTGATCAGCATCCAGAAGAATTAATCGAATTTGTGCAGCAACTGAAAAGTACGCGTTTAGGGCTGCGCTTTGAAATGCTGATCTGGTTCTGGTTACTCGATGATGCCTATCATCCGTATCAGCTGCTTGGTCATAGTCTGCAAAAAATTGAGGGTGCCAAGACCTTGGGTGAGCTGGATTTTCTGTTATTAAATACCGATACAGGACAGATTGAACATTGGGAAGTAGCACTGAAATATTATCTGGCCGAAGCCGATTTTAGCCTGCCGCATTGGTATGGCCTGAACCGCACCGATACTTTAATCAGAAAAATGAAGCATTTCACGCAAAAACAATTCCAGTTTGATGAGGCTTTGCAGCATCCCATTCAAAAACGTTTTTGCGTCCTCAAGGGACAGCTGTATTTGCCTACACATCATGCCGATCAGCCAATTCCCTCATGGATCAATACCGAGCGTCGTCTGGGTTTATGGGGACAACATATTCCTGCTGCACAGCACGCTTTCTATCGCCTGCAACGACATGAATGGATTTATCCGCAAGCCCGGCCGAGCAGTTCAGCTGCGATCTGGTGGACAGATGGCCTCTATAAGATGGACGATAGCAATGACTTTTATATGTATCGCAATCCGGTGCTGATCCAGCATCCATCGCATAAACCCCTATAATGCATTACATTTATTAACCGAAGCACTATGAAAACCACATATTTTTTAGCGCGTATATTTTCTACTCTAAGTCCCACATCATAATAATTTTATTATTGATTATACGGAGATGATGATGAAAAAAATTCTTGCTGCTTCATTAATGATGGCTTTTGTATTGACTGGCTGTAACACTGTAAAAGGCATGGGCAAAGATGTGTCTAAGGCTGGCGATGCGGTAACCAATACTGCTGAAAAAACCTCTGACGAAATCCGTCAAAACTAGTTTTTTCCTAAACGCTCACAGAACCCTATCCCAGATAGGGTTTTTTTATATCAGTCGTTCACATTCAAGCCTATATTCGCCTATTATAGAACCGAAAAAATTATCGACTGTTGAATACCGTATGAGCTCTTCCGCTACCCTCGATTTAAGCCTGCAACTATTACGTCAGCCTTCTGTCACACCGATTGATCATGACTGCCAGAACATCATGGCTGAACGTTTAAAGAAGATTGGTTTCAACATTGAATCCATGCGCTTTGAAGATGTAGATAATATCTGGGCACGCAAAGGCACAGAAGGTCCGGTCTTCTGTTTTGCTGGCCATACCGATGTCGTGCCAACGGGGAATCTGGATGCCTGGAACTCAGATCCTTTTTTACCAGAAATCCGTGAAGGCAAACTTTATGGTCGTGGCAGTGCCGACATGAAGACGGCTTTGGCAGCCATGGTAGTTGCAACAGAACGTTTTGTTGAAAAATATCCGAATCACAAAGGTTCGATTGCCTACCTGATTACTTCAGATGAAGAAGGTCCATCGATTAACGGCACGGTGAAAGTGATTGAAACACTGGAAGCGCGTAATGAGAAAATTACCTGGTGTCTGGTCGGTGAACCGTCAAGTACTAATAAACTGGGCGATATTGTCAAAAATGGCCGTCGTGGTTCATTAAATGCCAACCTTACAGTCAAAGGCAAACAGGGTCATGTGGCTTATCCGCATCTGGCCGTGAATCCGATTCATACCGCTTCTAAAGCCATTGCTGAACTGTGCGACACAGTCTGGGATCATGGCAACGAATATTTCCCGGCGACGACCTTCCAGATTTCCAATATCAATTCGGGTACAGGCGCAACCAATGTTGTTCCCGGCACCATGAACCTATTGTGCAACTGGCGCTATTCAACTGAAGTGACCGCGGAAGAACTCAAAACACGTACTCTGGAAATTCTGGATCGTCATGGCGTGGACTATGACATTTCTTGGACTTTATCTGGCTTACCTTTCCTGACGCCAGTCGGTGAACTGGTGAATGCAGCTAAAACTGCGATTCTGAATGTAACAGGAACTGAAACCGAACTTTCGACTTCGGGCGGCACCTCAGATGGTCGCTTCATTGCCCCTACCGGCGCACAGGTACTGGAACTTGGCGTATTGAATGCCACGATTCATCAGATCAATGAACATGTCGATATTGCAGACTTAGAGCCATTGGCTGAAATCTATGAGCAGATTCTCGTGAATTTACTTGCCAATTAAGTAAATTCATAACGCAATAAAAAAGGAACTCCATGGAGTTCCTTTTTTATATTTTATAGCCTGGATTACAGCCCGATTGTAGCCTGAATATTGGTCATATTCGGAATATGGAACAGCTGTTCGTTCATGCGCACATATTGAAAGATGGCAGGATCATTCACCGGCTGATCGACATCGACCACTTCGGAAATACGAATCCGGATGGTTTTCGGCATTTCATTGCACATCAAGGCAAAGCGCTGAGTAATTTCATCCCCCTCAATCACCAGTGCCACCCCATTTTGACGTGACGGATCATTCACTGCATAGACCGGTAACTGTGCCTCATGCCATTCTACAGTTTTGACCTGAGTATTGCTATCCAGTGCTGACAGGACAATGTTTTGTGGCAATAACATCGGATCTTTGCCATGACAATCAATAATATAGGCATCAATAAATCCGGTCGATACCGTAATCAGATGCTGAAGTTCCTGCTGGCTAATCTGATCAGCCATTTTATTGCTTGAATTGGTCTGACTCATATATTACCTCTGTTTTTCAGCAATCAGTTGCTGGATATTGGCCAACAGTTCCGCTTCCTGGAACGGTTTACCCATATAGTGCGTTACGCCCAAGCTGAATGCACGTTCACGATGCTTCTCACCGGTACGTGAGGTAATCATAATAATCGGCAAGTCACGGTGAATATCATGGTGACGAACCAGATTGGTCACTTCGAAACCGTCCATGCGCGGCATTTCGATATCCAGCAACATCAGATCCGGTCTGACGTTTTCAAGCTGCTCGATCGCATCTACGCCATCTTTGGCAGTGACAATATCATAGCCTTGACGTTCAAGCAGACGCGACGTCACTTTACGTACAGTCACCGAGTCATCGACAATCATCACCAGACGACGTGCATTTGAATTACGCGAACCATCACGCTGATCATTCAGCTGTTTGACACGCTGTGTCGCCTGAATCTGGCGGGCAACATTCTGTCCATCGAGAATCAGACAGACCTGACCATCACCCAGAATCGTGGCACCGGCCACTACCCCGACGTTGGCAAACTGCTGTCCAATCGGTTTTACTACAATCTGCGCTCGTGAACCGACCAACTGATCGACCAGCAAGGCAATGGTTTGACCACTATTACCTTTAATCAACAGCACCGGCAATGAATGACCAACATTATTCAGACGTGGAATCGGCTGGTTGCCAACAAACTCAGACAGATAACGCAGCTTATAGTTTGCGCCATCGATCTTGAAATAGTCATCTTTACTGTTGAAATAGCTTTCCAATGTGGTCGGTGCAATACGCACAATTCGGTCAATCTGCGCCAGAGAAATCGCATATTGCTGATCGCCCACTTTCACCATCAAGGCATCGCTGACCGCTACGGTCGTCGGTACGCGAATCGTAAAGACCGTACCCTTGCCCAGTTCCGAGCTCACTGACACATGGCCGCCCAGTGATTTGATCTCGCTTTGTACCACATCCAGACCGACACCACGACCAGAAATCTGGGTCACTGCTTTCGCGGTACTGAAACCAGGATGGAAGATAAATTGCAGGATTTCTTCCTGATCAATGACTTGATCCGCTTTGATTAGATCCAGACTCAGCGCTTTTTCACGAATCTTCTCTGCATCAATCCCCTTACCATCATCACTAAAGGATACAATTACATCGGTTCCCTGGCGGCTGATGTTCAAGACAATCGAACCCACTTCCGGCTTGTTCAGTGCGATACGATCTGCCGTATCTTCCAGGCCATGGTCAATCGCATTACGCAGCATATGCTCAAATGGTGTGACCAGACGCTCGAGAATATTACGATCCAGTTCACCTTCGGTATTCTGTACGATCAGTTCTGCAGGACGGTTCAAGGTGGTCGAGGTTTGACGCACAATACGCTGTAAACGCGGCAACATCCGGTCAAACGGAACCAGACGGGTACGCATCAGACTTTCCTGAATCTCGGCCTGAATACGGGATTGTTGCAATAACAGTCCTTCAGTTTCGCGAATCTTGTCGGCCAGCGTACTCTTGAAGTCGACCAAATCCGATGCTGATTCTGCAAGTGACTTGGACAGCTGGTTGAGCGACGAATATTGGTCCATTTCCAGCGGGTCAAAGTCGGCATAGCGCGAGTTCTCTGAACCATGTTTGGCAATAATCTGTGATTCCAGCTCGCCTTCCATTCGACGTAACTGATCAGCAAGACGTTTGATCGCCAATTCCATCTCGTTCAGGGTATTGCCTAGCTGACCCAGGTCCATCTCGATACGCGAACGGTTAATCGAGTTCTCACCGGACAGGTCAATCATCTTCTCGACCAGATCAGCAGAGATACGGATCATCTCGTTATTACTATCGCTGGTACCGCTATTCGCCCATTCACCCATCATCTGTGGCGGTTCAGTACCATCACCTTCAACAAAGCCGAAGTCGGTGCTGACTACAAGATTATCTGTTTTCGCCAGACGCTCAGGCAATTGCGCAGTAACGTCCACATAAGCAATCTTTTTCAGACTGCTGTGAAGCGGCTCAAAGCCGCTATAGTCGCGCTGGAAAATCGCCTGTCTTAACCAGACCAGCGTTTTCTGCAATAAGCCGTCATAGGCATTCGAGTTAAATTGATAGACCGCAAACTGTTCGAAAGTCGTTTCCAGCTCATAGGCAATACTGGCCACTTCTTCAACATCAATCATACGTGCGCCACCCTTGATACTATGGGCGGCACGCTGTAATTGCAGCAATAAACTACGGTCACTACGCTGATCAAACCATTGATTGAGGAGCTTCTCGGC
Organism: Acinetobacter lwoffii; assembly: GCA_013530545.1. GTDB lineage: Bacteria > Pseudomonadota > Gammaproteobacteria > Pseudomonadales > Moraxellaceae > Acinetobacter > Acinetobacter lwoffii_G. The sequence goes on from SPVA01000085.1 coordinate 65,999, forward strand.
ATTCGCCAGAATCTCTTCGGATTCTTCGAGGAAAGATTCTTCAACAATCGATTTCAGCTCGTCTTCTTCAGAACGTTCTACTGGTGTGTCTTCAATAGGCTTAGGAGATTCCAAGATTTCCAGTAATTCTTCAGCTTCAGCCAGATCAGTCGCAGGCTGTTGAGTCGCTGTGGATTCTTCAAGTTGCGGCTCAGAAATTGATGTCGCTTCGACCTCTGCAACTTCAACTACAGCGCCCGTACTTTCAACAGCAGCAACAGCTTGCCCAGAAACCAGCGCCTGAATATTTTGCAAAATCGCAATCGCTTCTGGTGCAGGATAATCAATACCGTCTTCCCGAATCGATTGAATACGATCGGAAATGTTGTCCTGTACTAGGCGAATAATTTGGATTAAAGCAGGTGTCACGGCAATTTGCTGACGGATCACACGCTCATAAATACTTTCCAGTTCATGCGCAATCAAACCGATATGCGAAGCTGCAATCATGTTTGCACCACCTTTTAAGGTATGCAAATGACGCATCAGATTGTTCAGTGAAGTCGTATCATCCTGTTTTTTGCTCCAGGTATTCAGATCTTCATCAATGCCTGCGAGCAATTCATCCGCTTCTTCCAGGAAGATACTTAATAATTCTTCATCAAAATCACGGTTGGTTTCAGTACTTTGCTGCTGCTGACGATCTGCAGCGATGCGTTGACTCAAACCAGCAAAATCGACACTGCCAGGCGCGACAGTTTCAGCCACTTGTGTGGCCTCTGAGCTTAGCTCAATATTCTGATTACTAATATCTTCAGCAAATATCTCGAGATCCTGCTGCACAAATGCAGACAGTTCACTGAGTATTTTTTGAATCTCATCATTCAGAATGACGCGCTGTCCTGCGGCCAGGGTATCAAATAAATGAATAAATTCCTGGTGTGCCTGTGCGAACAGCTCATAAGCATAATCACTGTTTAGCAGCACTGGCTTTTCAAGTAGCGCATCATAAGCCGATTTCAGATCGGCAGTGAATTCATGAATTCCTTGGGCTGCCCGGCTTTCTGTATGTGCCAGCAATTCTGCAGCCTGCTGGCTGAGTGCCTGAATATATTCCGGATAATCGACTTGGGCACGTTTATCAAATTCAAACTCGGCATCCAATAACAGATCAATATCCAACTCAACCAGTTTGGACACCAAGCCTTGCGTCTGAATGCTATTGGTTTCAATAACTGCAAAGCCATAATTATTCCAGACACGCTCAAAGGTGGCATATACCGCATCCAGTTTTGCAGTATTGCCCTGACGTAGCAAATGCAGATAGTCACTGACAAACTCAGCATACTGAATCAGTAAAGCGGTTTCTTTTGAGGTTGAGACAATTTCATCTTGTAGCAAGGTTTTGAACAGATGCTCTACTTTAGAGCTGGCCTCAAAAATCTGGTCAATCTGCGCCATCGATGAACTGCCGCGCAAGGTATGAATCGCACGAATCAGCGCATTATAATCTTGTGATTTTTCATCTTCAGTGCGAAGGAAGGTGGCAATCGTTTCCAGATGTTCTTCTGCTTCTTCAATAAAGATCGCTACAGTTTCTTCGATATCACTGCGAACCGGTACTTCTACTGGCGCTATTGTTAGCTCAACTTCACTTGGCTCATTGTCTGCAAGCTCAAGACCTGTCATCTGACCTTCAGCGGTCAAATGATCTGCCAATGCCAGTAATTCTTCCAATGCAGGTTCAGGCGAAATTTGTTGTTGTAATTGTTGTCCCAACAGCACCATTGGACGCAGATCGAGATCCAATTGCTGTACATGTTTGAATTTTGGATATAAAGCATATTGATAGACATTCAGTACCGCTTGGGCAAATTTTTGCACCGTCGGTGTTAGCTGAATCGAACCGGACAAAACCCGGTTTAAGGTATCTTCAACCGCCCAGGCCATTTCCCCTGCCGATTTTGCCCCGACCATGCGGCCTGAACCTTTCAGGGTGTGAAAATGGCGGCGAATGGTCTTCAGATTTTCTTGATGATCTGGATTGCTCAACCATTCTGGAAATAAAGCATTTAACTCAACGAAGATCTCTTCGATTTCCTCAACAAAAATTTCAAGAATTTCTGCATCTTGGTCAAGATAACTATCTTCAGGAAGCGTTGTCGTTTCAACTAAATTTTTTAATATTTCTTTCATAGCTCATGCTTCTTACGTTATGCCGCCAAGAAGGGCGCTCAAACTTAATTGTGACCGTCACGCGATACCTAACGTATGAAGTTAAGTACATCTTGTCGAGGCTTTATCTGTATTTTCTGAATGTGTCTCAACCGCGGTCAAGACACATTTCCCCATCATGTCTGACTTTATTCTGGTAGTTTAAAGTCAGATACAGATTCACGTAATGCATCGGCCATGTTTGCCAGTTCAGATACTGAACGTGCTGTATCGAAGGTTGCACTGGTGGTTTGCGAGGTAATTTCCTGTACGACATTCATCGTGGTCGCAATATGACCTGCAGATGCTGACTGCAGTTTCGCAGCATCAGAAATGTTCGCAATCAGTTTCGCAAGGTTGTTCGATACTGTTTGAATCTCATCTAGTGCTACACCGGCATCTTTAGACAAGTTCGCACCACGTACAACTTCCGATGTAGTTTGTTCCATCGAAATAACGGCTTCGTTCGTATCCGTTTGAATGGTTTTTACCAGGCCTTCAATCTGCTTCGTTGCAGAAGCTGAACGTTCCGCAAGACGCTGTACTTCATCGGCTACGACCGCGAAACCACGACCTGCTTCACCGGCCATCGATGCCTGAATTGCTGCGTTTAATGCCAGGATGTTCGTCTGGTCAGCAATATCGTTAATCAAGGCTACGATGTTACCAATTTCCTGAGAAGATTCACCCAAACGTTTAATACGTTTTGAAGTTTCCTGAATCTGTTCACGAATCGTGTCCATACCCTCAATCGAGCGATGTACGACATCCGCACCGTTTGCAGCAATTTGTACTGAACGCTCTGCTACCACCGCTGATTCATCGGCGTTGGCAGATACCTGGTCAATCGACAGTGCCATTTCGTTAATCGCTGCAGAAGCACCAGCAATTTCTTGTGCCTGATGCTCAGATGCTTCAGCTAACTGGTTGGTAATGCTTTGTGTAGTTGCAGTATATTGCGCAACTTCTTGTGAAGTTTCAGTAATACGCGATACCAGGTCACGTAACTGGTCAATCGCAAAGTTAATCGAGTCGGCAATTGCACCAGTAAAGTCTTCAGATACTGTTGCATATGAACGCAAGTCACCGTCTGCAAGATCGGCGATCTCATCCAGTAAACGTAAAATCGCATTCTGGTTACGGTCATATTCTTCTTGTAAACGGCCTACACGCTGCTTATCCGACAAGCCACGCAGAGAAAGTAACTTGAATACACACAGCAAGAAACCGACTAATAATGCGATCAGAAGGACTGCCGGAACAACCGTTTTAAGACCTGAGTTACCCGATAATTTATTCAGGTTGTCCAAAAGCACATCAGATTGAGAAAAAATAGATGCGGCTGCCTGACGAACTTTTACGATCTGTGTAGAGTTTTTCAGAATAATCGCTGATGCAGATTCCAGTACGTCATCATATTCAGCCTTGATGCCTTCCAGAGATTCACGCAGGGTTGGATCAGCAATACGCTGTACACCCAGTTCAGCAGAACCATTTAACTGTGCATTCAGATAAGAACCAAAAGTTTCGGTATCGGCACTGAAGTCATCCGCAGATTCACGTGAACCATCATTACCTGTCAGTACCAAACTGATTGAACGTAAGATACGTTCTGCAATGAATACCTGGTTTTTGGCAATAACCACCTGGTTCGATGGCATATCTTGACGTGCCATCTGGTCGACCATCAAGTTATATTCCGCCTGAATCCCCGGAATCGCTTCACCAATCGCGATGTTGGTGTCGTATAACTGGTTAATAATCTTTTGTTGCGAGGTAATCAGATCAATACTGCTGGATACTTCTGTCCACTGTTTATCAACAGCTTGCAAAGCATCATTGTTAGAGTGAATACTTTTAACTGTCTCAAGGTTTTCAGCAAAAGCTTTTTGCGAATCAGTCAGGTTCTTCATGGCCTCAGGCGTACCCGAAGCTGTCGCTTCAGTCGCTTGGCGCGAAATCGTTTGCGAGAGGAGACGCAAATCACCCAGACTTTGAGTGAGTTCATTGGTACGTGGAACACTATAAAAAAGATACAATAAAGTGATCAGTGCGGCTAAAAGACAGCCTACTGCTCCATAGATCAGCGGTTTTGATTTCTCACTATCACCGAAGACACGTGATAACTGATCTACTTGCGTTTGAATCTTAGCTAAAAAAGCATTACCGCCCTTGCGGCCAGTGCTCTCACCTGTATTTTTCTTTTTAAGTTTAAAGCCCATGCAGCCTCTCCCCGGTTGACGCCTTGCTTACTTTCGAGCGCGACATTTAATTTATAAATTTTATAGATGCGTTCATAAATTTTGGATTTTGCAACAGACGACTGAATAAAAACACATGCCACTGCTGGTTGTGCTGATGGAAAAACCCCTGACAATATTCTTGTAAGTTTTTATCCAATTCAGATTTCTTCGAAAAGAAACTTTTCTTATTGAAATGTTGTATACCCAAAACTTGATCTACGACCAAACCTACATACTGGTCATTATGGTTGATGCATAATACTTTTTGAGTGGGTGAAAATTGACTGCTCTGCCCTGATACGTACTGCGTCAGATCAGAAACCGATAAAAGTCTTCCCCGGATATTCGCCAGACCCAACACCCATGCTTGCGTCTTGGGTACTGGCGTATATTTTGGGGGATAAATCACTTCTGATACTTCCCCCAGCGGGGCAACAAAATATTGCCCCATCATCTCAAAAGCAATGCCCGACCATCGGTTAACTTCATTGCCATTGGAAACGTAGTTTTTATTCCCCCGTTTCGCAATGCGAAGCAATTCGATAAATCCATTTGCTGCCATAGAGCTTATCCTGCATTGAGGTGCTGCTTAATTACATCTATTAATTGTTTTTCATCGACTGGTTTTGTTAGATAATCCGCTGCGCCTTGACGCTTGCCCCACACACGGTCAGTGGCCTGATCCTTGGTACTGACAATCACGATTGGAATGTGTTTGGTCGTTGCACCACGTGCAATCTGGCGGGTCGCCTGAAAACCATTCACGCCCGGCATAACCACATCCATCAGGACCAGATCCGGCAATTCTGCCTGTGCCATGGTGACGCCATCTGCGCCATTGGCTGCTTCAATCACCTCAAAGCCATGTTTAGAAAGAATCTCTCTAAAGCGAAAAGTTTCTGTCGGTGAGTCATCCACAATTAGGATACGTGCCATGCCAATTCCCCAAAAAAATCAAATATTAAGCACTAATATGGTTACGGATTGCATTTAGCAATTCATCTTTACTAAAAGGTTTAGTCAGGTATTCATCTGAACCCACGACACGACCTTTGGCCTGATCAAATAAGCCATCTTTACTTGATAGCATAATCACAGGAATATTCTGGTAATTCTGAGAGTTTTTGATTAAGGCGCAGGTTTGGTAACCATCCAGGCGCGGCATCATAATATCTACAAAAACGATATCTGGATTTGCTTCGGCAATTTTTGACAAAGCCTCAAAACCGTCTACTGCAGTAATGACCTCATAACCTTCGCGTTGAAGAAGAGTTTCCGCAGTACGACGAATGGTCTTTGAGTCATCAATAACCATAATTTTTAGATTTTGGAATTTATCGTCCATTTGTTTAACCCTTCCCATTTTAGAAACTATATGCCATAAGGCTCATAGGATTATTTTATTACGATCGATAAACATTTTTAACATAAAGTCACTTGTATTATCAATGAACATTTTCTACACAAGTAGACAAAATCATTTATTTTTAATAACAGCTTCACATTTTCTTATCATTATTGGTTTTTTTTTGACTAACGGTAGTTTTTTATTGATAAATTTAAGTCTAATATAACAAGATTATTACTTTAAAATAAGTAATTTAGTCAACTTTAAATTCGGGGAGCCAATGATGAGTCAGTTTTTAAGAAAACTTGCTGTCATTGATAAAAATAAAATGACTGGTCAATTCATTGTTGTTGTGCTGCTACTGTTACAGGTGAGCTTAACGTGTGCGAGTAGTAACCAACTCCCGCAAAAAGCCACTTGGTATCGTTATTATGACAGCAAGGGTGTGGCCAATATCAGTACTAATGTCACGCCAAATCATATCCGTTATGGCTATGAAGCACTTGACCAGAATATGCAGGTGATTAAGCGTGCCCGTCCTTATAATGCCGAAGCGGATATCAGGCAAGCGCCACAACGTGCCCAACAGGCGCAGCGAATTGCCGAAGATCATAAACTCAAGCGTGCTTATAACAATAGCCAGACCGCTTTACAGAAAAAGAATGACAGCCTGGTCCAGTTAAAAAAACAGATTGATTTTCAGCAAGAACAAATGAAGCAACTGCAAAAAGATCGGGTCATGTTTGTGCGTCAGGAACGTGAATATTTACGTAAAGGTAAAACCCCACCGGCACACCTGAAAACAACATTAGACAATAACCAGAAAAATCTCGCTTCCCAGAAAGAAAATATTCAATCTTTACAAAGTCGCTATCGAAATCTGGAAGCAGAATACGACAAAATTATCGCCCGTTTAAAAGCACTTGAATAAATACAAATAGCTAGCCGTGGTTTTGATCCATAGCCAGCTAAAAGGACTCATATGCAAACTGCACCGCATTCTCATGATTTAAATATGCCTTCCCCGCGCTCTATCCTGATCATGAGTGCACTTTGCTTAAATATGTTTTTAGTGGCTTGTGATAAAAATGAACCCGTACAGCAAGCCGAAACACCCAAATCCATTGAAGTCATTCCTCAAGATCTAGTTGCGGTTCAATCTGGTAATTCAGTTCAAAAAACTGCATTTACCGGCACTATTCGTGCAGTCAATCAAAGCAGCATACAGGCGCAGGTCTCTGCTACTGCCACCAGCGTAAACGCGCAGGTAGGTCAAACGGTTTCCAAAGGACAAGTGCTGGTACGCCTAAATAATCAGGACAATGCCGCCCGCTTGGCACAGGCGCGTGCGAATCTGGCCTCTACTCAAGCGCAAGCCAATCAGGCCCGTAACATGATGCAGCGTAAAAAGCGCCTGCTCGATCAGGGTTTTATTTCAAAAGTAGAATATGAACAAAGCCAGGTCGATTATCAGGCACAACTGGAAAATGTCCGCGCCCAGCAAGCCAATGTCGATATTGCCCAGAAAGCAGATCGTGATGGCACCATGACCAGCCCAATCAATGGCGTGATTACCCAGCGTCAAGTCGAACCCGGCCAAACCGTGGCGATTGGACAAACCTTGTTTGAAATCGTCGATCCAAAACGATTGGAAATTCAAGCACGTGTACCCAGTGACCTGCAATCAGGCTTAAGACTGGGCAGTAAAATCGAATACAGCATTCAAGGCAATCCAAATCGACTTACTGCCGTGATTAGCCGGATTTCCCCGATCGCAGATCAGGCCAGTCGTCAGATCGAATTCTTTGCCACGCCGAATGAATCTGTTCCATCTTTAAGTATCGGCTCCTTCGTTGAAGGCAACATTCTGAGTTCACAACAGATTTCCGGACAGCTGATTCCATTAGATACCGTTCAGGATATCCAGAACAAACCCTATGTCTGGGTAGTTCGCCAGAATAAAATTATCAAGGTCAATGTTCAGGTTCTAGAACAGCGTTATAGCGACAACATTGCCGTGGTTCAAGGACTGGAAAATGGTGATCAGGTCAGCCGGGTTAAGTTTAGCGAAGCCGATCTGCAAAAAACTGTCACCCTTCGCGCCAACTAAAGCCATTCACACAGGATCATTGATATGTGGTTTACCCGAATTAGTGTGAAGTATCCGGTTTTCACCATCATGATGATGTTCTGTTTGATGGTGCTGGGGCTGGCTTCCTGGCAGCGGATGGGCGTTGAAGAATTTCCTGATGTCGATTTCCCTTTTGTGGTGATCTATACCAACTACCCGGGTGCTTCTCCGGAAACGGTTGAATCGGAAATTACCAAAAAACTTGAAGATCAGATTAATACTATTTCTGGTTTAAAACAGGTCATTTCCCAGTCCAGTGAAGGCCTGTCCATCATCACCACTGAATTTAATCTGGATGTAACATCGACCACAGCAGCCCAGGACGTGCGGGATAAAATCGCCTCTGTGACTGCTGAATTCCGTGATGAAATTCAGGAACCGATTGTCGAGCGTTATGATCCGACGGCGAATGCGGTGATGTCGATCGTATTTGAATCCGACAATATGGATGTGAAAGCGCTCAGCTCCTATCTGGATCAGCGAATTGTGCCACAACTGCGCACAGTACCAGGAGTCGGAGCGGTTAATCTGCTTGGTGATGCGCAGCGCCAGATCCGGATTCAGGTGGAACCGCAAAAACTGCAAGCTTTTGGCATCGGTGTGGACAGTGTCATTAACACCTTAAAGGCCGAGAATATCGAAGTCCCAGGCGGTACGCTTAAATCAGGCAACTCGGAACTGGTGATTGAAATCAATTCCAAAGTTCTACATCCCCTTGCCTTCGGCGATCTGGTCATTGCCAATAAAAATGGCGTACCAATTTTCCTCAGACAAGTGGCTAATATTCAAGACAGTCAGGCAGAGCTGGAATCCGCTGCCTTTTTGAATGGTAAAACCGCAGTGGCGATTGATATTTTGCGTAGTTCAGATGCAAACGTCATCGAAGTAGTAGATAAGAGCTACGCAGCTTTAGAAAGTATTGAGGCGCAGCTTCCTCAAGGCACTACTTTACAAGTAGTGGTAGATTCCTCCAAAAGTATCCGCGGCACCATTGGCGATGTAGCCCGAACCATTATTGAAGGTGCGGTACTGGCTGTACTGATTGTCCTACTTTTTCTGGGTTCTTTCCGTTCAACCGTGATTACCGGCTTAACCCTGCCCATTGCACTTTTGGGTACGCTGACCTTTATCTGGGCCTTTGGTTTTAGCATCAATATGATGACTTTGTTGGCGCTGTCCTTGAGTATTGGCCTGTTGATCGATGATGCGATTGTGGTGCGTGAAAATATTGTCCGGCATGCCGATATGGGCAAAGATCATGTGACTGCCGCGCTCGATGGCACCAAAGAAATTGGCTTAGCCGTGCTGGCCACGACACTGACCATTGTTGCCGTATTCCTGCCTGTGGCCTTTATGGGCGGAATTATTGGCCGTTTCTTCTACCAGTTCGGGGTCACGGTGAGTATGGCCGTTCTGATCTCGATGTTTGTCAGCTTTACCCTGGACCCGATGCTCTCTGCACACTGGGCAGAAAAGAAAAAAGATCCGAATAAAAAACCAGGTCGGGTGAAACGTTTCTTTAGCTGGATCTCCGGCAAGCTGGACAATCTAAGCCATGTCTATGAAAAATTATTAAAACTGGCATTGCGCTTCAGATTGATTACTTTATTAATTGCTGTCGCTTCTTTATTTGGTGCTCTGGGTTTATCCAAACTAATCGGCACCGAATTTGTACCGGTTCCCGATAAAGGCGAAATCCGAATCAAGTTTGAAACACCGGTCGATTCATCACTTGAATATTCACAGGCCAAACTACAGCAGGTGGATCAGATTATTCGTCAGCATCCGGATGTCAAAGCCACTTATGGGGTAATTAATGGCGCAACCGACCGCGGTAAAAACCATGTCAGTTTACGGGTGACTGTAACTCCGCGTACCGAACGTGAAAAGACCCTGAATGACCTGAATAATGAATTCCGCCAGCGTCTGCAGTCGGTGGCCGGAATCAGCATTACTTCGGTTGCCTCAGCCGATGAAACCGTTTCTGGTGGCCAGAAGCCAATCATGATTTCGATCAAAGGCCCAGATCTGGATGAACTGCAAAAAATTTCCGATCGCTTTATGACTGAAATGGCGAAAATTAATGGCATTGTCGATCTGGAAACTTCATTAAAAGAACCCAAGCCAACTCTTGATGTACAGATTAATCGCGTCTTGGCCAGTGATTTAGGTTTATCAGTCAATCAGATTGCCAATGTGGTGCGTCCGCTGATTGCCGGTGATGATGTTACCACCTGGCAGGATGAAAAAGGTGAAACCTATGATGTGAATCTGCGCCTGACGGAAGACCAGCGCAGCTTGCCTAGCGATTTACAGAATATGTATATCACCTCGAATAAAACCGATGCCAATAATCAACCGATTCTGGTTCCGCTTTCGAGTGTCGCCAAATTTGAAGAAAAACTCGGCGCTTCACAAATTAACCGACGTGATCTGGCACGTGAAGTGCTGGTCGAGGCCAATACCTCAGGACGTCCTGCAGGTGACATCGGGACGGATATCAGCCGCTTGCAAGAAAATTTCGATATGCCACCAGGTTATAGTTTCGACACTCAAGGCTCCAATGCCGACATGGCAGAATCCGCAGGCTATGCTCTGACCGCGATTACCCTGTCGATTGTCTTTATCTATATCGTGCTCGGTTCACAGTTCAATAGCTTTATCCATCCTGCGGCAATTATGGCTTCACTGCCATTGTCACTGATTGGCGTGTTTCTGGCCTTGTTCCTGTTTAACTCGACCATGAACCTGTTCTCGATTATCGGCATTATCATGCTGATGGGACTGGTGACCAAGAATGCCATTCTGCTAATCGACTTCATCAAGAAAGCCATGGATCGCGGTGAAAACCGTTATGATGCGATTATTGCCGCTGGTAAAACCCGTTTGCGTCCCATTTTAATGACCACCAGCGCGATGGTCATGGGCATGGTGCCACTTTCCCTAGGACTAGGTGAAGGTGGTGAACAAAGTGCACCGATGGCGCATGCAGTGATTGGTGGGGTAATTACCTCTACCCTGCTGACCCTGGTGGTGGTGCCTGTGATCTTTACTTACCTGGATGACTTTAAGAATTTTATGCTGCGTCAGGCACGTAAAATCATGGCATAATTTAATGCAACACAATGAGGTGACATTCCCAAATGCTCACCTCATTTTTTATTGTATAATCCCTGCTTTAACGCTTAATTTTTTAGGACAGTTTCCATGCGCGCGAGTCGCTTTTTATTTGCAACGTTAAGAGAAACCCCGAACGATGCTGAAGTTATTTCACATCAGCTGATGCTTCGTGCCGGTATGATTCGTAAGTTGGCCTCAGGTCTATATACTTGGTTGCCGATGGGCGTTCGCGTATTAAATAAAGTTGAAGCGATCGTTCGCGAAGAAATGGACAAAGTCGGTTCACTTCAGGTCTATATGCCGGTGACTCAACCTGCATCTTTATGGGAAGAATCAGGTCGTTATGTACAATACGGCCCTGAACTTTTACGCTTCAACGACCGCCATGGTAACCCATTTGTTCTCGGTCCGACGCATGAAGAAGTGATCACTGACCTTGCACGTAACGAATTAAAAAGCTACAAGCAATTGCCTGCAAACTTCTACCAGGTACAAACCAAATTCCGTGACGAAATTCGTCCACGTTTTGGCGTAATGCGTTCACGTGAATTCATCATGAAAGATGCTTACTCTTTCCATGCCAATCAGGAATCACTGCAACAAACCTACGACGACATGTATGCAGCCTACTGCAAAATCTTCACCCGTCTTGGTTTAGATTTCCGTCCAGTACAAGCAGATACCGGCTCAATCGGTGGTTCAGGTTCTCATGAATTCCACGTGCTGGCTTCAAGCGGTGAAGATGATATCGCTTTCTCGACTGAATCTGACTATGCAGCCAATATTGAAATGGCAGAAGCAGTGCTTGTCGGTGAGCGTGCGGCACCGACACAAGAACTCAAACGGGTAGATACACCAAATCAAAAAACCATTGTGGATGTATCAGCATTCTTGGGTACTGATCCTGCCCACTCAGTAAAAGCCTTGCTTGTTCAAGGCATTGTAAAAGAGGATGGTTCTGTTCCTGTAGTTGCTTTATTCCTTCGTGGCGATCACGAACTGAATGAAATTAAAGCTGAAAAACATCCTTTAATTGCTGCACCTTTGACATTTGCTACTGAAGAACAACTCCAAGCACTTGGCTTAACTGCTGGCTTTGTCGGTCCTCAAGGTCTGGTAGAAAAAGGTGTAAGCGTCATTGTTGACCGTGCAGCTTCTGTACTGTCTGACTTTGTAGCGGGTGCTAATGAAGCTGACAAGCATGCGACCGGTGTAAACTGGGAACGTGATGCGAAGTATTCTGAAGTGTATGACCTACGTAATGTAGTTGAAGGTGATCCGTCTCCAGATGGTAAAGGTACCCTTCAAATCAAACGTGGTATCGAAGTAGGTCATATCTTCCAGTTGGGTCAAAAATACTCTGAAGCTTTGGGCTGTAAAGTCTTGGGGGAAGATGGCAAGCCATTCACTGTAACAATGGGTTGTTATGGTATTGGCGTGACGCGTGTGGTGGCTTCTGCAATCGAGCAGAACTTTGATGAGAAAGGCATTATCTGGCCAACTGCCATTGCACCGTTTGAAGTTGCCATTGTGCCGATGAATGCCCATAAATCTCCACGAACTATGGAAGCTGCGGAAGCACTCTATGCTGAATTACAAGCTGCAGGTTTTGACGTGTTACTCGATGACCGTAATGAACGTCCGGGCGTGAAATTCTCTGACCTTGAACTTACAGGTATTCCTCACCGTATCGTGATTGGTGAAAAAGGCTTGGATGCGGGTACTTTTGAATATAAAGGCCGCCGCGATGCTGAATCAGTAAATATTTCGAAAGAAGAATTATTGGCGAAGATTGCTAAATAATTTCGCTCTCTTATAAAAAATCCCGCGTAATGCGGGATTTTTTATAACTAAACTTAGCAAAATTTATGTCCGCCGAAGCAGTTCGGTTTAAAATTCTGGCCTTGTAAAGTTAAATTAGTGAGAGGGAAATCAAGTAGCGCAGGATTTTTAATTTCCTTTACATCAAGCGCACTTCCTAGCACACAACCAAAAACCAGACTTCCACAATCTCGCACATTAGTGGTTAAATCATGGTTAATTCCTGCAATGGTTTGCTTTAAAACAGCATCTGAAATTGGCACACTATATGAAGGTGAAATACTTCCTAAATCCACTTCATCTTCCATTGCCATCCACCACCCTTGTTTTGCCGCAACTGCTGCACCAGGCCATAAGATGCTTTGGGATTGCAAGGAGAGTGAAGCTGGATTATTTAAATATAAAGCATGAATAAGTCCGAGATTTTGTTTAACGGTAATGTCTGTCTGTAGCCCGGTTAAGTAGCCTGTAATATCTTTATCTAATTTTAATGCTCCATCCAATAATTCTGCTTTTAATGGTCCTTTAAAATCAATACGACCTACTGTCCCTGTCCCTTTTAGTACAACTTCTTTCATTCGTGTTCCTGACACTATCGTAGCAGGAATAGTAAAAGGTGCTGTTGTAGAATTTAACTGGAAAGCATAATTGCTAGATGTGTAATGTAAATCCAGAGGTAATGGTTGACCTAACAAAGTGCCTTTTACCGTGCCCTCAATATTCATTCCAGTTGCAGCATAATCCATGACACGAGGAGCGGTTGTTGCAACTCCTGATGAAGATTTTGTTTTCATATAACCACTGAAACTGTTAATACCATTTGGTGTAGCACTATTTTCTGTCCCCATTGTCAATAGACCTGAAATCTTTTCCGCACTTAAACGGAAACCTAAAACTTCACGTGTAGATGCCTGATTTGGATTTTTTATGGCAAACTGTACAAATGGATTAGTAATCAGAGCTGAAGTCGCGGCACGATCCGCACCATTTGTAGGATTACCACTTAAGGCTATATGATCAATATCAATATCACAGCCGGTTGCACCATTAACACCACCACACCCGAGCTGTAGCTTTTTTATATTGGCATTAATTTCCATCTCGGCTTCCAAGCCTAATTTATAAAATGAGATATTACTCTGGTCATAAGTAGCTCCTAGATTATCCATCTGGTTAAATCCAGACTGAACCTCCATTGACAATAAAGCCTGCCCATTGACTTCTGAGAGCTCTTGGTCTTCCAATGAAGTTAATGCAGATACCTGACCACTTAGGCCCATCATAGCTACCACTAGACTCTTTAATATTATTTTTTTCATTTTTCTCATCCTGATTTTTAGCGTGGTGTGATTCCCATCGTGCTACGAATAGTTCCACCAGTCAGTGCAATACTTGCCATGTTTTGCATATTGCCATTGGTCGCCATGGCAAAATTGGTTTTAAATGGTGTTGCAATATTATTTTCATAATTGAGTTTGACCTGATTATCCAAAGTCACTGTATCTGCACTGACACGAACTTTTGCTTTGACACCCAAATGACCTTCCATCCGGTTAAAGTTAATTGAAGAAGTTTTTAATACCCCGGCTGAATCAATATCTTCATTGGCAATACTAAAATAGCTGCCCAGATTATCTTTATTTGCAGTTTCTTCTGCGGTAAGGGGTCTAAACTTAAAATTTGCATCAAATGACAGGAAGTTGGTATCTGGTGAATCGCTGGTCGGATCCACTCCTGGAATGATGAGGAGCTCGCCGTTTCCATCAAGTTTAAAAGCAATATTCGTCAGGACATCATCACGTTTAGAAAAATTATCATGAGGCACATAGCTTCCGCATTTAGTGACCGATGCATTGGTACAATTATATTTAGATCCTGGTAATTGACCAATCGCAAGCTCAGCTTTAGCTCCAATCAGCAGTTTATCGGCACGAATATAAATACCTTCATCTTCATAGCCAATAATACCTTCCGACTTGATCAAAGCATCGATATTCCTAAAACCAGCATAATAGTTAACTGCCTCACCATGATCGCCATTCTTGCCATCAATCAATATAATCGAGGTTGTGCTTGGTAAACCGGTTTTCTTGTCAATTCCATAGCCTTCTGTAGATGCCATAATGTTATACGCAATTGCTTGCTTATTGTTTGTTCCATAAGTCGTTCCAGACAAGGCAACATTGGCATTTAAATTATAAATAGGAATACCGATTCCCCATGAACCACCATCGCCACCAATTTCCGCCAAAGAGTTATCTGATATGAAACGTGCTTTAGCAGCAATGGACTGAAAATCCATTCCACGTACGGCGATATAGGCAAAATCCTCTCCATTCGTGGTGGTACTGAGTGTCTGTTTAAGTACAGTGCTACTACTACCTAAAGTCTTTTGCATATTTTCATTGATTATGAAATCGAGACTTTTTGCAGTAATGGTATTTATATATATATTTCCAAAGTCGATATAAGCATTTTTACCGTGTAAAGCACCGGCAGCATTACGTGTAGTCAAGGGTCTGAGCTTGGAGAATTGCACAGCATGGCTTCCCTTACCGGTATGACCAATCTCAAGTGTTGTAGGTGCCATAGTTGCTGGAAGCCCGGTACTATTAGTACCTGTAAAATCTGCAGACAAGCCTAGATCCAACCCACCTTCTCCGACCAGGCCACTGTAACCTGTTGCAGCTTTGTCCTGACGTTCTAGTACACCATTCACCTTGTTACTAACATCAAAAGTACCTATCTGGGTTTGATCTGCACTCATGGATAATCTTGCGTTAGTGACTGCACCCGAAGCTCCTAAACGCATAATATTTTTGCGTTCATTATTTGGCGTATTATAACGCAGGTCAATATTAACCCCTGGATTGGTCGGATTAACCCGGCCAGCCGCGATATCAGTAATATCTTCAGCACGCTTTAGATCCACATAATGATCTTGACTGCCATTTCGTGTGGTGAGTACCACGCCTTCATCCGGGTCAATGTACATATATCCTTGACCCGCGAAGTTAAAGTTAAAGTTATTCAAAATCAGACTATTTTCGCCTAATTTATGACTAATCGTGGCATTTTTAAGTTGAAAATCGATACTGGCAATTGAATCTTTATTAAATAGACCTGCACTGGTTTGTAATAGCACACTAAGCGGTGTAGAGGTACTAATCCCTAATCCACCCAAAGTTTGATTAGATTGAGTACCCGTAGTCCGAATACTATTCGCAGATTGACTACATGGATTGGTCGTACAGGCGATCTTTACCAATTTTAAATCTGCAGTGGCTTGAAACGGTGAAACACTTGCAGCTAGCCGAAGTCCTGCCCCTTGTGAAGTGGCACCTACATCTATTTCAAGTTGACTAATGATTGGTTTATTATCTTTTCCAATAATCTCAACATTATGTAGACCTAAACCCATTTTAGTGTTGGCAGTTGGATTTGGATCATACCAATTGGCTTGAGCAATACTGGCTTTAGAAATTTCATGAGTAATCACCATACCATCTTGTCCAGTGACTTCACTCAATTCTTGCTCTTCAATAGTTTCAAGTGCATAACTTTGTTGTATAAGACACATGCATACTGTTAGCAATTTCAACTTTATTGTTGTTTTTTTCATTTATATATCCTTATGCTGTACTTGACGTTGTTACTAACAACGACTTTGTGCTCCACCTGTACAGTTATAACCAAATATTTTCAAATTGCCTGACGTATGCAGATTTCCATGAACGTTCAATCCCATAAATCCTTTTTCAGCACCTTTATCAAATGAAGGAACATCTTGGGGCGCGGTTGTATAAGTTCCATCGGCATTATAGGTACGCCCTGTATACGTACTATAAACACCTGTATTGGCATAACCTTCCAAGGCGCCAGCACCTGTACCCGTTTCAATGGAAACTGTATTAAAGCCTAAATTACGGATCTTTAAAGGCTGGTGATCATAAAAGGTAATTTGCATCGCCGTTTGTGGTTCATTACGATGATTAATGATGGTTGTTCCATCGATCGAAAACTTATCAATCTGAATCGTGCCTTGAATGCCTTTAAAGACTAACCACTTTTTATTTCCATTGGCATCGACATGGTTATTCGGCGCTATTGCCAGACGGCAAAATTGTTTTGTTGCTCCACAAGCGGTGGGATCTAGAACATAAAATACTTCTAGCGGGTTGCCACTTCCATCAAGCCGAGAAATTTTATCTTTACTTAAATCTGTCGCATAAACATGGTTTAAAGATAAAGTCCAGTTAAGATCTGCTCCGCCCTGCCCCACTGTATTGGTTAATGCTTGCTGATCAAGGGCTTCCAATCCGGCAAGACTGGCCATAGAAGTACATAATAATGCACAGAGTGTTACTAATTTGGACATTCTTATACTCCCTTAAAGACCAGTTGTTCTAATTTTCAGATGCTGAATCAGGACACCATCAATGACAGCAGATCCAAAATTCTTACTTACACCCTCAGTATTTTTAAATACGATTCCTGTTGAATTCACACCATCCTTGGCGCGCAGCATATTTGTCCCTGATATACGCTCTGTAGTCCCTATTGAGATGCTACTGTGAGTCGCATTACGCCCTTGATAAAGTGCGGTGGTATCTGACGCATTATTTTTAATCGGTGTACCACAACTATAGACATTACAGGTCGAACCCTTTAAATCTGTTGTGCCCAGTCCGCCTCCATAATTCTGATAAATTTGATTATAAATGGCAGGAATATTGGGAATACGTGTCACTTCTAAAATAATATTATTGCCTTCTGAACCGACAACGAAAGGCTGGTACATATTACCGAGCACTAAATTAATATTTGGACTATAGAGATATAAACCCTCAGAATCATGAAATATAGGAGCATCACTTCCATTCAAGGCCGGGGTCGAGACATTACCATCAAGTGCATCTGTTTTTGCTGCGGTACTGAGACGAATACCTTTACTGTTAAGATTACTATCGCTACTGCTTAGAGTTTCTGGTCGATCATTGGTATTCAGACGAACAATACTCGCCATACCCAATGTTTGGCTGTAATTCTTATTGTCAGATTCTAAGGTTTGAAATAACCGAACTTGCGAGCCATTAAAACTCAGACCATTGGTAACAAATTGGGTTCTTAATCGGTAATCCGTATCAAGTCCTGATATTGGCCCACCTGTTATAGGATCTACAGCATTCGAGGAGTCAAGCGCGCGCGCAAAAATATCACTCCAGAAACCCAGCTTGATATTATTATCACTTTCGACCCCTGCAATTGGACTTAATGGGGCTTCCAAAGCAATATAGCCTACATCTTTAGCAGCGTCCTTAAACTGTTTGACATTTTCAGTTCCTGCCCGGAATAACCAGGGATTATCTGCCGATCCCCAGCTAAAACCCTGATCACTGTATCGTGTGCTTAAAGAACCATCGCTTTTCGATAAAGCCAGACCATAAATAAATACATCAGCTTTAGTTTTTAAAGTGCTCACAGAACTTTTAGCAGCTTCAGCTTTAGCAACCTGATCTGCTCTAGCAATGATTTCAGCCATAGCAGCACTATCTGCATCCTTCATCATTCCAGCTAAAGCAGCTTCAAATTTTTTATCATAATCTGCTTTAATTAGTGCAAGAATTCTTGCATCTACAATTGCTCCAATAATATTCTGTCTATCAACAGTTGTAGTCCATTGGGTATCTGGAATCTGCTGATTAGCTTTTTGCCCATATAGAAATTGAATCATTTCCAAAGCATTAGCTTTAGCATATTCTTCAGATTTTAAGATATTGCCTGCATAAATTTCATATTCCTTAGTTCCATCTTTTACCAGCTTATAATTTAAATTTATGCCTAAAAACGTCAAGTCTTCGCCAGCACCATTATAATAATCATCATATCTTTGATCATAATACCCCTTCATAAATTCAGTATTATAATAATAATCAATGAGCTCTTGGCTAAATGCACTCCGGTTAGCTTGTGTGTCATACGTATT
Source organism: Acinetobacter lwoffii (assembly GCA_013530545.1). Taxonomy (GTDB): domain Bacteria; phylum Pseudomonadota; class Gammaproteobacteria; order Pseudomonadales; family Moraxellaceae; genus Acinetobacter; species Acinetobacter lwoffii_G. The sequence continues at coordinate 84,841 of SPVA01000085.1, forward strand.
CTTAATCGTATTATAGTTATTATTATAAAAATCAGTTTTTAGCGTATCGTAAGCTTGCTGATACTCAGTTGCATAATTCTGCGTTCTTTCAACATGAAAAGCATTATCATATGTAGATTTATAAACTTTGTCGTATACACGCTGCCCAAGTTGGTTGTAATTTTCACCCGTTACGAATAAATCCTGTATCTGCTTGCCCGGGATTTTCAATACCTCTCGCGTAACTGGAACCAGCAGAAAGATCTTTAGGACCTTGAAACACCATTTTAAAATCATCAAGAACGAGCGCAACACCCTCACCTGTGGTGTCAGAAAGAGAAGAATCTGATAATTCCTGCATCGCATGTGCAGAAGGCAACAGGCTGAAACCGATTGTCATCGCCAAATAACTTTTGCGAAATTTAAATATATCTTTTATCTGAGCCATCTCACTCTTTCCTTTTTATTCGATGCTCCGCACCTTATGCTTCAGCTTCCCAGCCGCCAATCTTTGATTTTTTATAATGCATTGCATCTTTTTTATGATTATGCGGAATCCATTATGCTGATTTTTAATACAGATGCCAAAGCCAATTAGGCGAAAAATAGCAGTTTCCGATGAATGAAAATCTCAAAAAAATAAACGGGACATAAAGTCCCGTCATTCAATATCTTAAAGCAATTAGGTCTTCGGCAAAGTAACGCCTGTCTGACCTTGATATTTACCACCACGATCTTTATATGAGGTTTCACAGACTTCATCAGATTCAAAAAATAGCATTTGCGCCACACCCTCACCTGCATAAATACGCGCAGGAAGATTGGTCGTATTTGAAAACTCTAAAGTGACGTGTCCTTCCCACTCTGGCTCAAGCGGCGTCACGTTGACAATGATGCCACAACGCGCATAAGTTGACTTACCCAAGCACACGGTCAGGACATTACGTGGAATGCGGAAATATTCGATGGTACGCGCCAAAGCAAACGAGTTCGGCGGAATAATGCAAACATCCGACTCGATATCAATAAAGCTGCGTTCATCAAAGTTTTTCGGATCGACAATTGCAGAATGCACATTGGTGAATACTTTAAATTCACGCGCACAACGCACGTCATAACCGTAGCTGGATACGCCATACGAAATCAGCTTTTGACCATTTTCATCCAAACGTACCTGGTTTTCTGCATACGGTTCAATCATGCCGTGTTTTTCGCTCATTTCGCGAATCCAACGATCAGACTTAATTGCCATTGATATAATCCAAAAATCTTAAAAACAAGTTATTGCGACGTACTTTAACTGAAATTGACACTAATGAAAATAAGTGAAAGTCTGAGAACTCAAGTTGCCCCAAAATTGCTGATCGAGATCAGCTTATAAACTTAAAAGTGCAGAATAACTTAAAGGAATAGAAAAGCTCATTAGCACCAGCGAAGCCGTTTTTTGCAAGTTTTTCTGATTGAGCCAGCGGCTGTTTTTTCTGGCCAGGATTGAGCCTAAAAAAGTCCAGAAGAATGCAATCGGAATCAGCAGAAGCAAGAAAACAAGCATATGAGTCACATAATGCTGACTACTTTTCCAGACAATGACAGGAAAGATCGCTGAGGCAAATAAAAGTGCTTTAGGATTAAGCAAGGTTGCCAAAAATAATTCTCGTGCGCGAATCGAGACATTTTCAACATTTTCGCTTATTTCTGCAGTCCGCCATAATTTCACAGCGAGAAATAAAATATAGCCAGCACTAAAAAGTTTGAGAATGGTCGGTAAAAGCGGAAGATGGACGGAAATTTTTCCGATCAGAATACCCCATAAGCTAATGGCGATCAGATAACCAAAGGCTTCAGCAGGAATTAAACGAAATGTTTTTTTAAATCCGACCTGAATGCCTGAAGATGCCAATAAGGTATTGGTTGGGCCTGGTGTTAAAAGAATGGTTGCCACTAAACCAATAAAAAACCATGAAATCATAGTTTGACCTCGCTCTAATCCGAGTAGCATAGAAGAATTCGGTCAGTGCTGCAAAAAAATAATTGTAAGAGAACATATAACCTAAAATTTAAATTTATTTATTTTAATTAATTCAAATACTTATATAAATATTTAGGATAAATACCCGATAGTCATTTCAGTCAATTTCGGTCATTTAAATCGAGCTAATTTTAAAAATAAGAAATAAAAAGCCCTAGCTTTTAGCTAAGGCTTAAATATCTGAATTGTCTATAGAATTAGAAAATTCGGCTATGGTCTTTTTCTGCTTTGGGTAGCTGTGCGGCAATTTTCTCTGCAATCAGCATATAGCTTTCTGCAGCAGCATCTTCGGCAATGACAGAAGGTGTACCGGCATCCGCATTTTCACGAATTTTAGCATCCAAAGGTAAACGGCCCAATAATGGGATTTGATATTGCTCAGACAGTTTATCGCCACCACCTGTACCAAAAATCTGTTCCTCAAAACCACAATTTGAGCAGATATGGGTCGACATGTTTTCAATCACGCCCATGATCGGAATCTGCACCCGATTAAACAATTCAATGCCTTTGGTCGCATCCAGCAATGCCACGTTTTGTGGTGTCGTCACAATCACTGCACCCGTCACCGGAATACGCTGCGCGAGAGTTAACTGGATATCGCCTGTGCCAGGTGGCATATCAATCATCAGCACATCGAGGTCTGGCCATAGGGTCTGATTGAATAACTGCATCAATGCCCCCGTGGCTTTTGGACCACGCCAAGCGACTGGAGTATTTTGGTCTCCAGTTAAATGGCCAATTGATAACACCGCCATTCCATAGGCTTCAATTGGAACAAACTGCTCTGCTTCGATCATTGGCGTTTTGCCGGCATTGCCGAGCATGGTCGGGATACTTGGACCGTAAATATCGGCATCCAGTACGCCTACGCGCAGGCCTAATTTCTGTAGAGCCAAAGCCAGATTTACAGTCGTGGTCGATTTACCTACGCCACCTTTGCCGGATGACACCAGAATCACATTTTGAATGCGTGGGTGTTTCGGGACATCACGCTGTTGCGGCGCAGCTTTTTGAATCGGTGGATTATTTGGATCAGCTTCTTCTGTTTTTGCAGGCTGTGCCGACGCATCAACCACAGGGGGAAGATTGGGTTTTGCTTCCGCTTTAGGCGCGCTTGAACAGTTTTCACCTTCAGCATGATTATGCCCGCAACCACCTTCTTTCTTATGTCCGGTTTTCTGCTGAATCACATGCATATTCAGCTCTTGAATACCACATTTTTGCAAAGCTTCCGCCAGTTCATCATGAATCTGTTGCAGCTGCGCTTTTTCTTCAGGATAGGTATTCAAAGTGATTTGCAGAATTTCACCCTGTACATTGACCTGCGTAATACGATCTTTCAAGGCATTACTGGAATTTGGCAAGATATAGTTTTGCAGTACGTTCTGCACAGCTTCTTCGTTCACCTCCTTGGAAGGCGAAAAAACCGATTTAAGCGAAGAAAGCCAGGACATAGGTTACTCCAAAAATGTAGATCGACATCTGAATGGCCTAGTTTAACGGGGTTTTAGGCGAAGGTTAAGCACTGTATTGGAGAAGATGAAAGAGATATCTTCGACTCCCAACTATTTTACTTGGTTTTTTGAAATATTTTATGAAATCTTGGTGAAATAGAAATAATGAAAGAACAGAGAGATGGACTATTTTGATGTAATAAATTTTTTTTATTTATCTCGAGCGTGCTAAGCCACTTTAACCCTCTGTAATTAAAGTGGCTCTATGATCACAGACTATTTATGATTTTTATTGTTTTCAGATTTGTCCTGTTGATCCTTCTTATTTTTATCCTGATCTTGTTTCGATTCATCCTTTTTGGACTGAGAGTTGCTTTCTGAATCTGTATCTTTGGCATCTTGCTGCTGATTAGAATCACCTTCCTTCGATTGATTATCTTTCATTTTATTCATCGTATCAGTTGCCATCTGTTTCAGCTCAGCGAACTTAACCGAGGCTTCGCTGAATAAATCTGTGATTTTCTGTCTGGTATCTTCAAACTTATGCATGGCTTCATCTTTTAAATTTGCCATACCTGCCTGCTGATCGGTCTGACCATCTTTAGCATTTTGTTTATCTGACTTGTTAGATGATTTATCTTGAGATGTATGATCCGCTTTGGCCTTTTTTGCATCATCTGAACCTTGCTCAGCATTTTGCTGGTTGTCAGATTTGCCATGTTTCAGCTCATTCAGAAGCTTTTCACCTTTTTGCAATAGCTCTTCACCGATCGCTATCGCCTTGGATTTTAAGTCATCCATCTTAAAGCTTTCAGTTTTTTTATCGGACTGGTTCTCTTGAGAACTGTCTTTTTGCGCTGATTGCTCAGCATTTGCATCTTTGCCGTTGTGCTGGGTATCAGACTTCTGATCAGCATGGGTCTGGGCACTTTGCCCGTTCTTATGTTCCTGATTATGCTGTTTATCCAGCTCGTTTTGCTTTTGCTCTTTTGCAAGCTGATCATTCAATTCGCGTGCATGTTGTTCTTTATCTTGATTTTGCTTCGACGTATTGTTTTGGTTCTGCTGAGTCATGAGGTACCCTCCTTAGGCATATCATATAAACAATCAGCCATTTTTTAGCACAAAGCATCACGCGAATCGGGCGAAGTAAGCAAACTGCAACAAAGCCTGTACATGTTGTTGCTATTGTTTGCAGGATGTAGCATGAGCTGAGTCAAATCCGTATTGAAAATCTCTATGCTAAAGATGATGCGGGCTTTTGTATTCGGGCTGTCCAAGTCCATCTATTCGCAGGGTTTCAGCAAAGCATTTCTTTGTAATCCCCTCGGCATCATGTAAAATTATGGCCCATTGCATAATGAATACGAATGAGAGAGTGAATCCGTGCGTAAAATTTTAGTCACCAATGCCCTTCCTTACGCCAATGGCCCGATTCATATGGGTCACTTACTTGGCTATATCCAAGCAGATATTTGGGTACGTGCCATGCGCGCGATGGGTCATGATGTGACTTATGTCTGTGCGGATGATGCTCACGGAACTGCGATCATGCTGCGTGCCGAAGCGAATGGCATTTCACCTGAAGCGCAAATTGCCAATGTGCAAAAAGAACACATTCGTGACTTTGACGGTTTCGGTGTGCATTTTGATCATTATGATTCTACGCATAGCGATACCAACCGTGCCCGTGCATCTGAAATCTATGTGAAAAATCGTGACGCGGGCAATATTGCAGTTCGCCCGGTGACCCAGCTTTTTGATCCTGAAAAAGGCATGTTCCTGTCAGACCGTTTCATTAAAGGCACCTGTCCGAAATGTAAGGCAGAAGATCAGTACGGCGACTCATGTGAAGTCTGCGGTGCTACTTATAATGCAACAGAATTGTTGAATCCACATTCCACTTTAAGTGGCGCAACACCAGTCGAAAAATCATCTGATCATTACTTCTTTAAATTACCAAATTTTGGTGAATACCTGCAAAAATGGACCCGTGATGAAGGTCGCTTGCCGGTATCGATTGCCAACAAGCTGGACGAATGGTTTGAAAATGGCTTGAACGATTGGGACATCTCCCGTGATGCGCCATACTTCGGTTTTGAAATTCCGGATGCACCAAACAAATACTTCTATGTTTGGGTCGATGCGCCGATTGGTTATATGTCGAGCTTTGAAAACTACATCAAAGCCAAACGCCCTGAATTGAATTTTGACGACTACTGGAAAAAAGATTCTGAAAATGAGGTCTATCACTTCATTGGCAAAGACATCGTATATTTCCATGCCCTGTTCTGGCCCGCAATGCTTGAAGGCGCTAACTACCGTACGCCATCAGGCTTATTCGTGAATGGTTTCTTGACGGTAAATGGCCAAAAGATGTCAAAATCTCGCGGCACCTTTATTAAAGCTGAAACCTATTTAGAGCATTTAAACCCTGAATATCTACGTTATTACTTTGCGTCTAAACTTTCTGACAAAGTTGAAGATTCAGACTTAAATCTGGATGACTTTGTACAAAAAGTGAATTCAGACCTAGTCGGTAAAGTCGTGAATATTGCCAGCCGTTGTGCGAAATTCATCAACACCAAATTTGATAACAAGTTAAGCACGACATGTGCTGAACCTGAATTGGTACAAAGCTTTATTGAGGCAGGTAGCTCAATTGCTCAGGCTTATGAAGCACGTGAATTCTCGGCGGCGATTCGTGAAATCATGGCGCTGGCAGACAAAGCCAACCAGTATATTGATGAGAAAAAACCTTGGGCGCTTGCCAAACAGAAAGGTCAGGAACAACAGGTGCATGACGTATGCTCTGTGGGGATCAACCTGTTCCGTCAATTGGCAGTGTATTTAGCGCCTGTATTGCCGACACTGGCTCAACAGGTTCAAGATTTCCTGCAACTTGAAAGCTTTGATTTTGCTTCTCGCGAAACCATTCTAGTGGGTCATGAAATTGCGTTATTCCAGCCATTGATGCAACGTGTAGATCCAAAAGCTGTTGCGGCAATGGTGGATGCATCTAAAGATTCTTTAGCAGCCCCTGCTGCTGAACCAGCAAAAGCTGAAAAGAAAAAAGAGAAGAAGGCTGAGAAAAAGCCTGAACCTAAAGTCGGTGAAGCTGAAATCATTAATATTGATGATTTTATGAAAGTTGACTTGCGTGTCGCTGAAGTTCTTGAAGCGACTACGGTTGAAGGTTCTGACAAACTGCTTCAATTGACTTTGAATGTCGGTGAAGCTGAGCCACGTAACGTGTTTAGCGGTATTCGTGAGTTTTACCAGCCTGAAGACCTGAAAGGTAAACTGGTCGTGATGGTTGCAAACCTTGCGCCACGTAAGATGCGTTTTGGTATTTCAAATGGGATGGTTTTAGCCGCGGGTAATGGCGACGGTGTTTGGGTGATTTCACCTGAATCTGGTGCTAAACCAGGTGATAAAGTGTCTTAAGATTTCCATTTTAAGCAAAGAAAGCCTCTACTGATGTAGAGGCTTTTTTATTGGACTATATTTCCCTCATCCTTGCCTTCTCCCAGAGGGAGAAGGAGTTTTCATTACTAAATAAATTTCAGGATATTCCCTCTCCTTTTAGGAGAGGGTCAGGGAGAGGTAAATTTAGACACTATTATCAAGTACTGATATATTGCGTTAAATTTAATTACTTTAAAAAAAATATGAATAACTTTATTAAATACTTATGCCTATACATTCCTTTAATTCTTATAGGAATTAGTATTTTAGGATCAATTTTTATTTTTTCCAACCAAACATTCATGTATTAGCCCCCGTAAAAACGGACAGTTAACTTGCTAATTTTAGCAATCGATACTCCTGAGGAGATTTCATTTTTAGCCCACTATGAGGATGATTGCAATTGTAATCTTCAATCCAA
>SPVA01000114.1 GCA_013530545.1 Acinetobacter lwoffii
TATGGTTTTTAGATTTCCAGTCGATGAATACCAACTATCACCTGTAATAAATTGAATCTTTGCACCCCAACTGAGTACTTCACTTAACATATCCATAAAGTAATCATTCTTGGTTTTACCCTCAGATTTGTCATAAATTCGGAAATTAATTGGAATATTTTGACCATTCTGATCTGTCGCATACAAGGTAATGAGATTAATCCCCTTGACGGATCGGTGGTGTTTGCCTGACCAAAAATAGCTAACCAAGTCCATATGTTGGCTATATGGTTTATCTAAAACAGTATCATCAATACTGACTATAAGTTTATTATTATCAATATGTTGAATTGCTTCTTGATATAGGTCGTGAGGTGTGTAGTCTTCACGCTCCAGAAAGCGATTTACACTATCATGCGAGATATTATAAGTCTCGGCAAGTTGTGTGCAGCTAATAGAGTTCGGTTCTGTCATGAGAAAGCCCATATAAATGGGTAGTGTACAAGTTGCTGTAGAAGCATTTTTAATTCGTCTGATCACAGATACTTTATAAAGTATTTTAATACTTTTTTGAATCCGTCAATGCGTAAGTCCTATAAAAGATACTTTTCTTGAAAGTCTGGGTCTGTTTCGATTAATTGTTGAATAATCCGATTTAGGAGGGCTTGAGGCTTTCCTGCATCGTTGGATACAGATGGGCTTTTACCTGTTGCTTTTCCAATGACCTTAACACCAAATTTATGGAAATTAAGTGCTTCAACACTAGTATCGAAATTGGAGAGAATATCCTTTAGCTTAAAGCTAATACGTTCACTTAGTTCTTCGCCTGCATTTTTATTGAATGCAAGAACCAAAATCTCTTCCGGTTTATAGAGTCGAGTTAATAGGGCATATCCCACTTTTCCAACAATCGTTGATGTTTTCCCCGAACCCGCCGCAGCGACCAATAAGTTGCGGTCTTCAAAGATGATGGAGGAAACCCGTTGTTCATTAGTTAGTGGCGTACTCTCTACCTGATCGAAAAATTGCTTAAAAGCTTTTAATTCACTTTCAACGAAGCGTTTATTTTTGGCATCAATAGTGTAGTTTGCCTGAATCGATAATTCTATAAACTTTCGAAGTTGTTCAAATTGATTTTGTAATACTGGCTCAAATGCAAAAGAGCTATCCCGTTCAATGAGACTGCCAAATTGTTCTACTGAGGCTTTGGATCTTTGTGATAAATCTGATCTAAACAGGTTGCATAGACGATAGGATAGGTAAAGATTTTGTTGGATAAAATTTTGATATTCGAGTAAGAATGGTCTCAAAACTTCCTTTATGTTCTCAGCATTTCTTTGATTTTTTTGGAATTCTGCATCATTATAAAGTTTGATTTGAAATTTTTCAGCCTGTGCGTTGAATATACCTTTTAACTGAAGATTTTGATCGAGGGTTTTCAGTGTCAATGATGACCATATCCACCCTTTCTGGATATGTGTTTCCAGCACTTGTTCAGGATTAAGCTTTATAATTTTAGTATCCAGTTCAAGTATCAGCTCAGGGAAAGTATAATTGATTCGCCACTTGGTAGAGTTTGCAAAAATGTAGCTGAGTAAGCTTGGTCGGATATTCATATGGTTTAAAAAGATTTTTTAATAGTTAAAGATTTATAGTTAATTATAGAGTTTACAGAAAATTGATTCAGCTTTTTTATGATTTTAACATCATTGGATTAGTTCATCTTTATTTTTGTAGTTTTACATAAACCATAGCGAGTTGAAGGGGGTTTCATTTGGAAGTTTTTTTATATAAATTAGATAATTAATGAGTGGTTTTTATACACTTGAATGAAAGTAAGATTTATAAGTTTCTTAAACAGAGCTTAGTTGAATCTTTGCAAGCGAATATGTTGTTCTTCGAAAGTAGTATATTATTAAGTTGAAAGCTACTTAATTATAATAAGAAACCATGAATTTGGTATTGCTTTCTAATAAAGTTGAACATCATTTTTAGATGATAATTTTATCGGTAAATAACAATTAGCCGATGGCGCAGAATGGTTTTACAGAGAAAATTATGGGTGTTATTGTTCGTATCCTCAAAGCAAATCATGGAGATTGTTTCTTAGTTAGCCATGAGAGCGAATCAAGGGTTTTTAATATATTAATTGATGGTGGACCATCAACTACTTTCAAGTATGGTCCTAGACAACGCTATTCAGGGGCGCTGTGTAATGTTCTTGATGATCTAAAAAAGAAGGGACAGCACATTGATTTAGCTATTTTAACTCATATCGATGATGACCATATACATGGCCTAATCAAAGCTTTTGAAAAACCTGATTATCTTGCTCAAATGGTCAAACTGATCTGGTTCAATTCATCTAGATTGATTACAAATAGTTTTGACACTTCTGAGATTCCTGAAAATAATATTTTATTGGCTGGCAATTCTCCCCAAACGAGTGTGCAACAAGGTAAGGATCTTGAAACTTTACTTGATGAGATTGAGTGTGTACGCGCACCACTTATCATGGCAGGGCAAGTCTATAATTTAGGTCCATTCACTTTGAGAGTATTGTCACCTGAACGAAATCAACTTGAGCGACTCATACATAAGTGGCCAACTGAAGTTGAAGTAGGCGCAACCACATCGCATGATAATGATTACGGTCTTTCGTTAAGCGAGATATGGGCAGAGGATAAGTTTGTCTCAGACTCATCTATTTATAATGGGAGCTCTATTGCATTTCTTCTTGAATCTGATGGCAGAAAAATGCTTTTCCTTGGAGATGCACATGATCAAGTTGTTGCAGATAATATAAAAACATTAGGTTACAGCGATACAAATAAGCTTAAACTTGATCTAGTGAAGATTTCACACCATGGTAGCCAGCACAATACGAGTAGTGAAACTCTTTCACTTCTAGATTCACCATACTATGTCATTTCCACTGATGGGTCAAAACATGGTCTTCCTAATAAAAGGACTATTGCGAGGATACTCAAAGTTACAAATGGTAAGATTGTCTTTAATTATAGCCATGTAATTGCGTCATTACTTTTGCCAGGTGAAGTCGATGGCTTTGCTTCTCGACTAGAGGTACTTGATAGTGAGATCAGGTTATGACAGTTTCCGAAATAATCCAATCTTACTGTGTCAAGGTTAATGGGGGGAGTGGCGTACTCGTCAATGCCATGACACTTGAGTACTCCTACGTTCTAACAGCAGCTCATGTACTTGATGGCATAAATGTTCATGAAGTTTTTGACTATCAAGGTAAACCTGTTGAAGTTTTAGAAGTACTCAGACATTTTGAACCCTTCGTTCTTGAAACATTATCAAATGATTATGCAATTTTAAAAGTTAGTTTTCAGACACATGTAACACAAAAAGTATTTACTGCGGAGAAGTTACCACATCGCGCAGACTTAACGTTAGTTGGATATCCAAAGTTAGAAAGGACTAGTCAAACCCCAATAAAGTTTTATGGCGGGCATATGACCAATGTGAATGATCATCTTATTTTTTTCACAATTGACGGTATCCCAAGTAAGTCTGAAATCGAAGGGATGTCTGGTGGAGGTACTTACTTCCACCAAGATGGGCTAGTATTTCTCACTGGTGTCGAATTCAGAATGGATGCAAGTGAAGAAGATCAGCAATTTGGTCGAGTACAATGTCATAGTTTATCGAAGTATCATGAAATCATAAAAATACATAAATGTGCACCAATGATTCCTGCTCATCTGGAATGCTTTTCAAGAGTTAGAGAGAAAATATTTGCTTTCAATGTTATTGATCCAGAGAATATCCGTCATTTGAAAATAGCTTTAGAGAACTTTACTAATTCGCTTATTGATAATGGTATGCCTCCACCATATAAAATTCTAGAACAATATGGTTCACAACTTTTAGTAGATCCACTGAAATCTGATGAGCTGAATAGTTTAGAGCTATGGGAAGCTTATTTAGAGTTTTTGGTAATTTGTGCATTGATGGATAATAGTGGCAAAACGGATGATGTTTATATAGAAGGTCTAGGGCGAAAGCGCAGGTTAATGTATACCAGTAATAGTGATAACTGGATCAGACGCCTAGAAGAGTTTCTTAAAACAGCACGTAGGCTTTTGGATGAAAATGGTACGTTAATTATTGCATCACCAGATGCAGCGGCAAGAACACTTCCACCAGATTTTCAACTAAAAAAGGTTATAGGTAACATTGCTTTAGTGCCAAATCAGGGACCACTCGCTCCAATTGATGAAGTTGAAAGTTTGATATACTCAAGCTTTAACTTAAGTCATTTACAAGGACTACGTAAGACTTGCGTAGTTGATATAGAAGATGAATATCAAGTTGTTGCTACAGCTAGAGAACAGTTGCAGTTATTAAAGGATAAGCTTAATGAAATTATTAAGTGAACAAGCTGATTTTCGTGCTCTCTGTGAAGAATATGGAAATATGAGCTTCCATATGTTTTGCTCAAATCATTCCACGCAATTTATCTCCTGTATAGCATGTGTATGCGAAAAATCAGAAGATATAGTTGAAAATTGGCAAACAATTCAAAATTTTATTTCTGTTTACCATCAGCCTGCAGGTAGTTTAGCAGCTTGGAATGTATATTTAGCATTTGTAACAAGTAGTCGTGTTCCCATATGGGAAAAATATCTAATACAAAATAACAAGTTTGTTGCTCGTAAGATAATACTTGATGAATACACTGGAGTACCTAGCCCTGAGCAACTAGTGATTGAGTTAGAGAAACAATTATTGGGTTCTGATTTAATGCTCAATCAACGAGTCGACGAAACTATTGAACCATTGTTGTCTTTTAGCGAGCATTTCCGTGGTATACCGTTGGATTCTAAAATAGAGTCGAAAGAAAAACGGGCTTTAATAATCAATAACCTAATTGAGCTTTTTCATCAGAATGAAAATTAAAAAAGTTGAAATCGAAGCATTTCGTGCTTACAAAACAAAGGCAGATGGGACTTTTGATTTTATGACTGAAGGTGATAATCCTTCAAACTTTGTTGCGATCTATGCGCCAAATGGTTTTGGTAAGAGCTCGTTTTACGATGCGGTTGAATGGGCTGTCACCAACCATTTGGAAAGGTTAGGAGGGGAATATAATAAATCTAATTTTGAAAGGGCTGCTAAGTCAACTAAGCATCCTAATGAAGGTCAAAAAATTCTACGTAACAAATACGCCGATAAACAAGTGATTACAAAGGTCGCGGTATCCACAACGAGGCCGATCCCTTTTGAGAATGAACTACCGAAACTTCGTGCGAATGGGCGGGACTTAAGTTTCGGCGATAATAGTCAACGGAGAAATGAGTTTTTCCGACGTGTCGTTTTGAGCCAGGATGAAATTGATAGATTTCTGAGAGAAGCAAAGCCACAAGAGCGATATGCTAAATTCATGGAAAGCTTTGGTGGTGATACTGAAATAGCTCGTAAGGAGTTGTCAGTACTTATCAGTGATAATAATGTAGAGTTGAGTGTTCTTAATAAGCAATGTGAGTCGCTTATCGAAGAGTTGAAACAACCTATTAATCTTTCTGTATTCGAGCATTTCAATTCAGTTGCGGCTGAACTTAATGCAGCGGGTGAGAATATTGTATTACCTGATGAAAGATTTTCATCTCAGAGTGAATGTCAACTTAACGCTAGCCTTGTATCGCGACAGCATGAACTGAGTACGTTGCTCCAAGCGGAAACGAAAACATCAGAAGTAATGGCGGATAGATTGGCGAAAATGCCTGAAATAGAGCGCCATATCAACTATCAGGTAGAGCAAAAACCTCAACTTTCTAGGCTATTGAAAGGGGTTGCTGATGCCGACAAGTATCAGATGCTATTCGACTCATACAACAAATGTATGGAGGATCAAAAACAAGCACATGTGCGTCTGACTCACCTTATTGAAATCGCTGAGAACACAGAGACTTTTTTAATAACTGATTCACGTCTTCTTGAATTATCAACAATCCAAAAGGCACTGACCGAAGAGCGCTCCAACAGCATCATTAACCTAGCAAGTCTTGAGCAGCAATTAAGCGAATTGAACAGCGAGCTTAAGATTGCTGACGATAGAGCTTTGCTATTAAGAAAGTCTGTCGACAATGCTGGAACAGTCTATGTGTCACTTTCAAACCATCGAGCTCAGATTGGTATTCTAAGGCAACAAATTACCGCTAAAGAAATTACTATTCAGGTAGACAAGATCCAATTAGATGAATTGAATCGCGAGTTAACTCAGGTCTCCGCATTAAACATTACATCCAATTTATTATTGACTGGAAATGTAGGGATTTTACTTTTTGATCAAGATAAAATTGAACAATTGAGAAGATGTCAAGCTGACCTTGATTTGATCGAAGTGCATAATCAGGTTCTCTCTGCCACTCAGAAAGCCTTAATTGAGCAGATGGAACAGCATGAGCAGTTGGTTGCCATAGGCTTAGATTATCTTGCTGTACAGCCGTCTCATATTTGTCCTTTATGTACAACTCATCATTCATCTGCAGAGACTTTGCTAGATAAGGTTACGAGCCAAAATCTGATGTCTGAATTGAGTTTAGAAAATTCCAAAAAGCTTTCACTTTCCTTCATGCGTCAAAAAGAACTCAGAGCAGCAATACAGGTGATTACTCAGCAAGCAGTTGAAGCACAGGTTCAGCAGCTCGGTATTCTACATAAAAAGCTAACTGAAGTTAGTGAAAGACATGTTCAAGCAGTGTTCGAGAAATCTACCTTGGAGGCAGAATGCAATACCTTAGAAGTTGGAATAACTGAGCTGGAAAAATTAGTTTGGGGGCTTTCAAATGATGAACTAGTGTCTCGAGTAGAGGTAGAGCTTAGCCAACTTGCGACAAAGCGTATTAATCTGCTTGAGCGTCAAGCGGAATTGTCTAATCAAGTTCAATCAGTAACTACATGGATCAAGTCTAAAGATTCTGAGTTGTATGCATTAATTTCTGAAAGTGAGAGAAAAAGTAGCGAACATTTCTACGTTACAGTGAAGACATACCTAAATGAAAATGCTATTTCTGCGTCAGACCTCAAAAAGCATTGTGAGGCGAAGAAAAACGAGCTGGAAGCAGAGGTACTCAAATATAAAGACGCTAGTGAATCCCTAGCTAGTCAATGCAATTTGTTGCAGCAGGAAATGATGGCTGATGGTACATGGGTGGATTTTGCTAATTTAAAACTGCAGAAGGATAATTTGGAAGTAATTTTTACCCGTTCCCAAACGGCTGTGAACGGTTTTTATGATAGCTTATCCGATATTATTATCGTTCAGCCTGAAGATACTGTGGAGAAAGTCAAAGGGGTTATAACAGGAGCAATTGAAGATTGTCGGCTCCGGACTCAAGAGCTTAATAAGCTGTTAAATAGCATTAAGTTGCTCCTAGAGCTTATGGTTTCATTTAAACCCTATATTAAACGTATTTCTCTTCAGGAGGAGTTTACCAACGTAGAGAAGCAGCTTGAGCAACGCAATCGAGTCGATGTAGCTCTGAAAGAGGAAAGGGATAAAATTATAGATAGCCTAAAAATGCTTATTAATAACTTTTTTTATGAAGATCTTATTAATTCAATTTACAGGAAAATAGACCCGCATCCTGCCTTTAAAAAAGTGGAGTTCAGAGCAGACTTTGATTCCGATAAACCAGGTCTAAATATTGTGGTTAGCGATGGGGCTGGAGGGTTGATATCTCCGATCCTTTATTTCAGTGCTGCTCAAACAAATATTCTTAGTTTGAGTGTATTTCTTGCGAATGCGCTTCATGCGAAGGATGATGAAGGTAATCCCATTAACGTTATTCTGATTGATGATCCAATCCAATCAATGGACTCTATTAACATACTTTCGACAATTGATCTCCTCCGAAGTATTTGCTTACAGTTTGACAAACAAATCATTATTTCAACGCATGATGAAAACTTTTTTAAATTACTTCAACGCAAAATTCCAACACAAATTTTGGGGTCAAAATTCTTGCAATTGGAAAAGTTTGGTGTAGTCGTTCCAGTCGATCCATTCGTCAACTAGCCTTTTTGATTGCTAATGACTTTGTTGTACAAAGCTTTTCTTGAGGGCTTCTTCAGCAATATAATTTCCCAATGAGAAGAAGCCTACATCTGAAATCTATCGTACTGGACTGCTCTCAGTATCCTACACACGAGACTGGACTGCTCCCAGTATCCTAGACACGAGACGGCCTCATTTTGAAGCTGCCTCAAAGGCTTCTGGACTCATCCCATCGAGATGCGAATGACGCCTGATTCGATTGTAAAACATCTCGATATAATCAAATACATCTGCACGCGCCATTTCTCGTGTTTTATAGATCCTCTTTTTAATTCTTTCCTTCTTTAAGCTGCTAAAAAAGGATTCAGCAACAGCATTGTCCCAACAGTTTCCACGACGACTCATACTCGGAACTAAATTATGCTTCTGACAGAATTTCTGCCAGTCTCCGCTACTGTATTGTGAGCCTTGGTCTGAGTGTATGATCACAGGTTCATTGGGTCTGCGTCGCCATACCGCCATTAAAAGGGCATCCAAAACGATATCCTTGGCAAGCGTAGGTTTCATTGACCAACCGATGACTTTCCTTGAATATAAATCGAGAACCACAGCCAGATATAACCAGCCTTGCCAAGTGCGGATGTAGGTAATATCAGTCACCCACGAGGTATCAGGTGTGTTTACAACAAATTCTCGATTTAAATGGT
Source organism: Acinetobacter lwoffii (assembly GCA_013530545.1). Taxonomy (GTDB): domain Bacteria; phylum Pseudomonadota; class Gammaproteobacteria; order Pseudomonadales; family Moraxellaceae; genus Acinetobacter; species Acinetobacter lwoffii_G. Next base: position 8,716 of record SPVA01000114.1, read on the forward strand.
TAGGTGGCACAATCTGAGGACGACCACGACCATAGCTTTTATGCTTCTTATATCCTCGAACAGCGGCAATGCCATTGTTCTTCATGATCTTCAGCACACGATTCGGTCCACAGCTTTCACCTAGCTCTTTAAGATCCAGCGTGATGCGACGATAACCATAGATACCATAACTGGCATCATAAGAAGAACGGATCAGTTGTAATAACCGTTTGTCTTCAATTGTTCTGCCTGATTCGGGTTCATGTAGCCAGGCATAATAGCCAGCACGAGCAATCTTAAGAACCCGACACATCGTCTTAATCTTAAATTGATGGCTGTACTCAAGGATAAACTGATACTTTACTCGGGCAGGCTTGCAAAGCGGCGTGAAAGCAGTGCTTTCACTTTAAGATATCCCGCTCTTCTTCAGTTTGCTTAAGCTGACTTTTAAGACGAAGGATCTCTTTCTTTGCTTCGAGTAGTTCATGTTCATCAGGGGTGTTGCGTAAAGGCTGTACGGCCTTTAGCCATTTATAAATGCTGTGCTGTGATACACCTAAACGTTCTGCCACATCAGTGACAGAATATCCACGTTCAGTAATCAATTTAACAGCTTCTTCTTTAAATTCTGGGGTGTATCGTTGTCCACTCATAATGTTCTCTCCTATGCAAAAAGAATAGACGAAATTTGTCTAGGAGAGTGGTGGCAGTCCAGCCTCATTTTAAAAGTGTCTACAAAATCGGTGGCTATTCAATATGTGTTTCTGTGCCTATCTTTTGGAGAGTTTTTTGCTGATTAGCGTATTTAGCCATGCAGAATAACCATCGTTATGAAAATCTAAAGTTTAACTGAGGTACTGAATAAAGACATACCTGACTTGAACTGGCTTGCGAAATATGCCACGGCTTTTTTTTAATATGCTCTTTTTTTAGTAACTCTTTGGAGTTCATGTTTTAGCATTGCTAATTCTGCAAGTGGATCGGCAGATCCTATGATTTTGGGCAGTTGAGGGTCGTAAGTTTAATGAGTTGAATAGATTCATGAAACAGGAAAGATATTGTACCCGAATTGTAATTTTTCCCATAAATTGATGAGCCTGATCATTTTATACAAAAATAAGTACAAGAATGTACAAGTCAGCCATACACACAATCGTTTAATGTTTAAGAACATTCATAGCTCATGATTGCATGAAAATGAATGAAAGCTTTTTTATAACGGACTGGAATAGAAAAGAGAATAAGTAGGATCAAAAGCTATATTGAACAGGATGCGATTTTGCAGAAAACATTCGCTGGTATGTATTTTTTACATTTTAAAATACTAATTTGAAACGGTTAGATTATCCGTAGATTACTTAGTCATGCAAAAAATTGTATCAAACCAGTGATGCAAAGCCACTCTTTAGATTTGGATCTTCTGAGTGTCTAGCCATGAGTGATGGCACTCAAGTTTTTATATCTTCATGGAATAAAACTAGGATTTATTCCTTAAATATCAAATCAAGGATTTTAAAATGAATAGCACACAAAGCAATACTCAATTTCTTTTCGATTTATATGCGAACTGGTCAAGACGGATGCAGGAAAATCCGAATATGACCATTGAAGACTTTCGCAGTATGTTTGATGAATGGCATCAACCTACATTGGAACCGGAAGAAGTGTCTTATAAATTCGATGTTGTGGCAGGTGTAGAAGGTCTTTGGATTTATCCGAAAGATGCTGACTTATCCAAAGTCATCATTTATACCCATGGCGGTGGATTTGCGGTCGGTTCTTCGGCCAGTCACCGTAAGCTGGTGGGGCATTTGGCCAAGTATTTAGGGGTATCCGCATTTGTGGTTGATTACCGACGTTCACCAGAACATGTCTTCCCGGCACAAATTCAGGACGTGACAGCAGTATATAAAGAACTACTCCAGCGTGGCTTTACTGCAAAAAATATGCTGACCGCAGGGGATTCTGCGGGGGGGAATCTGGCGATATCAACCGTACTCAATCTACGAAATGAAGGGATTGAGTTGCCAGGAGCAGTGATTGCATTCTCTCCTTGGCTGGATATGGAGCACAAAGGTGAAACCCTGATCAGCAACGATGCCACTGATGCCTTGATTACAGTGGATCTGCTTAAAGGCATGTCACAAATGTTCTTGGGTGAACATGGTGATCCGGCAAATCCATTGGCGAATCCGTTAAAAGCCAATTATCAGGTTTTCCCACGTTTGTATATCAATGCCGGATCAGTTGAATCACTTGTAGACAATGCAACACGTCTTGCTGATATTGCAAAAAAAGAGGGTGTTGATGTGACTTTATCTGTGGTGGACAACATGCAGCACGTTTTTCCTTTCCTAGCTGGGCGTGCAAGTGAAGCTGATCAAGAATTAGCGAAAATTGCGCAGTGGTTTAAAGCATAAATCAGTGCCCACACGGCGTATAAAACTTAGTGAATAAAAGACTTTGTTCACTACAAGGCCGTCTATTTTATTGTTTCAAAGGAGAGATTCATGCACTGTTACTGCGTGACGCATCATGGACAACCACTCGAAGACGTTGAGAAAGAAATTCCGCAACCGAAAGGTACTGAAGTTTTACTCCATGTAAAAGCCGCAGGTCTATGCCATACGGATTTACACTTATGGGAAGGTTATTATGATCTAGGTGGGGGCAAGCGTTTATCCCTTGCAGATCGTGGGCTGAAGCCACCCTTAACCTTAAGTCATGAAATTACAGGTCAGGTGGTTGCTGTCGGTCCAGATGCGGAATCAGTCAAGGTCGGCATGGTCAGCTTGGTTCATCCATGGATTGGTTGCGGTGAATGCAACTACTGTAAACGTGGCGAAGAAAACCTGTGTGCCAAACCGCAACAGTTAGGCATCGCCAAGCCGGGTGGTTTTGCCGAATATATCATCGTGCCGCATCCACGATATCTGGTGGATATTGCAGGTCTGGATCTGGCTGAAGCTGCACCTTTGGCATGTGCAGGCGTGACAACATACAGTGCACTGAAAAAATTCGGTGATTTGATTCAAAGCGAGCCGGTGGTGATCATTGGTGCCGGTGGTTTAGGGCTGATGGCACTCGAGTTGCTCAAAGCTATGCAAGCCAAAGGCGCAATCGTAGTTGATATTGATGACAGCAAACTGGAAGCAGCACGTGCTGCCGGTGCATTATCGGTCATCAATAGCCGAAGTGAGGATGCTGCTCAACAGCTGATTCAGGCAACTGACGGTGGTGCACGTCTGATCCTTGATCTGGTTGGCAGTAATCCAACATTGAGCCTTGCCTTGGCGAGTGCTGCACGTGGTGGGCATATTGTGATCTGCGGATTGATGGGGGGAGAAATTAAGCTTTCCATTCCGGTGATTCCAATGAGACCACTCACAATCCAGGGCAGTTATGTAGGGACGGTAGAGGAATTAAGAGAGCTGGTGGAGCTGGTGAAAGAAACCCACATGTCAGCCATTCCCGTGAAAAAACTGCCAATTTCGCAGATCAATTCCGCATTTGGAGACTTGAAAGATGGCAACGTCATCGGGCGTATTGTGCTTATGCACGAAAACTGATCACCCAACGTTTTTCCATATTTAATACCCAAATCAAAATCAAGAAATTGCGCAAAGACCTGAGTGGTCTTTGTGCTAGGAAGACTCATTTTAAAAAAATGAGTCAAAACAACGGAGAGTTAAAAATGAAACAAATGAAAAACTATTTCTATCATCGTTCAAATCAAAAAATAGCTGCTTTGGTCTTTGCTTTAACTGCCGCTTTGGACCTGCAAGCCGCAGGGGTGAGTTCTGATGCCGGGGATTATCAAGCACTTCCAGGGGGAACCAACTTAGCGGTTGCCTATTACCAGCATACGGAAGCGGATAAGGCGTATGCAAATGGTGATAAAGTCGCTGATGATCTCGATTTAAGCATTGATTTGGGAATATTGCGTTACGTTCGTTTTATTGAAGTAGGGGATTGGATTGTAGATCCTCAATTCCTCTTGCCTTTTGCCAAGCAAAAGATGAATGGCGCTGATGATATCTCGGGTGTCGGTGATTTAATTGTGGGTGGTATCGCCTGGCCATTGCATGATGCTGAAAAAGGGCGCTATTTTGGTTTCGGTGGTTTTTTGACCGTACCTACCGGCAGTAATGAAACGAAGGGTTTTGCCATCAGTAATGATCGCTATCAATATAATGTTCAGGCCGGTTATTACCATGCTTTAACTGATAAATTTGCGCTTGAGGGGGTGGGGCAGTTTGAACTTTATAGCGAGCAAAAATATACCAACATTGAGAAAGAGGTTTTTTTCCAGACAGATTTCTCCGCACTCTATAAAGTGACCGATAAATCCAATTTGGCTGTCACCTGGAGACATACCGATGGCGGTAAAGAAAAGGTGAATGGTGTCACTGAACGTGGCAGTGATAGAAAAGATACCTTTGTCGTTTCTGCTTCTACCAATATCAAGCCGAATCTGCAGCTATTATTACAATGGCGACAAGATGTGAATGTTGAAAATGGCTTGGAAATTTCTGGACTTCAGTCACGTTTACTGTATGCCTTCTAAATCGATCATGTTGAACAGGCTGTATAGAATTTTGCAATTCAATATCCAGCTTGGTCATCAATATAGAAAATATGTACAGTGAGTTTAAAAACTATTCATGCTGATTTTGTTGTGAATGCAAAAACTATTTTTATGCGATGAAGGGGAAAGAAAATAAGGAAATTGTAAGGAGTTCAAAAAGTTGCAGTTATCGTTGGTGGTTTGTCTAGGAAACATACAGCACAGCGCTTGGCAAAAGATGCTTTCATGGCATTCTATTTGTTTGGATCCTGGGAATTCCCCATAGATTAGCACTTTTGTTTATATAACTTGGAAATACAGAATTTAGGAATGAAAACCGTCTACAGGGTGAATCGCAAGCCTGATATCAGACGGGTTGTCGCTTGGCAGACGAGTCATCTACCGGATCTGGTTTCTTGAATCTTAAAATATGAAACAAGCTTTGATGCTTAAAATTTGAAATGGAAAAAATTATGTCAAATAAATTCAACAATAAAGTCGCTTTAATTACTGGCGCTGGTTCAGGTATTGGTAAAAGCACCGCACTGCTTTTGGCTCAACAGGGTGTAAGTGTAGTGGTTTCAGATATTAACCTGGAAGCAGCACAGAAAGTTGTGGACGAAATTGTCGCTTTAGGCGGGAAAGCGGCTGCGAATAAGGCCAATACTGCTGAGCCTGAAGACATGAAAGCTGCAGTCGAGTTTGCGGTCAGCACTTTTGGTGCACTGCATTTGGCCTTCAATAATGCGGGAATTCTGGGTGAAGTTAACTCCACCGAAGAATTGAGCATTGAAGGATGGCGTCGTGTGATTGATGTGAACTTGAATGCGGTTTTCTACAGCATGCATTATGAAGTTCCTGCAATCTTGGCCGCAGGGGGCGGAGCGATTGTCAATACCGCTTCTATTGCAGGCTTGATCGGGATTCAAAATATTTCAGGCTATGTCGCTGCAAAACATGGCGTAACGGGTCTAACGAAAGCGGCGGCATTGGAATATGCAGATAAAGGGATTCGCATTAATTCAGTACATCCTGGCTATATCAAAACGCCTTTGATTGCAGAATTTGAAGAAGCAGAAATGGTAAAACTACATCCGATTGGTCGTTTGGGACAGCCGGAAGAAGTTGCTCAGGTTGTTGCCTTCCTACTTTCTGATGATGCTTCATTTGTGACCGGTAGTCAGTATGTGGTCGATGGTGCATATACCTCGAAATAAAAAATGAGTAGAAGATACCCCCATATAAAGAGGAAAGAGGGGTGATACCCTCTTTTCTTTTATCTATTGTTGTAAGGGAAAATTTTTCTTTGCTGCGAATCTGCCTGAGAAGAAGTAATATCTTCTTATGTGTACTAGCTTGTATCTTACCATTCATAGTGATTAGCTATCACTATATTGCAAATTGCAGAGTTTCGTGTACTAGCAAAACATAAAGTTTGAGTTTGAGATAAAACCTGTAATTTGCCCTAACCACTTGCACAACTCTGGACGGTAACTAAGCACTTTGATGCTGCATTCACAAGAAAAGACGGTGGTTATGCTAAAACAATAATTGGATAAATAAAGCAGGTAAAGATTATGTTTTATCTTGGTATTGATGTTGCTAAAGCTAAAATTGATTGCTGTTTAATTTTAGAAAATTCTGCAAATAAAAAGAAAACCAAAACTTTTTCAAATACACCAAAAGGTTTTGAGCAACTTCAAACCTGGCTAAAGCAGCATGCTGCAACTTCTACGCAGACCATTATTTTAATGGAAGCAACATCTATTTATCATGAACTCTTGGTTAAATATTTATTTGATGCGGGCTATCAAGTCTGTGTAACCAATCCTGCCAGAGCTCGATATTTTGCTCAGAGTATGTCTAAGCTGAATAAAACAGACAAGGTGGATAGTGAGGTCCTAGCTCGATTTGCGATGACTGCCGATCTACATTTTTGGCAACCTTTACCTAAACATATTCAATTGCTGAATGCTTTGCTGGATAGAAGAGCTATTCTTTGTGAAGATTTACAACGTGAAAAGAATCGTTTGGAAAAAGCAGAGTCGACCTTCACGATGGAACCTGTACTTCAGTCTATCCACAAGAGTATTGAACAGTTAAACAAACACATTCAGGGTATCGACCAGCAAATTGATGATCACATTAATCAGAATCCTGATTTAAAAAATGATAAAGAACTGCTCAGCAGTATTCCAGCCATTGCAGATCGAACCAGTTTATTAATGCTCAGTTTCTTGCGCAGCCATACTTTTGAAAGGGCTAGTCAAGCGGCTGCCTTTGTCGGTTTGGTCCCCATTCAAAAGCAATCGGGTAGTTCCATTCATGGCAGAAGCCGTCTATCCAAAGCGGGCTCTTCCAAAATACGTGCTGGTTTATATATGGCAGCCATTGTCGCAACTCGGCATAACCCTCACATCAGGGCAATGAATGAACGTTTATTGGCGAATGGTAAAACCAAGATGATAGCGATTGGAGCCGCGATGAGGAAGTTGATTCATCTTTGTTATGGTGTGCTCAAACACCAACAGCCTTATCAAGCAGATTATTGAGCATGAATTCTCAATCATTTACTTGACGTTTCAGACGGTATCTCAAACCTGATCTGATAGTTACCGATATTTGCTTAAGACTGTCAGGTTAAATTTGAACTAAATTCTTTTCAGCCCAAATACGTTTTCCATCAAGTAATGTTGCAATCTTGCGCAGCAATGCTGCTCATCTGCCATTACACACCTTACCCTGATGGGTTCGTTCAGTATTATAGAATTTCAGCCAACCGTCTAGATCAAGCTGTAACTCTTCTAATGAGCTATAGAGTTTCTTTCGAAAAGTAATCTGATAAAACTCCTGCAAGATCGTCTTATGGAAGCGCTCACAGATCCCATTTGTTTGTGGTGATGCTGCTTTAGTTTTAGTGTGATCAATATCATTCAGAGCCAAATAAAGCTCATAATCGTGATGTTCAACTTTACCGCAATATTCGGTGCCTCTGTCGGTCAAAATGCGAAGCATTGGCAATCCTTGTGACTCATAGAATGGTAACACGCGGTCATTCAATAAATCTGCGGCTGTGATTGGTGTCTTGGTTGTGTACAGCTTGCAGTGAACCACTTTGCTATAAGTATCAATAAAAGTTTGCTGATAAATATGCCCAACACCTTTTAGATTTCCGACATAAAAAGTATCTTGTGCTCCAAGGTAACCTGGATGATGTGTTTCAATTTCACCACAAGCAACATCATCTTCATGTTTACGTTCTAATGCGGCAATCTGCTGATCATTCAACTGAATGCCTTCTTGAGCAACTTTAATTTCAAGTGCCTTTAATCGCTTTTTGAAATTCTCAAGATTGTGTCTAAGCCAGATAGAGCGCACACCGCTGCCAGATACGAAGATGCCAATCTGACGTAGCTCATTACTGGTCCGATGCTGACCATAAGCTGGATATTGGATTGCAAAATCAACAACAGCTTATTCAGTTTGCTCATCCACTCGGTTTTTTAAATTTGGAGTTCTGCGACTCTGGTTGATGAGTGCATCCATATTGCCTGTACTGGCAAGTTCTTGATAGCGATAGAAAGTATATCTTGATACTCACATGACATTTGTTATTTTGCATAAATAATGCATGTAAGTCCACACTGGTTTTCAGTGGATGCTTTATTGAAAATCAGGTTCTTGCGTGGCTCTTAGTACTCAAAAAACAATAGAGGAGACTGAATTTTCAGACACGAGATTGGTGTGTTCCTGTCTGATTTCGATGGGTGTTTTCCCAAAAATTTTTTGAAATACTCGGGTCATATGGCTCTGATCGCAAAAACCGGCTTCACTGGCAATCACTTTCAGTGGAATTTCTTTTTTTGAAGTGAGCAAACGTTTAGCAAATTGCACCCTGAGATTCATGATGTAGGCAGCAGGGGAATTACCAAAATCGACTTTAAATTTTCTCATTAAATGAGGCACGCTCATCTTGACTAATCCCGCTAAATCTTCGAGGGTAATTTTAATGCTCATGTTTTCATTGATAAATTCTAATAACAGTCTGCGTTGTAGGGGAGTAAAACCAGAACGGCACTGTCCTTCCTTAAAATCTAATTTGGCATACTGACGGAGTAAATGCAGGGCGATCTGGTTTTTAATGCTCTCTAAATACAGGTTTCCACCTAAACCACCTTGCTTTAATTCTAGTTCTAAAAGTGAAGTCAGAGCAGGTAAAACATGATCTTCCACACCGACTTCGTCTCTGATTCGGATCGAAGCGATATCATAATCAAACACCTTATTCGCCATTGAGGTGATGGAGTCATGCGAAATGTAGACATGGGTGACGGCAATATGGTCATTCCACGCCCAGCGGGAATCTTCACCACAGGTCAACAAGGAGACATAACCCGGCTTAACCACTTGGGTATCCCAAGAGGCATCGCCTTTTCTACGCATTTCCGCCGCACTTTTTTTATAGTTGACGATCATGTAGTCACGCATGGCAGGAATATGCACATCGAGGTTGGTATATTCGTACCCTCTGATTGCAATGTTTTCCCAACCGGCATTCATGCTGTCAATTGTGACATTACCCGGAATCCATAACACGACATCTTCGGGTTTGATCAGCGTATTTGCTTTGTCTGTGCTCATTTAACTTTCATCCTTAAAGTCAAAAGAGAATTGGTGTGCCTACGCACACCAAGATCCATTTCTAATTGAGTTGCGTAATAAATTTGGTTCTGAGGTAACCGTCAAAGGTTTCGATACCCCCTTCACTACCAAAACCGCTATCCTTAATACCACCAAAAGGTGTTTCAGCGAGCGCCAATCCCATGTGGTTAATCGAAACCATGCCAGCCTCCAGTCCGTATGAGATTTGATGCGCATTTTTGCTGGATGTGGTAAAAGCGTAAGAGGCTAATCCAAATGGTAATCGATTTGCTTCTTCCAGGACATGGTCTATTGTGTCAAAAGGTATCAAACCAATGATCGGACCAAATGGCTCGTCATTCATAAACTGGGTGTCATTGCACAAGTCACCGAGTACCGTTGGTTCAAAAAAATTGCCTTTGTCAGAAATTTTATTTCCGCCAAGCAGTAATTTTGAGCCTTTATGAACCGCATCTTCAACAATTTGTTGCATTGCATGCATGCGGCGAGCTTGAGCCAATGGTCCCATATCTGAGGATGCGTCTAAGCCACAACCCACTTTGATCTGTTTGGCTCTTAACACCACTTTCTCAGAAAATTCCTTATAAATACCTTCCTGCACATAAAAACGGGTTGGTGATACACAGACCTGTCCTGCATTACGGAATTTATAACCGACCAGATGTTCAACAGCGGCATCAATATCAGCATCATCACAGACGATGACCGGTGCATGACCACCCAATTCCATGGTGCAAGGCTTCATATACAGACTCGCTTGCGAGGCTAATTTTTTACCCACCGGGGTTGAGCCTGTGAATGAAATCTTTTGGATGATCGGCGATTTGATCATGTAATCAGAAATGAAGTTTGAGTCACCCCAAATCACATTCAGCACACCATTCGGCAAACCCGCCTCATGAAATAGCTGGGCAATCGCATATACCGCGCTTGGTGTGTCGCCAGAACCTTTCACAATGATGGTGCAGCCGGCAGCAATTGCAGCAGAAATTTTACGAATTGCCTGATTAAACGGGAAATTCCACGGTGAAAATGCCAGACATACGCCCAGCGGTTCTCTGACTACTAGTTGCTGTACATTTGGGTTACGCGGTGGAATAACACGGCCATAAATGCGTCGGCATTCTTCTGCATGCCATTCTGCATGTTCTGCACAGACAGTGACTTCTGCAATGGCTTCTTTCAGGGGCTTACCTTGATCAAGGGTAATATTGCGCCCGATTTCTGCTGCTTTTTCACGCGCTAGTTTCGCAAAGGTTCTGAGGATTTCACTACGGGTGATAGGAGAAGTTTTTTTCCACCTTAGAAAAGCCTGTTGTGAACTTTCAAGTGCGTAGTCCAGGTCTGCTTGTGATGCACAGGCCATGAGTCCAATACATTCATGGTTCACTGGATTAAAAACTTCTTTGACGTCTCTATTGGTATGATCTAGAAACTCACCGTTGATATATAAAGGTATATTTGGATAGTTCATGATAAGACATCCCTGGCATATGACTGATGTTAAACAAAATGGAATATGGGGGATGCCCCCCATATATTTAGGCATTGGCAGGTTGCTTGATATCTGAACGTTGTAATTGAATATCAAAACCTTCATAGGCATGGTTTTTGCAGTTGGCTAGCGCACTGCGATATTCTTTTAAACCACCGAGATAGAAGTAAACCGTGTTTTTCTTGCCCGGGATATTCGCACCAAAAATCCAGGATTGCGCTTTAGGGAATAAGGTCATTTCCGCAATATTGGCGCAAGTTTGAGTCCATTGTTCTTCCGCTTCTTTTGTCGCTTCAATGGATTCAACATTGTTTTCAACCGTGTATTGAATGGTATCACTGATCCATTCCACCTGTGATTCAATTGATGGCGGCAGGTTGGTAAACGGGCCATTCGGTCCAAGCACCATGAACATGTTTGGATAGTTATTTACGGTGACACCCATATAGCTCGACGGACCTTCTTTCCAGTAGTCTTTCATGGCCAAGCCGTTTTTACCTTGAATGTCCATGCGCACATAGTTGCCATCGACGGCATCAAAACCTGTGGCACATATCAGCATGTCTAATTCAACGAAATCGCCATTTTCGAGTTTCACACCGTTTTCGGTAATTTCAACAATCGGATTGGCTTTCACATCTTCTAAACGGACATTGTCACGGTTAAAGGTGTTGTAGTAACCACTGTCACACAACGGACGTTTTGCATACAAATCCTGTGGCATAAGCTTCTGTGCAATGGCTGGATCTTTGACGATTTCAGCAATTTTACCCTTAATGAAATTTTGCGCTTCGATATTGGCTTCCATATTGGTGGCAATATCACCGAAAGTTTCAAACATGAAACGGAAACCGCCACCTGTTTGCCATGCCTTTTCAAAAACTGCCTTGCGTTCTTCAGCTGATACGCTCATTGCTGGCACTGTGCTTTCATTCAGGCCAAAGGCAAGGGCTGAATTCCATACACCATCCCAAATTTTGTCATAATTGTCTTTGATCTTTTTAACATCTTCTTCAGACAGTGGATCATTGCCAATTGGAACGCTGTATTGTGCAGAACGCTGGAAGACAGTGAGGTGTTTAGCCAGAGGTGCCACAGCCGTAATAACCTGAACACCGGTGGAACCCGTACCAATCACGCCGACACGTTTACCTTCAAAACTTACGTCATCTGGCCAGCGGCTGGTATGATGCAGCTCACCTTTAAACTGATTAATGCCTTTGATGTTTGGCAAGTTAGGCGCAGACAATAAGCCTAAAGCAGTGATGAGGAAACGCGCCGTGTACTTATCACCATATTCAGTGGTGACTTCCCACAAGGCATCTGCTTCGTTGTAATGAGCCGATTGAACCGCGGTATTGAATTGATAGCTCTTCTTTAAATCATGCTTTTCAGCCACTTGCTGTAAATACTTGCGTACATCAGGGCCTTGCACATATTTTTTCTTGATTTCTAGCGATTGTAGTAATTCTTTATCCCAAGAATAGCAGTAGAGGTGGGTTTCTGTATCCGACAATGCACCTGGGTAACGGTTCCAGTACCAAGTACCTGCGACATCCGTGGCTTTATCAAAAGCCTGAACCTTAAGTTCGAGCTCGTCTCTTAATTTTTTGACTGCATAAAGTCCGCCAAAACCACCACCAATCACGATAGCATCAAAATCCATTTTTTGTGACATGATAATCTCCATTACGACATGTGAATTTATTCAAAATCTGCAGTGCTGGTTATTCATTGCTGATTAATAGCATTGCTTATTCATTGAATAAAGAATCGCAGGAATGCAATCACAAGGCTTGGATGGGGTGAACCTAAAAATTGTACATAATGATCATTGTAGAAAAAAAACAAACTCCAAATAAAAATTCTTATTTTATTGTAATCTTATGTTTTAATTAAAAAATATATTTATATATTGTATGTTTTTATTTTGCATTGAACAATTTGTCATTCGTGTTGGAATAACTTAAAATTTTTAATCCTAGCCCCCGAGAGGGCTAGGATTACCTAAAAAATAAAAATCGAAGAGTTAAAATCTTTTCAACGATTTTGGGTAACTGATCCAAACAATCTCTTTTAGTTGCAAGCTTCTTCATCTGCTAGAAAGAAGGGAAATGGGAAACCTCTTCCTTGAAGTGATTAGACTTACATATTCGGATAGTTTGGACCACCACCACCTTCCGGTGTTACCCAGGTGATGTTCTGTGAAGGATCCTTGATGTCACAGGTCTTGCAGTGCACACAGTTGGCTGCATTGATCTGGAAGCGTTTCGAACCGTCATCATTTTCCATGATTTCGTATACACCCGCGGGGCAGTAGCGCTGCGCCGGTTCATCCCATTTTGGCAGGTTGACATTCACCGGAATCGAAGTGTCAGTCAGTTTTAAATGCGCTGGCTGGTTTTCTTCATGCACCGTGTTGGATACAAACACCGAAGACAGACGGTCAAAGGTCAGTTTGCCATCCGGTTTTGGATAATTCGGCTTGAAGTTCACCGCATCGACGGTTTTCAGCGCACCGAAATCCGTCACCAGGTCATGCAGGGTAAACGGCACCTTAAACACGTTCTGGTCGATAAAGTTAAACGCACCACCGAGCCACTGACCAAACTTGTGCATGGCCGGGCCAAAGTTACGCGAGTTGTACAGCTCTTCTTTCAGCCAGCTATTATTGAACTTGTCGGTGTAAGAAGTCAGTTTTTTGGCAAACAAGTCTTCGCCTTCCGTCACACGCGCAACCGCAAGGTCACCACCTTTTTCCACACCGGCAGCAATGGCTTCAAACACTGCTTCACCGCAGAGCATGCCGGATTTCATCGCGGTATGTGAGCCCTTGATTTTGGCAAAGTTCAGGAAGCCGGCATCGTCACCAATCAGCGATCCGCCCGGGAAGGTAAATTTCGGTAGCGAGTTAAAGCCGCCTTTGGTTACCGCACGCGCGCCATAAGAAATACGTTTGCCACCTTCCAGATACTGCTTGATCAGCGGATGGGTTTTCCAGCGCTGCATTTCCATAAACGGATACATATGCGGGTTGGTGTAAGACAGATCGACGATCATGCCCAAAGTCACCTGATTGTTTTCCGCATGATACAACCACCAGCCGCCTGAAGAACCGGTTTCAGACAATGGCCAGCCGGCACCGTGCATCACCAGACCTGGCTTGTGTTTCGCCGGGTCGATTTCCCACAGCTCTTTGATACCGATACCGTAATGTTGTGGATCTGAATCTTTATCGAGGTTGTATTTGGCAATTAAACGCTTGCCGAGGTGGCCACGGCAGCCTTCAGCAAACAGGGTGTATTTGGCATGCAGTTCATAGCCCGGAGTAAAGTTATGGGTCGGTTCGCCATCCTTGCCAATGCCCATGTCACCGGTTTGAATGCCTTTCACCGAACCATCTGCATGGTACAGAATTTCAGCAGCGGCAAAGCCCGGGAAAATAGATACTTCCAGCTCTTCCGCTTTTTGACCCAACCAGCGCACTACGTTGCCGAGCGAGATAACATAGTTGCCATCGTTATGCATGGTTTTAGGCACCATCCAGTGTGGCGCTTCTTGTGATTTTTCATCCGAGAGCAGGAAATAGGTCTTGTCTTCGGTCACTGGAACATTTAAAGGTGCACCTTCTTCCTTCCAGTTCGGGAACAGCTCATTCATGGCACGTGGTTCCAGTACCGCACCGGACAAGATGTGCGCACCGACTTCAGAGCCTTTTTCCACCACACAAACCGACAGATCGTTCAGGTTGTTTTCAATTGCAAGTTGACGGATCTTGATCGCTGCAGAAAGACCGGCCGGTCCTGCGCCGACAATCACGACGTCAAACTCCATTGATTCGCGTTCGATTTCTTGTTCTTGCATATTCATAAAATCCAATTTTGTATTGTGAACTGTCTGGTAAGGATGAAGACTGAAAATATCTTTCAGCTGTGATTAGCTTAGAGATAAAATGAGCTAGGAGGTTTTATAGCCTTGCCATCAAAAAGTCAGGATTAGTATTCAAGTTATAGCTTAAATCACTAATCCCGTCCTTTTAGATACACTCAATACCTGTTATACAATTATTGAGTCGCTTCACGGATCATATTGCGGGCAATAATGACCTGTTGGATTTGCGTTGTACCTTCATACAAACGGAATAAACGTACATCACGGTAAAAACGCTCAATAGCATATTCACTGATATAACCCGCACCACCATGGATCTGTACGCCACGATCTGCGACACGGCCACACATTTCAGTGGCAAACATCTTGGCACAAGATGCTTCCGTGCTGACATTCTGTCCAGCATCACGAAGTCGGGCAGCATCTAATACCATACATTTTGCTGCGTAAATTTCAGCTTTAGAATCGGCTAACATACCTTGAATCAACTGGAAGTTCGCAATCGCTTGACCAAACTGTTTGCGCTCAACGGCATATTGTAGGGAATCTTCCAGCATACGCGTAGCAGCACCTACACTTAATGCAGCAATATGAATACGGCCTTTATCAAGTACCTTCATTGCAGTTTTAAAACCTACACCTTCAACACCACCAATGAGTGCAGATGCAGGAATACGACAGTTTTCAAAAATCACATCACAGGTATGTGCACCTTTTTGGCCCATCTTCTTATCACGTTTACCCAAGGAAATACCAGGAGTTTTACTGTCCACGATAAAGGCTGAAATTCCACCTGTACCTTTAATTTCGGTACTGGTACGTGCCATGACAGTAAAGACACCCGCATGCGGTGCATTGGTGATGTAACGCTTAGTGCCATTTAAAATGTAATGATCACCATCTTTCACCGCTGTGGTTTTTAAAGAGGCAGCATCTGAACCGGAATCAGGTTCAGTTAAACAGAATGAACCAATAATTTCACCACTTGCCAGACGTGGCAAAAAATACTGTTTCTGCTCTTCGGAGCCATCAATAATTAAGCCTGATGAACCGATCCCATTGTTAGTGCCGATCAGTGAACGGAAAGCAGGAGAGGTACGTCCCAGTTCAAATGCAATGTAAACCTCTTCCTCCATGGTCAGGCCAAGACCCTCATATTCCTCAGGAATGGTGAGACCAAAAAGACCCAGTTCTTTCATTTGCTGCACGATTTCAGCTGGAATTTCATCGGTTTCCGCAACAATTTCTTCATTGGGAATAAGAACGCCATCGACAAACTGACGGATCATGTCAACCAGCTGATTTAATGTGTCTTGATCGCGAATCATTTTTAAGCCCTTGTATTAGATAGGTAAATTTAGCCATCTCTGCTTCATGCAGGGGTGATCTAATGCTTTGGAATGAAAATAATATGACAGAATGGAAAAATAAATGCAATAATATTGATATCAAATACCGCTGTGCGGTATTTTATTTGTGTTTTTTAAATATTTTTAGCCAATTTTTAATTTAAAACTATGTTCCTGTGGGCTTTATTGTTGCAAAAAAACAGGTATATTTGGTTTAAATAAACCGCTATGCGAAACATGTAGGTTGTTATGGAAAATGAAATATTGAATTTAGATATTCAAAGTAATGGTGTGGCCATTGTTGAACTACATCGTCCAGATACTAGAAATGCATTGAATCTGGAACTGCGCCAACAGCTCGCAGCAATGTTTGAGCAGCTCGCTGCATCTGATACAGTCCGCGCAATTGTCATTACTGGTGGTGAAAAAGTATTTGCAGCAGGTGCGGATATCCGGGACTTCACCACTGCAAAAACCGTAGACATGTATTTACGCCATACGGAACAGTACTGGCGGGCCATTATTGATTGCCCTAAACCGATTGTGGCTGCTGTGAATGGATATGCATTGGGTGGTGGGTGTGAACTTGCAATGCATGCAGACATCATTATTGCCGGAAAATCAGCCCAGTTTGGTCAGCCTGAAGTCAAATTGGGGCTGATGCCAGGTGCTGGTGGTACCCAACGCTTACTGCGTGCGGTAGGGAAGTTTAAAGCCATGCAAATAGTGTTAACAGGAAAGATCTTTTCTGCAGAAGAAGCTGACAAAATGGGGTTGGTTTCCGAAGTGGTTGAGGATGATCAAACCCTTGCTAAAGCGGTTGAAATTGCGACACAGATTGCCCAACTCTCACCGATTGCCGTTGAACAGATCAAAGAAGTCACAACACTAGGTGCCAATATGCCACTCGATGGTGCTTTGGCATTAGAGCGTAAAGCCTTCCAAATTTTATTTGATACACAAGATCAAAAAGAAGGCGTCAATGCCTTTTTCGAAAAGCGAAGCCCTCAATATCAAGGAAAATAAGTCATGACGATTCAAAAAATGGCCTTGATTGGCACAGGCGTAATGGGAATGGGTATTGCGCAAATTGCAGCACAGGCGGGTGTTGAGGTCCGTTTATTTGATGCTAAACCCGGCGCTGCTGAGCAAGGCTTGGAAAAATTAAAAGTAACCTTGCACAAACTAGCTGCTAAAGGAAAGTTAACCGAACAGCAGCTTGTGGATACCTTAGCCCGATTGATTATCTTGGAAAGCATTGAAGAGGTTGCTGGCGTTGATCTGGTCGTAGAAGCAATTATTGAAAATCTGGAAATCAAGCAAACTTTGTTTAAACAGCTTGAAAGGATTGTGGCTGAAGAAACTATTCTGGTTTCAAATACATCCTCACTATCTGTGACCTCAATTGCATCTGCGTGTCAGCATCAGGGCCGTATCGCAGGTTTCCATTTCTTCAATCCGGTTCCACTGATGAAAATTGTGGAAGTGATTGCGGGGTTGGCTACAGATGAGCAAGTCGTAGTCGACTTACTGGATCTGGCGAACCGCATGGGACATTTGGGTGTCCGGACTAAAGATACACCAGGATTCATCGTTAATCATGCTGGTCGTGCTTATAGTACTGAAGCGCTGAAAATACTGGGCGAATGTGTGACTTCACCCAGTGAAATTGACCGGATTTTACGCGAAGGAGCTGGTTTCCGCATGGGACCACTCGAACTGTTCGATTTGACGGCACTGGATGTTTCTCATCCGGTGATGGAGTCCATTTTCAATCAGTTTTATCAGGAAGCGCGTTACCGCCCGAGCGCTTTAACTCGTCAGATGCTGGCAGGTAAAAAAGTCGGCCGTAAGGTCGGTGAGGGTTTCTACAAATACGTTGATGGCGTAAAAATCAATGAAGAGCCTCGTCAGACTGTACCTCAGGTTTCAACATTTAATGCGGTCTGGATCAAAACAGATTTAGAGCAGGATGCAGCCATCCTAACAAATTATCTGCAAGCGCAAGGATTAACATTAGATACAGCCACGCAACCGGGTGCAGATAGTTTAATTTTACTGGCTACTTACGGTGAAGACACGACATCTGCAGCTTTGCGTTTTGGTGTCGATGCAACACGAGCAGTTAGTATCGATATGC
Organism: Acinetobacter lwoffii; assembly: GCA_013530545.1. GTDB lineage: Bacteria > Pseudomonadota > Gammaproteobacteria > Pseudomonadales > Moraxellaceae > Acinetobacter > Acinetobacter lwoffii_G. The sequence goes on from SPVA01000114.1 coordinate 26,799, forward strand.
TCACCGATTTTGCGAACCACCGAACCTTGATGCCATCGATTGCAACCAAAAAAGTTTATATTGATCAGTCACATACAATTTTTTCGGCCAATAACCATGGTGTCAGTGTGATTGATGAAAGCATGGGATTTGTCGCGCAGCGTGTATTAGCCATGGTAATCAATCTGGCCTGCGATATCGCACAACAAGGTATTGCAACTGCAGCAGATATTGATAAGGCAGTGAAACTTGGTTTGGGCTACCCACATGGTCCGATCTCATGGGGGGACGTACTGGGTGCATCACGTATTCTGCAGATTCTGGAACGTATTACGAAGAACACAGGTGATCCACGTTACCGTCCAAGTCCATGGTTGCAGCGTCGCGCCCGATTAAACTTGTCTTTGCTTCATACCTCAACAATTTAAAGGATTAATACAATGTTAAATGCCTATATTTACGATGGCCTGCGTACTCCATTTGGCCGTCATGCAGGTGCGTTATCCTCTATCCGTCCAGACAATCTGGCAGCGCATGTGATCAAGGCACTGGTAGAAAAAAATCACCTTCCAGCCAATATCTTTGATGATGTGATTCTGGGTAATACCAATCAGGCCGGTGAAGACAGCCGTAACATTGCGCGTCATGCGACCTTATTGGCAGGTCTGGATGTAAAAACTCCGGCACAAACTGTTAACCGTTTATGTGCTTCCGGCCTTGCTGCGTTGATAGATGCTGCACGTGCAATTAGCTGTGGGGAGGGTGAGGTCATCCTGGCCGGAGGCGTGGAATCCATGTCTCGAGCTCCTTTTGTATTTGCCAAATCAGAAACATCGTTCAGCCGTGATCTTAAAGTCTTTGATTCAACTATCGGTGCACGTTTCCCGAACCCGGCAATCGAAAAGCAGTTCGGTGATGACACGATGCCTAAAACGGGCGATAACGTGGCGGTTGAATATGGTGTAACGCGTGAAGATGCAGACCGTTTCGCAGCCGCTTCCCAAGCGAGATATGAGGCTGCCAAACAAGCAAGTTTTTTCGCTGGTGAAATCGTAGGTGTTGAGGTGTCTCAAGGGCGTAAATTGTCTCCAAAACTGGTGGAAATCGATGAGCATCCACGTCCAAGTTCAGATTTTGTTGCCTTGCAAAAGCTCAAGCCTTTATTTGAAGGTGGCGTGGTGACAGCGGGTAATGCATCCGGCGTCAATGATGGTGCAGCTGCCCTGATTATTGGTTCTACTGCGGCTGAACAAAAACTGGGAATCAAACCGATGGCCAAAATCCTGTCTTCTGGTGCTGCAGGAATTGAACCGCGTATTATGGGTGCTGGTCCTGTAGATGCCATTAAACTCGCGCTGAAACGTGCCAATCTCACTTTAGATGACATGGATATTATTGAAATCAATGAAGCCTTTGCATCTCAGGTATTGGCGTGTCTAAAAGGTTTGGATATCGATTTTGATGACCCACGTGTTAATCCAAATGGTGGAGCAATCGCAGTCGGACATCCATTAGGAGCCTCTGGAGCGCGTCTTGCCTTAACGACAGCACGTGAATTACAACGTAGCGGCAAAAAATATGCTGTAATCAGTTTGTGTATTGGTGTGGGACAAGGTCTCGCCATGGTGATTGAGCGCACATAAAAGGAATAAAAAATGGGTGCATTGGAAGGTATTCGCGTATTGGATTTAAGCCGCGTACTGGCAGGTCCTTGGTGTGGTCAGATTCTGGCGGATTTGGGTGCTGAAGTGATTAAAGTTGAACGTCCCAAAACAGGTGATGATACCCGCTTGTGGGGACCACCATGGATGAAGGATGATCAGGGTGAAGATACGCAGGAAGCTGCCTATTACCAGTCTGCTAACCGCAATAAACTTTCTATCGCAATTGATATTGCCACACTGGAAGGTCAGAAATTAGTTCGTACACTGGCAGCAGGTTCGGATGTTTTAATTGAAAACTACAAAGCGGGCTCACTGAAAAAGTACGGTCTGGATTATGACAGCTTAAAAGCGATTAATCCGAAATTAGTGTATTGCTCGATTACCGGATTTGGCCAAACCGGTCCACGTGCGCCAGAACCGGGTTATGATTTTATCATTCAAGGTATGGGCGGTTTGATGTCTGTGACCGGAGAGAAAGATGACCTTCCGGGCGGTGGGCCGCAAAAAGTGGGTGTGGCTTTTGCCGACCTGACGACTGGGCTTTATGCCACCATTGCGATTCAAGCAGCACTTTTGAACCGCACCATGACAGGTCTGGGTCAGTATATTGATATGGCGTTATTAGATGTACAGGTTGCAACGTTAGCCAATCAAGGCATGAATTATCTATCTTCGGGTAAAGTACCTGGACGTTATGGCAATGCACATGCGAATATTGTGCCTTATCAAGTGTTTAAAGCAGCCGATCAGGACTTTATTATTGCCTGTGGAAATGACAAGCAATTCGTTGCGCTGTGTCAGGCCATTGGTTTGCCGGAGCTGCAGAATGATCCGCGTTTCTTAAGCAATGCGTTACGAATCCAGCATCGTCAAGAGATGGATAAATTACTCGGCACCCATTTTAAAACCAATTCTGCACGGCACTGGGTAGATGCGATTCACACGATAAAAGTTCCGGTGGGTTTAATCAACAATTTACAGCAAGCATTTGAGGAGCCTCAGGTGATTGCGCGCAATATGTTGGTTGATATGAAGCATCCGTTGAAGGAGAAGTTAACGGTGATTGGTTCACCCATTAAACTGTCACGCACCCCGGTGGAATATAAGAAAGCACCGCCAATGCTGGGTGAACATACTGATGAAATCTTAAGTGGCATTCTGGATGCAGAAAAGATTGCTGAACTTAGGCAGAGAGGTATCATCGGGTAATATTTAAATATTGGGCAAAGGAGATTCTGTCGAAGACTATCCTTTGCCCTAATTATAATAAATGAATTATAATTTCCGCAGTGCGGAACAAAGTATGCTTAATTAGGCAGGAATAATATGACGAATGACGTGATTGATTCAGAACAGACAGAAAATCTTTTGGCGCCATTACGTCATGAATTATTGAATCCGATTGAAGATATGCAGGATGAAAATGACCGTCAATATGTGACCGCATTAGCTAGAGGATTAGAATTATTACGTTGCTTTACACCCAAATATCAACATTTAGGTAATCAGGAATTGTCCCAGATGACAGGATTACCTAAAGCGACCATTACCCGCTTAACCCATACCCTTTCACGTTTAGGATATATTAAGCAAGTACCGAACTCGAATAAATTTCAATTGTCATCAGGGGTACTGTCTTTTGGCTATTCAATGCTTGCCAATGTTTCGATTCGTTCGATAGCCCATCCTCATATGCAGGAGCTAGCAGATTATGCTGGTGCAGCGGTTGCCATGGCCACACGTGATCGGCTGAATATGATTTATTTAGATGTGGTGCAGGGTAAAGGTAATGTAACAATGCGCCGTCCAGTCGGTACTTATTTGCCGATCCATTTAAGTGCCATGGGCAGGGCTTGTCTCGCTGCGATGCCTGCGGATGAGCGCGATTTTCTGTTAAATGCCATTCGGGAAAAGAATAAAGATGACTGGATTAAAATTAATCGAGAGTTAGACAAAGCATTTAAAGATTTCCAAGATTATGGCTGTTGTTTTTCGATTGGAGAATGGCAGAAAGATGTAAATTCAGTTGCTGTCCCCTTATTGCATGAACAACACGGACTTTTAGTATTCAATTGTGGTGGGCCAAGTTTTGTATTAAGCCGTGAGAAACTGGAAGAAGATATTGCACCAAGATTAATTCTGATGGTGAATAATATTAAAGCGGAAATTGGCTGAATGTCAGGCTTCTATGTATGTGGCATAACTCGCCCAATCAGCCATCAAATTTTTCCTTTTCTCAAGATAAGCTCCACGTAAGTAAGCTGCTTCTACTTCATCGGGTAGTTTATGTGCTAGTACATGCTCACAGACTTCACGAGGATAATCAGTTTTATCGGCTGACCAATCACGAAATGTTGAACGGAAACCATGTGTTGTAATCACTCGATTTTGTTTAGGATCAATATAGCCTAAGCCATTTTCTTTTAACTTTTGTTCGTGCATCCGCTTGATTAAGGTTGTTAAGGACATATCCGAAAGCATTTCGCCACTACGAGGAGCAGGGAAAATGAAGTCTTGAGGTTGAGTATATTCTTGAATTGATTCAAGCAAACTAATGGTTTGTTGGGATAGGGGAACACGGTGTTCTTTTTCTGCTTTCATCCTTTCTTTAGGAATGATCCAAACTTTATTCTTAAAATCAATTTCTTGCCATGTTGCACCAAAAACCTCGCCAGAACGACAGGCAGTTAAAATTACAAATTCTAGAGCTTTAGGTGAAATCCCTTTTTTCTGTCTCAGATGCTGGATAAACCCAGCAACTTGTTCGTAAGGTAAAGATGGATGAGGGCGTGATTCTTGCTTTAAGTTACCTAAGATTGGTTCTAGATTACCTTTCCATTCAGCAGGATTATCGCCAACAAAATATCCCATAGCCTTAGCATAATCAAAAATAGTTTCGATACGACCACGAATACGTTTAGCTGTTTCGTTCTTTTCAATCCAGATAGGTCTAAGAACTTCGGCAATATCAACTTTAGTAATTGTGCCAATACTGATATCACCTAGAGTTGGGTAGATATAGGTTTCTAATGTAGATGTCCATTGTCCGATATGCTTTTCATTTTTGAGTTCACGAGTTTTATTAGCAATAACGACTTTTGCACATTCAATGAATGTCTTGTTTCTAAGCTTTTGAATATGAAGCTTGTCGAGCTGTTCCTGTTTATGTGCAATTGGATCAACACCACTTCGTATTTGTAATCTTAATTCAGTGGCTTTAGCACGAGCTTCTGCTAAAGAAACTTCAGGGTAGGGACCAATACCAATATCACGGCGATGAGGTTTTAGCTTCCCATCTTTATCCAACCGTTTACCCACAACAGCACGCAAAATCCAGACACGGGAATTACCCTCGACATTTAGATATAAGCCATCAACACCGCCTACAGAATGTCGACCAGTCTTTTTGATTTTTGCTACACTGAGAGCAGATAGCTCTTTAGATTTCTTTGGCATATTATTTTTACCCCACAACCTACCCCTCATAAAATACTGGAAATGATTGGATTAGACAAGACGGTTTTGGATGATTAAATTATTAAGTATATGAAAAATAATTTATTTTAATATTGTGTTAGATTGCTTTGGACTGCTGTTAGACGGACACCGCTTCCGCCAAATTTTAAAAACCCAGTCAATTTGACTGGGTTTTTTTATGTCTGAATATTTTTTCAGTTGTTGATCCGCTTGATGCTGAATGTGGTTATTTCTCTCATTATTCTCTACTGAGTTAAATACAACTCAAGATCATTTCAAGATTCAAATCTTTGAATGAAAATGCCCAGGTTGGCTTTGATTTCGGATGATTTTTAGCTGAATAAGCCGCTTTTTATAGAAGTTTCGCTAAATTTTATTGCCAAAAATCTAATTTATTTATATGATGGCGGCCAAGGAAGCGTGGCAGAGCGGTTTAATGCACCGGTCTTGAAAACCGACGAGGGTGTGAGTCCTCCGTGAGTTCGAATCTCACCGCTTCCGCCAAATTTTTAAAACCCCAGTCGAAAGATTGGGGTTTTGCTTTTTGAGGCTGTATAGGTTGAATGTTCAATTCCTCAGTCCTGAACTCAAGGCATAAAATCTTGAAAAATGGACGTATCGGCCAAATATAGAGTCAGAGGCGCCAACGCGCTATCATACGCCCAAGCATCATATGGATCTCATTATGAAAATTGTCGCAGATGAAAATCTGGCATTTACCGATTATTTCTTTTCCGAATTTGGTGATATTCAACATTGTGCAGGGCGAACCTTAAGCGCAGATGATGTCAAAGATGCCGATAGCTTGCTGGTACGTTCAGTGACTCAGGTCAATGAAGTACTGCTACAGAATAGTTCGATCAAATTTGTGGGCAGTGCCACCATTGGTACAGATCATTTGGATATTGCTGCATTAGAACAACATGGGATTCAGTGGAGTAATGCAGCCGGCTGTAATGCGCAAGCAGTGGCTGAATATGTCATTACCGCATTATTGCAGGTACGTCCTGAATTACTCGATGCCAATACGACATTTACCCTGGGTATTGTCGGTTTGGGTAATGTCGGAACCCGACTGGCCTACATGGCGAAGATCTTGGGTTGGCGTGTGCTCGGTTGCGATCCTTTTGTGCAAAGAGAGCAGATTAATCAAGTTGAATTTCATGAATTGCTGCAGCAGGCGGATGCAATTTCGATTCATGTCCCTTTAACCATAACAGGCGCATATCCAACCTATCATTTATTTAATGCTGCTGCGTTGGCAAAAATGCAGCCTGACCCAATCCTGATTAATTCAGCACGTGGGCCAGTCATTGAAGAGGCCGCGCTAATCCAGGATATACAGGCGACACACCGAACCGTGATTTTGGATGTCTTTGAACACGAACCGCTGATTTCAGCAGAACTTCTGGATCTAGTAACCTTGGTGACTCCGCATATTGCCGGTTATAGCTTGGAAGGCAAAGCGCGCGGTACTCAGATGATTTATGAGGCTTTTTGTCAAACTTTCGGTTTTGCAGCCAGTAAACAGTTTGAAACCCAGCTGCCTGTCTGTGAGCAGTTTTTTCATGGGCAGAATTTAAAAATGGCATTGCAACAGCATTTATCCCAAATTTATGACATTGCTCGTGATGATGCCAATCTACGCGCCTGTCTCAAAGAAGGCAAAATCGATCAGCAGGCATTTGATCATTTACGTAAAACTTATCCGCTGCGTCGTGAGTGGGCAGCTCATGGTGGGCCGAAGGCATGACGATGACTTATCACCCCACTTGTGACCTTCAAGCCATGCACGCGCGTGCAACCTTATATCGTCAAATCCGCCAGTATTTCGCTGAGCGGGATGTATTAGAGGTTGAAACACCGATTTTGTCTCAAGCTGGTGTGACCGATGTGCATTTAGCCTCGGTACAGGCACAGCGCCATGTGCTGGGTAAACTGAATACGCATTATTTGCAGACCTCACCCGAATTTGCTATGAAGCGCTTATTGGCCAGTGGTAGTGGACCCATTTACCAAATCTGTAAGGTCTTCCGCAATGATGAGCATGGACGCAAGCACAATAGCGAATTCACCATGCTGGAATGGTATCGCCCGGGATTTAGCTTAAAAGATCTGATGTTTGAAGTATCGGATTTGCTGAATGTGACTTTGAAAGCACGTTTTGGCGAAGTCCGTCCGACCATTCTGAGCTATAAACATGCTTTCATGGATCGTCTGGATCTCAATCCACTTCAAGCCACTTTACAGGAACTGAAAGATTGCTGCCGCCGCGTTGGACTCAATCTGGATTTAGGCGAGGATCGTCTCGGTTATATCGACCTGTTATTTTCACATATGGTTGAACCGAGTCTGGGTTTTGATACTGCAGTATTCCTGACTGATTTCCCCCCTGAAATGGCATCACTGGCCAAAACCCGAACCGATGAAGATGGTGAACTGGTCGCCGCACGTTTTGAACTGTATATCGAAGGTTTAGAATTGGCCAATGCCTATGATGAGCTGATTGATGCCGACGTATTGCGTTCGCGCTTTGAGGCGGATAATGCAGAACGGGCCAAGCTGGGCTTGCATGTCATGCCCATCGATGAGTATTTACTGGCGGCTTTACCGAATATGCCGGAATGTTCTGGAATTGCCCTTGGAATTGACCGTTTGTTGATGATTGCAACCAATCAAATGAAACTGGAGCAGGTGATTACTTTTCCGGCAGATATTTCCTGATGATGCGGATTCAATATTTCTTAATTCCTTTTTTGATAAAGAGAAATTAAGCTATAAAAAAAGCACCCGAGGGTGCTTTTTTTATTATTCAATTGCTACGGTTTGTTGTGCTTTGAGTTCACCGAGTGCCTGAATCCGTCGTTCAATCAGCATTTCGCCAATATCCGGTCCCTGAATGTCGGCAGGCAGGTCTTGTGCCTTGATGGCACGTACGGTCTGCATGGCATCAAGGACATATTGTGCTTGTGGATAGACACGATCTTCCAGACCCAAACGGCCACGTGAATCACATTCACACGCCTGAACGAAAGCTTCGACACGTTCAGGACGACGTAACACATCCAGACGTTGCAATAATCGCCATAAGGTTCCCGGCTTAAGATTAAAGGCCTGATGGCATTTTAGATGCTCTTTGCACACTGCTAAAGCCAGCTGCTTGGTATACGTCGGCACTTTTAAGCGGTCACATAGTTCATTCACTGGCTTGATGCCTCGCTCTTCATGCATGATATGTCGCGGTAATTCTTCAACTGGCGTCAAAGCTTTTCCTAAGTCATGCACTAAAACGGCAAAACGTACATCCAGACTATAATTTTGACGACACGCCTGCTGCAAGGACATCATGGTATGAATGCCACAGTCAATTTCCGGATGATATTCAGGGCGCTGTGGAATGCCATATAAGGCGTCAATCTCAGGGAAGAGTACCTTTAAAGCACCACATTGACGTAATACTTCAAAATACACATCAGCATGACGTTCGGATAAAGCACGGGAAGTCTCTTTCCAGACGCGTTCCGGTGTCAATGCATTTAATTCACCGGATTCAGTCAAGCGTTGCATTAATGCCAAGGTTTCATCGGCAATCACAAAGCCTGCACTCGTATAACGGGCAGCAAAACGGGCAATCCGCAGTACCCGTAATGGATCTTCGACAAAGGCATCGGAAACATGACGTAGAATCCGGTTTTCCAGATCCTGTTGACCGCCATAAGGATCATAAACCTGGCCGGCATCATCCATGGCCATAGCATTAATGGTCAGATCGCGACGAATCAGATCTTGCTCCAGTGTAACGCTGACATCGGTATGAAACTCAAAACCATGATAACCGGCGCCAGATTTACGTTCGGTACGCGCCAGTGCATATTCTTCTTTTGTTTGGGGATGTAGAAAAACAGGAAAATCTTTGCCTACGGGCTGATAGCCTAAGTCAAGCATTTGCGCGGGAGTTGCACCAACGACCACATAATCTTTTTCGTGATAGGGGTGTCCGAGCAAATGATCTCGAACTGCGCCGCCTACTAAATAAACTTGCATGAAAAAACCTCTATTCTTACAAGCATCATGCTACAGAATAGAGGTTTTCTCAAGTTAAGAAACGAGGCTGATGCGTCGTTATCTTGTCATTGGCTTAAAGTGCATCTTGTTCTGCTTGCTGGATTTCTGCAACAGTCAGTGCAGTCATGTTGATCACACGGCGCGTGGTCGCAGTCGGCGTCAAAATGTGGACAGGTTTCGCAGCACCCAACAGAATTGGACCAATCGTTACGTTGTTGCCTGAAGTTGCTTTTAACAGGTTAAACGAGATATTGGCTGCATCCAGATTCGGCATGATCAGCAAGTTTGCAGAGCCTTTGAAACGTGAATTCGGGAATGCAAACTGACGAATGTTCTCATCCAGTGCAGCATCACCGTGCATTTCACCTTCAACTTCCAGCTCAGGCGCGATTTCAGACAGGATGTCATATACCTTACGCATTTTTTGCGCGCTGGCATCATGCTGGTCTGAACCGAAGCTTGAATGAGAAAGCAGGGCAATACGTGGTGTCATACCGAAACGGCGGACTTCTTCAGCCGCCAGAATGGTCATTTCAGCCAGCTGTTCAGCCGTTGGATTAGTATTGACATAGGTATCGGCAATGAACAGGTTGCGGTCTTCAAGCATCAAGGCATTCAGGGTAAAGAAGGTGTTATGACCATCTTTCTTGCCAATGATGTTGCTGACAAAGTCCAGATGAATGTCGTAGCTTGAATACGTACCACACAGCATACCGTCTGCCATACCATGTTTCACAAGCATCGCTGCGATTAGGGTCGAGCGGCGACGTGCTTCACGCTGTGCATATTCAGGCGTTACACCCTTGCGCTGCATGATGTTGTAGTAATCGTCTGCAAACATTTCGTAGTTCGGGTTCTTTTCCTGATCGACAATCGTGATATTCACGCCATCTTCAAGACGTAGACCCAATTTTTTGATGTTGGCTTCAATTACAACTGGGCGACCCACCAGAATTGGAATTGCCAGACCATCATCTACCGCAATTTGAACTGCGCGAAGTACACGCAGGTCTTCACCTTCCGCATAAGCAATACGTTTAGGATCAGATTTGGCTTGTTCGAAAATCGGTTTCATCATGAATGCAGAGTTGTAGACAAACTCAGACAAACGTTGACGATAATGTGAGAAATCTTTGATTGGGCGCGTCGCGACACCAGAATCCATGGCTGCTTGTGCAACAGCAGGTGCGATTTCTAGAATCAAACGTTGATCCAGTGGTCCCGGAATCAGGTATTCACGGCCAAATGATGCAGATTTTTCACCATAAGTCGCCGCATCAGCTTCAACGTGTGCCATACGCGCGATCGCGTGGACACAGGCAATTTTCATTTCTTCGTTAATGGTGGTTGCACCAACGTCCAATGCACCACGGAAGATGTACGGGAAGCACAGTGCGTTATTCACCTGGTTCGGATAGTCAGAACGGCCAGTTGCCATGATCACGTCATCACGTACTTCATGCGCATGTTCAGGCAGAATTTCTGGATCCGGGTTTGCCAAGGCAAAGATGATCGGATCTTCAGCCATGACCTTGACCATTTCTTTGGTCAAAATGCCCGCAGCAGAAAGACCGAGGAACATGTCTGCACCCGCAATCACGTCACCGAGCTGAGTAGCTTCGATGTCTTGTACATAGGCTTTCTTGGATTCATCCAGGCCTTCACGATGCGTAGTCAGCAGACCGCGTGAATCGGCAACGATGATGTTCTCTTTTTTAGCACCCAGAGCGCAAAGCAGATTCAAACAAGACAGTGCAGCAGCACCCGCGCCTGAAGCCACAATCTTGATGTCTTCAATTTTTTTGCCGTTGATTTGTAACGCATTGAGGAGCGCAGAACCGACAATGATCGAAGTACCGTGCTGATCATCATGGAATACCGGGATATTCATGCGTTCACGCAATTTTTGCTCGATATAGAAACACTCTGGCGCCTTGATATCTTCAAGGTTAATCCCGCCGAAAGTCGGTTCTAATGCAGCGACAATATCCACAATTTTGTCTGGATCATTTTCAGCAATTTCGATATCGAATACATCAACGCCAGCAAATTTTTTGAATAATACGCCTTTACCTTCCATAACAGGTTTAGAAGCCAAAGGACCAATATTACCCAGGCCAAGCACGGCAGTACCATTGGTCACGACAGCAACCAGGTTACCACGAGCCGTATACAATGCAGCAGTTGAAGGGTCGCGTTCAATCTCAAGACATGGTGCAGCTACGCCAGGCGAGTAAGCAAGGGCCAAGTCACGTTGGTTGACCAATTGTTTGCTTGGTGTAACGCTGATTTTCCCCGGGGTAGGAAATTCGTGATAGTAAAGGGCCTGTTGCTTTAAAGATTGTTCGTCCATCAGTCTCTCGATCGTTGTAAAGATTACCCGGTCAGCGGGCAAAAAATTTATTTATGTTCCTGAATATACCATTTGTTGGCCAGTTCGGACAGACAAAGACGGCCGTTTTTCCAACAAACTTATTGTGCTCGGGTATGGACTTAGACTTGAGATATATAAGTCTGATGCGTCTTGTCTCGTACTAAATAAGCGGTTGCATCCTGCTCAGGAAGCGGTTTGGAAAATAAGTAACCCTGGGCAATATCACAGTCTAAATCACGTAGATATTCTAGCTGTTCTTCAGTCTCGATCCCTTCCGCGACCACGGTCATGCCCATGGCTTTACCCATGGCCACCATGGCGCTGACAATCGCTGCCTGCTTGTTTTCCCCAATCTTGCAAACAAAACTGCGATCAATTTTTAAGGTATCAATAGGGAAATCAGCAAGATAGGAGAGGGAGGAATAACCTGTACCAAAATCATCTAGGGCAATATGAATATGTCGCTGTTTAATCTCATTCAGCAGATTTTTAACCGCTTCCGAATTTTCGATTAAAGAAGATTCGGTAATTTCCAGTTCCAGACTGGCGCCAGAAATATGGTTGTCTGCAATGGCTTGGTCCAGATCATCAAGTAATTGACCACGACGCAATTGCTGCGCCACGATATTGACTGATACACAAATATGATTAAAGCCCAGATCATTCCATTGGCGAATCTGTTTAGCGGCCTGCTGGATCACCAGACGGCCAATGTCTGAAATCAGGCTGGTCTGTTCAGCTAACGGTATAAATAGGCCTGGTGCGATAATGCCTTTTTCTGGATGGTTCCAGCGAATCAGCGCTTCGAAGCCATAAATGCTTTGATCGCTGAAATTGATTTTTGGCTGATAATACACCACCAGTTCATTATTCTGGATTGCTTTGCGCAAATCACGTTCCAGGAAAACTCCTTTGTTCTGTAAAGCATTATTTTCACTGGAATAAAAATGAATGGTATTGCCGCCGAGATTTTTGGCTTCGTTCAATGCCTGTTCAGCGCAGTTATTTAAATAATCCAGCTGACGGCCATGATCCGGATAAAATGCTACTCCCATGGACAGGGTAATCACATGCTCCTGACCGTAAATATTAAATGGTCTGCTAAAGGCCTGAGCAATGCGTTCACAATGGTGCTGAACTGAAGGGCGAATATGCGAAATTTCATAGAGAATGGCAAAATCATCACCGTTTAGATGTGCCACAAATAGCGCTTCTGCATTGGTCATGCGCAGCCGCTGCGCCACCTGACGTAAAAGTTCATCACCACCGTTATTGGACAGGTATTCATTCAATGGCCGGAAACGGTCGATGTTAAGCCGAATCACCGCCATCTCTTTAATAGAGTCTTTTTGCGAAACCAGATATTGGTGCAGCTGATAGTTATAATAGAAGCGGTTCGGTAAATCGGTCAGCGTGTCGTAATTTTCCAGATAGGACAGGCGCTGTTCCTGTAATTTACGTTCAGTCAGATCTGAGACAATGCCAATATAATGGGTAATCCGGCCTTCATCATCAGTCACGGCATTAATATGCAGCCATAAAGTCGACTCTTTACCAGACAGAAATTTGGCATAAACCTCTCCATCATAAGAGCCAATCTTTTGAATCTGTTTGACAATATTGGCCTGAAAAGTACGTTGCTGGGATTTATTTTGCACCGCAATATCAAATAAGGATTTACCGATAATTTCGTCACGCTCAAAACCGCTCAGGTATTCGTAGTGAGGATTGACATCGATATAATCCAAATCAGGATTCAGAATGAAAATGCCTTCCGCAGCCTGTTCCAGTACACTGGCCACCAGCTTTAAACGTTCCTGAGACAGACGTTCCTGCTGGATATCACGACGGATGCCGACCATGCGCAAGGGTTTTTTATTTTTAGGATCACGACTGATCACCCGACCAATATCATGCACCCAACTCCAGCCACCTTCACTGAGCTTGATCCGGTAAGTGGCATCATAGCGTTTAATCTGGCCACGCAGATGTTGTTTCATATTGCGCTTAAAATAGTCCAGATCTTCGGGGTGAATCAGATACTGTAATTGCAAATGGTGGTCTTTGGAATCGCGCAGAATCTTTTCGTCTTTATGATTGGTTAAGGTGATGCTGCGCTCTTGAATATTCCAGTCCCATGGCCGAATACCGGCAATTTCATGTGCAAGTTTTAGATTCTGCTGCTGATTCTTCAGGTCATGATTGATCTGTTCAATATCATAGGTACGTTCCCGTACTTTTTGCTCCAGCAATTGGTTACTGAGCTGTAATTGCTGTTCAATATCTTTGGATTTATTGACTTCAGTTTTGAGTTGCTGGCACAGTTCATCAGTCCAATGCACTTGCTGTTCTGCATTTTTCACCAAAATATCATTTTCCGCATACAGACGTGAGGTGCGGCTGTGAATTCGATAACTACTTGTCGCGCACAGCAGAATCACTATGAGCGCAAAGTTTAAGGCCAGACCAAAAAAGGGATTGGAATGACCGACATGGTCAAGCTGCGACAGTAAAAAAGGGAATAAGGACGGCAAAAAGACCAGACAAAAATAGCTCAGTTTCTGGGTTAGGTAGGTTAAACCGAAAGCTTGGGTAACAATCAGCAACAAGGCAGACAAGGTCAGTGCTTCAATATCTTCAAATGCAGGATTGGCCTGTGGCAAATAATAATAAATCGTAAAAATACCTGCCGCGATACTGATGCCAACAGCCAGACTCTGTATCTGTAACCAGCGGTGTGCACTTTTCTGGTTATATTGTTCAGGTTTAAAATACAGCGTACTTACCAGCCAACACATGCTGACCAGAAATTCTGTCAGAATAAACCAGGTATTAAAATACGTATTAGACGGGCTATATTGAATGTGATAAATACAAAAAATATAAAGGCAGATCACCATTATACTGAGCAAAAAATAGCGACTATGACGAAGCGTGTTCGCAATCTGAGCATCATGTAAATGCTGCTGAATATAGTCGTCCTGATTATCAACCATGTGATTCAATGCCTGTATTCATCCTAAACGGTTTTCGTCCTTGTGCATTGTTATTATAAAAAACCCCAGGAAATGTGTGAAATCAATTAATAAGTATTTATTATTCTTTAGTCGAGATTAGATGTCTTAAAAATAAAAATCAACAAAATTAAAGACAAATTTTTACTCATCCGATGAACTAAAGCACATAATTCAAAATTGACAGGGCAACAACAGGAGCAGTTTCGGTACGCAGGACGCGCTCACCTATACACCAGTTGAGAAAACCTTTCTGGTTTGCGGCACTAATTTCTGCCTCACTCAGGCCACCTTCAGGGCCAATCAGCAGGGCAAGATCTAAGGTCGCCTCTGCCAGTACATCTGTTTCATCTTTATTGGGTGCTAAAACCAGTTTGGTGTTTGGCAATTCATTTTCTAGCCATTTTTCAAGTGAGATGGGCGCTAAAATCTTGGGTACAATGTTTAGACCACATTGTTCACAAGCGGCAATGGCAATACCTTGCCAGTGATCCAGTTTTTTCTGGTCACGATCATACTTTAAACGCATTTCACAACGATCTGAAGTCAGCAGCTGAATTTCGGAAACGCCCAGTTCGACTGCTTTTTGAATCGCATAATCCATACGGTCGCCTTTGCTCATCACCTGACCGAGCAAAGCCTGGAACTTAGGTGTGCGATTGGCAGGATTAAATGCATTGACTGAGACGGTGGCTGATTTTTTAGCAACCTCGGTTAAAGTCACGTCATATTCGCCACCCTGTCCATTGAACAGGGTCGCGCTTTCACCGACTTGTGCGCGTAAAACCTTTACCCAATGATGAAATACAGTTTCCGTAAGCTCAAGGCTGACATCAACAGTTAAATCAGCATCTATATAAAAACGTGGCATTGATCGTTCTACTCAAAAAGTCGGTGAAATAAAGGGCTTAAGCTAAACCAAGATCAGTGACCAGCTGACGGGTCGGGTCAGTGGTATTCATGGTATAGAAATGCAAGCTTGGTGCACCACCTGCAAGCAGACGCTCACAGAATTTAACCACAACTTCATGGCCAAAGGCTTTAATGCTGGCAGTATCGTCACCATAAGTTGCCAGTTGCTTACGAATCCAGCGTGGAATCTCGGCACCGGTACCATCAGCAAAACGAATCAGGTTGCTGGCATTGGTAATTGGCATGATGCCAGGGGCAACCGGAATATCGATTCCTGCTTTCTGGATCCGATCTACAAAATAGAAATAGGCATCTGGATTGAAGAAAAACTGGGTTAAAGCGGCATTGGCACCGGCCTGAACTTTTTCAACAAAGTGCTGAATGTCTTTGTCAAAGCTTTCTGCCTGTGGATGCATTTCCGGATAAGCTGCGACTTCAATTTTAAAATGATCGCCTGAATGTTCGCGGATAAAGCGAACCAGATCAGCTGCATAAGGTAATTCACCCAAACCCACTTGGCCTGAAGGCAAGTCACCACGCAGGGCAACAATACGGTTAATGCCTTGAGATTTGTACAGGTCTAGAAGTTCAGCAATACGTGCTTTGTCATCGCCAATACAAGACAAGTGAGGGGCGACAGGTGCACCTTTTCCATTAAAGTCATTGATGGTAGACAGGGTGCGTTCACGGGTCGAACCGCCAGCACCATAGGTCACAGAAAAGAATTCTGGATTTAAGAGTTGTAACTCTTGATGTACAACCTTGAGTTTTTCCGCGCCTACATCAGTTTTGGTTGGGAAGAATTCAAATGAAATTGGAATCTGTTTAGACATGTTCAAATCCTTTTTTATAAATACTTGTATTAATTCTTTACCCTCACCCTGACCCTCTCCCAAAGGGAGAGGGGGAAACCTCACGATTTATGAATCAGGGGGTAAGTCCTCTCCTTTCAGGAGAGGACTTAGGAGAGGTAAAAACTTAGTATTTATAAGCATCCGCTTTAAACGGACCTTCAACTTGAACGCCCAAGTAATCCGCTTGTTCTTGAGTCAATTGAGTCAAGACACCACCGAAACCAGCAACCATCGCAGCAGCAACCTCTTCATCTAATTTCTTAGGAAGAAGCTCTACACGAATTTGTGCAGCTTTTTCAGATTCTGGAAGATCAGCAAATTTCTCAGCGAACAAATGCATTTGACCCAATACCTGGTTGGCAAATGAACCATCCATAATACGTGATGGGTGACCAGTCGCATTACCCAGGTTCACCAAACGGCCTTCAGAAAGAAGGATCAGGTAATCATTTTCATTTTCTGAACGATACACTTGGTGTACTTGAGGTTTAACTTCAACCCACTTGTAACCACGTAGGTAAGCTGTATCAATTTCAGTATCGAAGTGACCGATGTTACATACAACAGCGCCCGCTTTTAATGAATCAAGCATTGCTGAATCACAAACGTGGTAGTTACCCGTAGTCGTTACGATCAGGTCAGTATTCTGAAGAAGGTCAACATTGATGTCTTCTTTCTTGCCAGTTTGCACACCATTTTTGTATGGAGATACAACTTCGTAACCGTCCATGCATGCTTGCATTGCACAAATTGGATCAACTTCAGTTACGCGTACAATCATGCCTTCTTGACGAAGGGATTGAGCAGAACCTTTACCTACGTCACCGTAACCGATTACCAGCGCACGACGGCCAGATAAAAGCATATCTGTACCACGTTTGATTGCATCATTTAGTGAGTGACGGCAACCGTATTTGTTGTCGTTTTTAGACTTGGTTACTGAATCATTTACGTTGATTGCAGGAACTTTTAAAGTGCCATCACGAAGCATTTCGTACAGACGTTGAACACCTGTCGTTGTTTCTTCAGTTACACCGTGAATTTTTGCAATCACTTCTGGGTATTTTTCGTGAACAAGTAGCGTTAAATCACCGCCATCGTCAAGAATCATGTTGGCATCCCAAGGTTTGCCATTTACATTGATTTGTTGTTCAAGACACCACATGTATTCTTCTTCAGTTTCGCCTTTCCAAGCAAATACAGGAATGCCCGCAGCAGCGATAGCAGCAGCAGCATGGTCTTGAGTAGAGAAGATGTTACATGAAGTCCAGCGAACTTCAGCGCCCAATTCAACCAGTGTTTCAATTAAAACGGCAGTTTGAATGGTCATGTGGATACAGCCGAGAATTTTCGCGCCTGCAAGTGGTTTTGCTGCTGAGTAGCGTTTACGCAGACCCATGAGGGCTGGCATTTCAGCTTCAGCAAGTTTAATTTCTTTACGGCCGTAATCAGCAAGTGAAATATCAGCAACTTTGTAATCTGTAAATGAAGCAGTAACCGCGTTCATCAGGATCTCCTAGGAAAAAATAGATTGGATCGTTCTGTTCGCGGATGCCGTTGTTGATCAGAACGAATGTCTGACCGATGGTCGAGCCTAGCGATTTTACATTTAGTGCCTGTAAAACGTCGCAGCATCCCTCGACTAGCGCCGTATTGTACTTGGATT